>NZ_JAXHMV010000008.1:601798-902697 GCF_034521165.1 Thiohalophilus sp.
GCTGCAGCGCTTCCTCGACGAGATCGGCTATCGCTACTGGGATGAGACGGATAATCCCGCTAATGCCCTGTTCCTTTCAGGAACAGGGCAGTGACGAGGTACGAGGTACGAGTGACGAGGAAAACATCGCACCAGCCGAAATCGTAGGCCCGATATAGCAAAGCGGTATCGGGCACTCCGGTTGCCGGACACCGCTTCGCTATGTCCGGCCTACATGCTACCGCAACCACGGCGCCGACTACGGCCGCGTCCTGGTCGGCATGCAGGTCCCGCCCGACGAGGAGCCCATGCTGCAGCGCTTCCTCGACGAGATCGGCTATCGCTATTGGGATGAGACCGATAATCCGGCCAACGTCCTGTTCCTTTCAGGAACAGGGCAGTGACGAGGTACGAGGGACGAGTGACGAGGAAAATCTGCACACAGCCTCGTTGATCGTAGGAGCGGCTACGCCGCGATGGTCTTTGCCGTTTGGCACGGATCTCTCGCGCCGGAGGCGCTCCCACAGATGCCCGAACCTGCTACTTTTCATTTCCTCGTCACTCGTCCCTCGTAACTCGGCCCTTTTTTTGGCCTGCGGCCAAAAAAAAAGGGGGCTACCGTCGCCGGTAACCCCCGATTTTGCGGGATTTCTCCCGTTCTACAGCCGGTGTCGCTTATTTTTTCTTGCGACGGGCTGTTTTCTTCTTGGTCTTCTTCTTGGCGACTTTCTTTTTCGCCTTTTTCTTGGCTACTTTCTTCTTGGCCTTCTTCTTGGCCTTTTTCTTGGCTACTTTCTTCTTGGCCTTCTTCTTGGCCTTTTTCTTGGCTACTTTCTTCTTAGCCTTCTTTTTGGCCTTTTTCTTGGCGACTTTTTTCTTCGCCTTCTTCTTGGCTACTTTCTTCTTAGCCTTTTTCTTGGTTTTCTTTTTGGCAGCGGTCTTCTTCTTGGCTGCCCGTTTCTTAGCGACTTTTTTCTTCGCTACTTTTTTGCGAGAAGCGGTTTTCTTCTTCGCGACTTTCTTCTTGGCTTTTTTCTTCGTTGCCATAGTTAACAACCCTCCGAGTTGAGCACTGAGTTTAGCAGAGTATAGCCAACTAAAATAAAAATGCTAGTAATGCAAATTAATTTTTTGCTGTTAGCGCTTGTATTGTATGAATTTTGGCTTCGATACGCCAGATTTCCTGTTTTATAACGACCGCGAAGAAAATTTTTTTAATTTTTTTGCGCTGGCGAAGAAAAATTTTGCCGGTGAAGGGGGGATTAAGCAAGTATTCGGGTTTTTGTTGCGTTGGATCGGCGTATCGCGGCACTGATCGGCTTGCATCAGGGCGTTTATACCGGCTTCGATAGCGGTTGAGTGCTTTGATCGACGCGGTTGTCACTGATTTTGGCATTCGATATTGCAAAATTTGGCGCAAGAGGACTTGTGAACGTCTCTGACAGGCCGTGTGAGTTAAATTTTTTCAATGATCCACAGCGATTGCATCGTAATAACCGCCCGTGAGTGAAGCCGACACGGCTTCTGAACAAGAAAATTGCGCTTTATCGGTTTATTTTTTAGTGATGGACCGCGATGGAACGGCTGTTTGTGCTGAACAAGGGCTGATGAGTGTCTTGATGGGCGGTTGATCGTTTGCTGTGAAGCCGGGATAAGGGGATCGGATCGCGATTGTCGCCCCGATGACGCAAAAAATTTATTGCATGATGCAATTTTTGATCGCCTGGATCGGTTGAAACGGCCTGGATCGGCTCGTTAACGGCGGATCAGGTGGGCCGATTGCGTTGTTCAGCGGCCCTGTAACAAAAAAGCGGCCCGCAGGCCGCTTGATCAACGTGCGATCCGGCGTGAGGGGTCAGCGTTTTTCCATTTTCAGGATATGTTGCCAGTGTTTTTTGTCGACCGGCATGACCGAGAGGCGATTACCGCGCTGCAGCAGCTTCATCCCTTCCAGGGCTTTCTCCTGTTTCATCTCCTGCAGGGTGACGGTACGGGCGAATTTGCGCACGAACTTGATGTTGACCATGTACCAGCGCGGATTTTCCGGGTCACTCTTGGGGTCGTAGTAGTTGGATTTCGGGTCCCAGGCCGTGTGATCGGGGTAGCCTTCCTTTACCACCTCTGCGATACCGACGATTCCCGGCTCCTTGCAGTTGGAATGGTAGAAGAAGACCTGATCGCCTTTTTTCATCTCGTCGCGCATCATGTTGCGGGCCTGGTAGTTGCGTACGCCGTCCCAGTGATCGGTCTTGCGCGGCATCGCGGCCAGGTCATCGATGCCGAAAACATCGGGTTCGGATTTCATCAGCCAGTAATTCATGCGGATCTCCTCTTGGAACGTGGCCGGATTATTTCATAAATCGTTCAGAGGGGCGTGCCCGGCGGGATCAGACGCCGATCGCCGGCTGAAACCGGAGCAGCCCCTGCTCGGTGGCGATGCCGTCCAGTGGCACGTCCCAGATGGCCGAGTCGATCTGTTCGACCTGCTGAAACGCGTAGGCGGTGCCCACCAGCCAGGGACGTTGCCAGTGCCGCCGGTAACGGCGAAAACCGAAGGTTCGATCGTAAAACCCGCCGCCCATGCCGACGCGGTTGCCCTGGTGATCGAAAGCCACCAGCGGCATCAATACCAGATCCAGCGACATGGGGCTGAACAGCCGATCGCGGCGGCTGTGTGCCGGTTCGGGAATGCCGAAGCGGTTGGGAATCAGTTGTGTATCCGGGTGATAGGGCAAAAACCACATGCGTCGGCTATTGCGCGGGCCCAGTACCGGCAGATAGCACTGCTTGTTCCGTTGCCAGGCGTATTCCAGCAGCCAGGTGAGATCGATCTCCCCGTCGTTGGGCAGGTAAAAGGCGATGCGTTGCGCCAGATGAAACAGACGGTGCGCGGCAAGCTGTTCGGACAGGGACAACGACGCTTCACGCCGTTCGTCGGCCGAGAGCGCGCGGCGTTTATCGCGCATGCTAAAGCGCAGGGATTTTCGATCAGTCATGGTGTGATATTAATATTTTCAACAATTTATGTCACCCGATGGGGGCAGTCGTGGATTGGGGAGTTTAACCACCGAAAACATTGAAAGTGCTGAGTTCTGAGTTCTGAGTGCTGAGTGCGGGAGTCGGGAGTCGGAAGTCGGGAAGAAGCTAACGCAGGCGCAGATCATTTGGACCGGGTTTTGATCTTCCTCGTCACTCGTCCCTGGTACCTCGTCCCTGCGTCCGAAGGACGCCTTGTTGATAGGGTGGGCGCGCCCCCGCCTGTACCGTGGTGATCTTCGTCTTGAACCAGGGGTTCAAGGTGGGAGCGTCTTCCGGCGTATCAGGCTTTCCGGTCGGGCCGGACTTGCACACAACACCGGAGTTCGGCTCCCGGGGATGTGTTTATCGGCTCAAGAATATCCCGATCGACTCACGCATACCGCAGGGGACGCCCATTGACTCGGTTACCGGCGTCAGATTTCCATCTGCCGGGTTTTGAACAGGGCATCCTCGATCTTGTCCTGAATGCCCTTGATGCGGCCACTGACATCACTGTCCATTTTGCTGTCGGGGCCGGACTGTGTCAGTAGCTCATGAGAGATATTTAACGCGGCCATCACAGCAATGCGATCGGTGCCGATGATCTTGCCGCTGTCGCGGATCTCGCGCATTTTCATGTCCAGGTAATCGGCCGAGCGCATCAGATCGTGCTTTTCGTCTTCCGGACAGGCGATCAGGTACTCCTTGTCCAGGATATGCACGGTGACCGTGTTGGCCGGCTTTTCACTCATTTTCCATCGCCTTGAGTTTCTCGATCATCGCCTCGACCCGGCTACGCGCCAGCTCGGTTTTCTCCACCAGCTGGTTGCGCTCCGACATCAGATTTGTCTGGCTGTCGCGCAGGGTTTTATTTTCCTGCTGCAAGCGGTCTACTGCCTTGATAAGGTCATCGACGCGGGTTTCAAGCTTTTTCAGGTCCAGTTCGTCCATCAAATATCACTTATAAGTCGTTGTTATCGCTGATTCGGGACGCAAATTCAGTCTATGGCTCAATATAGAGCGGCGGCCGGGCAGGGTCAACGGGCCCGTGCCGCCAAAAACCGCCATTTGGCCGTTGTGACTGTTGCTGATGGGGCAAATGGCTTATCCTCTCGATTTCAGCTGCCGTATACCTATATAGATGACCGAATCACTTCCCGATTTTGACCTGGTGGCCGACGCCCTGCATGCCCAGGGCGCCGATACCGATCCGGCGGAAAGCCACGGCCTGTTGTGCGCCATGTTCTGCACCATTCAGGGGCTGGACGTCGACAGCTGGCTGGCCATGGTGCTCACCGGCCCGAGCCGGGATGCCCTGGCGCCGACTCCCGAATCGTTGTTGACCCTGTTCGAGGAGACCCGCAAACAGTTCGACAGCGAACAGTTCGACTTCCATTTATTATTACCCCACGACGAGGCCGCCCTGGCGGTTCGGGTGGAAGCGCTGGGACACTGGTGCCAGGGTTTTTTGACCGGCCTGGCCGCCGGCGGAGTCCAGCAACCGGAAAACCTGCCCGGTGAGCTGCCCGAAATTATCCAGGACATGCTGGAAATGTCCCGCGCCGAAGGTTATGAACTGGAAGACGACGGCGAAGACGAAGCCGCCTATGCCGAACTGGTCGAATACCTGCGCATGGGGGTGTTGCTGTTTCGTGAGGAGTTTCGGCGCCAGTACGCCAAAGCCGGCGAGGGGTCGATACATTAAAACAAAGGGCCGAGGGACGAGGTACGAGTGACGAGGACGGTAAAACCGAAGGTTCGTAGGAGCGGCTGCGCCGCGATAGATCCTGCCGACCGCACGGCCTGTCGCGCCAGAGGCGCTCCTACAACCTGTGGCCTTGATGCTTTTCCTCGTCACTCGTACCTCGTCCCTCGTTACTGAAACTGATAACTGCTAACTGACTACTTGTAACTATATTTATGAATGCTCAGGAATTTACCAAACGCCGCAAGCACCTGATGGAGCTGATGGGGCCCGATTCGGTGGCGATTTTGCCGGCGGCGCCGCAGCGGATGCGCAATCGCGATACGGAGTTTCATTATCGCCAGGACAGCGACTTCTATTATCTGACCGGTTTTCCCGAGCCGGAGGCGGTGGTGGTGCTGGTGCCGGGGCGCGAGCATGGCGAGTATATTCTGTTCTGCCGTGAGAACGATCTTGACATGGAAGTCTGGAACGGGCCGCGTGCCGGTCAGGAAGGGGCGGTGGAACGCTACAAGGCGGATGATTCGTTTCCCATCGATGATATCGACGACATTCTGCCGGGGCTGCTGGAGAACAAGGAACGGGTGTTTTATACCATGGGCGCCAGCCCCGATTTCGATCAGCGCCTGATCGGCTGGGTCAATCGCCTGCGCAAACAGTCCCGCGCGGGCATTCATACCCCGGGCGAGTTTGTCTCGCTGGAACATCACCTGCACGACATGCGTCTGTACAAGAGCAGCCAGGAGATCAAGGCAATGCGCAGGGCGGCCCAAATCTCCGCCCGGGCACATATTCGTGCCATGCAAAGCTGCAAGCCGGGGCTGTATGAATACCAGATCGAGGCCGAGCTGTTGCACACCTTCATGCAACAGGGGGCGCGGTTTCCGGCTTACCCGTCCATCGTCGGCGGCGGCGCCAACGGGTGTATTCTGCATTACATCGAAAACTATTCGACCTTGAATGACGGCGATTTGCTGCTGATCGACGCCGGCGCCGAGTATGATTATTACGCGGCGGATATCTCGCGTACCTTCCCGGTTAACGGCAAATACAGCAAGGCACAACGGACCCTGTACGATATTGTCCTGGAAGCCCAGTACGCGGCGATCGAACAGGTCAAACCGGGCAATCACTGGAACGATCCGCATGAAGCGGCGGTGAAGGTGCTCACGCAGGGGCTCAAGGATGTGGGGATTCTAAAAGGCGGCCTGAAAAAACTGCTCGAGGACCAGGCCTACAAGCCGTATTACATGCACCGTACCGGCCACTGGCTGGGTATGGATGTGCACGATGTGGGCGACTACAAGGTGGATACCGAATGGCGTGTGCTGGAGCCGGGCATGACCCTGACCATCGAGCCGGGCCTGTATATCTCGGCGCGTCACAGCGAGGTGGCCAAAAAATGGCACAACATCGGGATTCGCATCGAGGATGATGTGCTGGTGACCAAAGAGGGGTGCGAGGTACTGACCCGCGATGTCCCCAAGGATCCCGACGAGATCGAGGCATTGATGACTGAATGAGCGCACCGAACCCGAACGAATTTGATCTGATCATCGTCGGCGGCGGCCTGGTCGGCGCCAGCCTGGCCTGTGCGCTGGCCGACACGCCGCTGCGTATCGCGGTGGTCGAGTCGCATCCTTTCAATGATACACAACAGCATCCCGGTTTCGACGCGCGCACTGTCGCGCTGGCTTACGGTTCGCAACAGATATTTAACGCCATGGGGGTATGGTCGGCGATCGAAGCGCAGGGGGTGACACCGATTCGGGAGATTTATGTCTCCGATCGGGGCCATGCCGGCAGTGCGCACCTGGATGCTGCTGAACAGGGACTGGCAGCGATGGGCTATGTGGCCGAGATCCGGGTGCTGGGCCAGGCGCTGTCCCGGCAACTCGAACAGCAGGCCAACGTCACGCTGCTCTGCCCGGCCAGCGTCAAGGCCGTCCAGTTTGCGCCGACGCACGCGAAGGTGGTTTTAAACCAGGACGGCGAGCTGCGCGAGGTTAGCGCGGCGCTGGTGGTGGCCGCCGATGGCGGGGATTCGTTTATTCGTAACGACAGCGGGATTGCCACCTTCACGCTGGATTATCATCAGTCGGCGCTGATCAGCAACGTGGCCGTCGATCGGCCGCATCGCAACATTGCCTACGAACGCTTTACCGACAGTGGCCCGATGGCCCTGTTGCCCATGTGCGATGAGCAGGGCAACGACAATGCCTTCGCCCTGGTCTGGACCCTCAAACCGGATCAGGTCGACGCGGTACAGGCATGGGACGATGCCACCTTTTTGTCACAACTGCAGGAACGCTTTGGTGAGCGGGCCGGGCACTTTACCCGCGCCAGCCAACGGCATCTCTATCCGTTGAAATTTTTGCAAACCCGCGAGCATGTGCGTCCGCGCCTGGCGGTGATCGGCAATGCCGCGCATACCCTGCATCCGGTGGCCGGGCAGGGCTTCAACCTCGGCTTGCGCGACGTGGCGGTGTTGTCCCAGGTGCTGTCCGAGGCGCTGACGCAACAGGAAGACCTCGGCGAGCTGAGTGTGCTGCAGCGTTACGCCCGGTGGCGCCGACGGGATCATCTGCAAACCTCGCTGGCGACGGACGGCCTGGTGCGCCTGTTTTCCAATAACGTTCTGCCGCTGGCGGTGGCGCGCAATCTGGGGCTGACGCTGCTGGATATTCTGCCGCCGCTGAAAAAACAGCTGGTGCGACATGCCATGGGTTATGTCGGCAAGCTGCCGCGCCTGGCCCGGGGATTGAAACTGTGAGCCGCGATTATGATCTGATCATCGTCGGCGGCAGCATGGTCGGCGCCAGCCTGGCCTGTGCCCTGGCCGATACCCCGTTGCGGATTGCGCTGCTCGATGCGCAGCGCTTCGAGGCTGACTGGCCGGACGACGGCTTCGATCTGCGGGTCAGTGCCATCACTCGCGCCAGCGAAGCATTTTTACAACAGTTGGATGCCTGGCCCGGTGATCACGGCGAGCGGGTCAGTCCGTTTCGCGAGATGCATGTCTGGGATGCCAGCGGCGATGGCGTGATTCATTTCGACAGTGCGGAACTGGGCGAGGCGACGCTGGGGCACATTGTCGAGAACCGTGTTCTGATAAAAAGTCTGCATCGGCAAATCGCTGAAGCAGACAATATCGATTATCTGGCCCCGGTGACCCCGGCGGCGATCGAATTCGACGACCAACAGGTGCGCCTGAGCCTGGAAGCGGGTGAACCGTTGACGGCGAAGTTGCTGGTCGGTGCCGACGGCGGCAATTCATGGGTACGTCGCCAGGTCGGTATCGGCGTGCGTGGCTGGGATTACGATCAGGCCGCGCTGGTCACGTACGTGAAAACCGAACAGTTTCATCGCGAGACGGCCTGGCAACGTTTCATGCCCGACGGGCCGCTGGCGTTTTTGCCGTTGAGCGACGGATACAGTTCGATTGTCTGGTCCACCTCGCCACAACAGGCGCAGCAACTGCAAGCGATGGACGACGCCGCTTTTTGCGAGCAGCTGGCCGCCGCATTCGATTATACCCTCGGGGCGATCGAAATCTGCGGGCCGCGCGCCGTGTTCCCGCTGCGTTTTTTCGAGACCGAACATTACATCCGGCCGCGTCTGGCGCTGGTGGGGGATGCGGCGCACACCATTCATCCGCTGGCCGGGCAGGGCGTCAACCTCGGGTTTGCCGATGCCGACTCCCTGGCGCAGGTGATCCGCGAGGCGCAACAGCAACACAAAGATATTGGTAGTTTGCCGATACTGCGCCGTTACGAGCGCTGGCGTCGTGCCGACAACCGGGCCATGTTAATGACCATGGACGGCTTCAAACGCCTGTTCGGCAGTCAGTGGGGGCCGTTGCGCTGGTTACGCAACAGCGGGCTGAATCTCACCGATCGCCTTGCCCCGCTCAAGAAAATCATCATGCGCCAGGCGATGGGTGGCCCTTCGGGCAGTGACTAGGTAACAGGTGCTAGGTGCTAGGTACTGGTCCTGACGATCTCGTTGGCGAAGCCTGCATGACTTCAAGCGATCATATCGGTATATGGGCTTCTGGGAAGAACCGCGGAGTTCGCAGAGGCGCAGAGTCGCGGAGAAGTATAGCTGGTGCCTGTCAGAGTCGTTTTCACCACGAAGTCGCGAAGACACGAAGAAAAATAGTAAGTGGTTATTACTTCGTTGCTTCGTGTCTTCGTGGTAAGTCGGTTTGTGAGTCATGTTGGCGTAGCCTGTGTGAACCCGGGTTGTTGCATCAGTATATGGGCTCTGAAATGTACGGTGCCCCGCATAGAAGAACAGAATTTACCGCACTGTGATGCTACTTTCGAGCGATAAGGAAGTTCTTGTATCGTTCTCCTCTGCGTCTTTGCGCCTCTGCGAACTCTGCGTTATTTTCCAGTTAATCTGATAATCGACGGGTGCTAAATTCTGCCGGCCCGGCTTTGCAAAGCCTTTGTAAACCCTTAATATCCTTATCTATCATACGAATTTGTGATCGCTTATGGATCCCCTTGATATTGCCGCGGTGTTGCTGGTGCTGATGGCGGGGTTTGCGTTTTTGAATGAACGCTATCTGCGCTTGCCGATCATGCTGGGACTGGTGCTGATGGCCTTGTTGTGGTCGTTGGCGCTGGGGATCGGGACCGAGGCGGGCGGGCCGGCGGTGCAGGCGCAGCTCTGGCTGCGGGGGCATGCGGTGTATGAACCGCTGGTGTCGGGGTTGCTGGGCCTGTTGTTGTTTGCCGGCGCCCTGCGCCTGAATCTGGCGGATCTGGCCAGACAAACCTGGGTCGTTCTGGCACTGGTTATCCTGGGTGTGGGCGTGTCGGTGTTCCTGGTCGGGACGCTTGGCTGGATCATTCTGGCCGGTCTCGGCATCACCTTACCCTGGCTATACGGTTTGTTGTTCGGTGCGTTGATCGCACCGACCGATCCGGTGCTGGTGCGGGGTTTGTTGACGCGGGTTCGTGTTGCGCCCGAGTTGCAGCATCGCATGGCGGGTGAGTCGGTGCTTGCCGGCGGCCTGGCGGTGGTGCTGTTCGTGTTGCTGATGGCCATGGTTGCGCCCGGCGGGATGGCGATAACTGATCGGGTACTCTGGCAGGTGGGGGGCAGCCTGTTGTTCGGCCTGCTTATCGGACTGGCGGCTTATCGCCTGTTACGGCATGTGGACCATTACCAGGTGGAAGTGCTGATTCTGCTGGCGCTGGTGGCCGGGGCGCTGGTACTGGCCGGGCACGGGGCGTTGTCCGGGCCGTTGACCTTGCTGGCCGCCGGGCTCGTGCTGGGCAATCATGGCACTTTACTGGCCATGAGCGAGAAGTCGCGCCGGCATTTGCACGATTTCTGGGAGTTGATCGGCGGGCTGGTTAGCGCGGCATTGTTCGTTCTGCTCGCCCTGGAAGTGATGCTGCCCGGTTTTCGCATGGAATACCTGCTGGCGGCGCTGGCGATTCTGCCGCTGGTGTTGCTGGGCCGTTTTATCGCCATGGGCTTACCGGTCACCGTATTGCGCCGTTTTCGCGCCCAGGCACCGGGTTCGGTTCAGATCATGACCTGGGGTGGCGTGCGCGGAGGAATCAGTATTGCGCTGGTGTTGTCTCTGCCGCCCGGCGAGGCGCGCGAGGCGCTGGTACTGGTGAGTGCGGTTGTTCTGTTGTTTGCCGTTGTGGTGCAGGGTTTGACCTTTCGCTCACTGGTTCGCCATATCGGAGACTGACAGGGTTTACCGGCCGCCCGGGCCGTTATGCGTGTTGCAGCCAGGATTTTTCGCTGTTCCCGAATCGATGCCTGTTGCTTTTGCAAATGATAATTATTATCATTCAAATAAACAGGCATTCTATTTATATATAGGTGGGAGAATTATGAAATCACGTCTTTTACTCGTATTTTTAGCAGGGCTTTTCTCCCTGCAGGCACTGGCGGCCGATCCGCTGGTGATCTACTCCGGCCGCTCGGACAAATTCGTCAAGCCGGTGGTCGAGGCGTTTGAAAAAGAGACCGGCATCCAGGTGCTGCTGCATGCCGGGGGATCCACCACCTTGCTGAACAAGCTCAGACTGGAAGGCGCGCGGACCGACGCGGATCTGTATATCAGCAACGATGCCGGCAATCTGCAAAAAGGCAGCGAGATGGGACTGTTTCGGCCGGTTCCCGAGTCGATCGCCGGTGTGATTCCCGCCAACTTCCGGGCGCCGGATAACACCTGGCTGGGACTCTCGGCGCGGGCCCGGATGCTGGTCGCCAACAGCGAACAGTCGGAAACAGACTTCGTCAAATCGGTGTTTGATCTGGCCGATCCGCGCCTGGAAGGCAAGCTGGCCATCACCCACAGCGGCAACGAAAGCTATATCGCCGGGGTGACCGTCTACATGCTGGCGGCGGGCGAAGAGGTCACCGGTGACTGGCTGCAGGGCATGAAGGATAATGTGGATGGCAGCGTGTTTAACAAGCACAGCAAGATTGTTAACGCGGTTGCGGACGGTAAAAAGGCGATCGGGCTGGTCAATCACTATTACATCTATCGCCATCTGGATCAGCATCCTGACGCGCCCCTGAAGGTGATTATTCCGGACCAGGGTAAAGACGGCATGGGCGTGGCCTGGAACGTGGCTGGTATTGCCATGAGTCGCCACAGCCAGAAAGTCGAGGCGGCGGAAAAATTCGTGGCCTTTGCCGCTTCCGAACAGGGCCAGAAGCTGTTCGCCGAGGTCAATCGGGAATATCCGACGCGTCCGGGTGTCCCGGCTGCCGATGAAGTGCCGCCGCTGGATTCCTACAAGGTGGCCGATGTGCCAATGGCGCGTCTGGGGGAAATGCGCAATGCCACGCTGGATCTGATCGAAGAAGTCGGCATGCCGTAATTCGGTTAGCCTTGCGGTAACGGATCGCCGTTAGCGCGACAGCTGTTTTTATCCGGCTGCCCGGTATCCCGGGCGGCAACTTAATTTAATCCAGCCTGTTTGAAGATCGCCGATTTGAGTGCCACACAAACCGTTACTCTGCCGCTGTTTAACACCCGCCTGACCCTGCGCGGCGCCCTGTCGCTACTGGTGGTGTTGCTGGCGGCGATTCCTCTGGTGTTTGTCATCTACAGCAGTCTGCAGCTGGACAGTGAAGGCTGGGCCGGCCTGTGGAGCAGTCGGTTGCCGGGGCTGTTATGGAATACCCTGTCCCTGTCGGTACTGGTCGGTGTCGGCAGCATGGTGCTGGGCGTCTCCGCCGCCTGGTGGATTACCCGGCGGGAATTTCCGGGCCGGCGGCTTGCCATCTGGTTGATGGTCCTGCCCCTGACCATACCCACCTATGTGTTTGCGCATATCTATACCACCCTGTTCGATGATGACGGCTGGATCGGCCAGGCCTGGCAATGGCTGTTTGGCGAGGCGGTGGCAATACCGGATCTCTTCAATGTAGTGGGGGTCGGTTTTATTCTCACTCTGGCCGGCTTTTCCTATGTGTTTTTGCTGGTGCAGGACTCCCTGTCCCGCTCCCAGCAAAACCTGGAAGAGGCGGCCCGCATTCAGGGGGCGCGCCCGGCCCAGGTCTTCTGGCGGGTTAATCTGCCGTTGATGCGCCCGGCGATTGCCGCGGGTCTGGCGCTGGTGGTGCTGCATGTGCTGTCCGATTTTGGCGCGGTCAGCATGATGCGTTATCAGACGTTTACCCTGAGTATTTACCTGCAGATGACCGGGCGCTTTGATTACAACGCGGCGGCCGGGTTGTCCCTGGTGCTGGTCTCCCTGAGCCTGACGTTTTTGATCCTGGAGCGCTTCTTTCGTAACCGGCAGCGTTACTACGGCACGGCGCAGGCCAAACGCTATACCGCCCGTCGGGCCACCCGCTTCGAGATCGTCGCGATCTGGTTCTGGCTGGGCCTGATCGCCCTGTTTGCCTTTGTCCTGCCGATTCTCTGGATGCTGATCTGGAGCTGGGAGGCCTGGATGCAGGATCTCATCAGCGACCGGTTCTGGGGTTATGTGGGGAACTCGCTGCTGGTCAGCGTGCTGGCCGCGAGCCTGACCGTGGTGGTGGCGTTGCCGGTGGCGCTTTATCACGCGCGGGAACGCAGCTGGTTGAGTCAGACCTATCTGCATGTCTCCAGCGTCGGCTTTGTGCTGCCCGGGCCGGTGATCGCGCTGGGCATCCTGGCCTTTGTCCTGAGCCAGGTGGATATTCTCTACGGCAGCCTGGCGGTGCTGGTGATCGCCATGCTGATCCGTTTTCTGCCGCTGGCCATCCAGGCCCAGGAAGCGGCGGCCCAGCAACTGACGCCCTCAATGGAAGAGGCCGCGCGCAGTCTCGGCGCCGGGACCTTCGAAAATCTGCGCCGCATCATACTGCCGATGATCCGCGGTGGCATGATCAGCGCCTGGGTGCTGGTGTTCATCGACACCCTCAAGGAATTGCCCGCCACCCTGATCCTGCGACCGACCGGCTTCGACACCCTGCCGGTACGCATCTGGATCGAAGCCAGCGAGGAAATGCTCGAACACGCGGCCCCCGCCGCCCTGATGCTGGTCATCGGCACCCTGCCGGTGCTCTGGTTCCTCATGCGCCCGGTCAAACAGCGCTGAGCGGGATTTTTCAGGCGCTCTGGAAAAAAACGCAAAGGGCGCAAAGACGCAAAGGACGCAGAGAAAATATATTGTGTAATCTCTTGAGTAACACTTCCGTACCTGGAGAATTTTCCCGCATCAGGTGGCTTAATTTATTGATGTGTAATCAAAGAATTGTGCGATATCAAGTCGCAATAACAAACCAGATGAGCGACTAAAAAACCTCTGCGATCTTTGCGTCTTTGCGTCCTTCGCGTTACTTCCACCATTACTATCTACTGCAAAGACCCAATAAATATCACCGGTATTTCCCCAAATTCACCTTGGCTTCTCTTGCTCAACCCGTTAAGATCACACTATAAGCCACTACCCTGTGGGAGAGTGCAGGCTTGACCTGCCGCCGAAGGCGCAACCGCCCGGAATCGCTCAGGCAAAAGGACCGCGGGGAATAAGGCTGACTCTGGAGAGACCTCGATATGCGGGGCACCGAAGGGGCTGAAGCTCTCAGGTGAAAGGACAGAGGGGCGAAACAAAGCAGCTAACTGCTTATGTTTCGCCCTTTTTTATTTTCACCAGTTAAAGGTTGACCGGGCACCATGAGCGATAAAGTCATTCCAGTTTTCGATTTCTCCCACGAGCCGAATGCCGGGCGTATGCCCCAGTGGATTCGCCAGCCGCTCGGTAATCACGTCAATTATTCCCACACAGCGCGCAGCGTGCACAGCAATACCCTGCACACCGTGTGCGAGGAAGCCCGTTGTCCCAATCGCGGCGAGTGCTGGAGCCAGGGCACGGCCACGTTCATGCTGCTGGGCGATACCTGCACCCGCGCCTGCGGTTTTTGCGCGGTCAAGACCGGCCGTCCCGGCTGGTTCGACGATCAGGAGCCGGAGCGCATTGCCGCGGCTGTGCGCGACATGGGGCTCGACTACGTGGTTCTGACCTCGGTCAATCGTGACGACATGGCCGACGGCGGTGCCACCATCTATGCTGAAACCGTCAAGGCACTGCGGCGCGACAAGCCGGCGATCGGCGTCGAGCTGCTGACCCCCGATTTTCATCGCTGTCAGGAACAGTCCATCGAGATTATGAACGCCGCGCTGCGCCAGGCGGTGCATCCGAGCAGCGAACTGCAGATGGTCTGGGGGCATAACGTGGAGACAGTCCCGTCACTGTATAAACAGGTACGCAAGGGTTCCAGTTATGAACGCTCGCTGGAGATGCTGCGCCTGGCCGCTCTGCAGCCGGGTGTCGAAGCCAAGTCCGCCATCATGCTCGGCCTCGGCGAAAGCCGCGAGGAAGTGCTGCAGGTATTGCGCGATCTGCGCGAGGTCGGCGTCAGCCGCATCGCCATCGGTCAGTACCTGCGCCCCAGCCGCTATCACCTGGCGGTCAAGCGCTATCTGTCGCCGGCCGAGTTTGACGACTATGGCAAACAGGCCCGGGCGCTGGGCTTTGGCTGGGTCAAGTCCGGCCCCATGGTGCGTTCTTCCTATCATGCCGAAGAACAGCAGAACTGATTTTTCTGTTCTTTCTTTTTATCTGATTCAAGAGTAACCAGGCTTATGGGTAACCGTACTCCGCTATACGAAGAACACCTTCGCGCCAACGCCAAGATGGTCGATTTTGGCGGCTGGGACATGCCGATCAACTACGGCTCGCAGATCGAGGAGCATCATCAGGTGCGCCGTGACGCGGGCATGTTCGATGTCTCGCACATGACCATCGTCGATCTGAGCGGCGAAAAGGTAAAACCGTTTTTGCAGTATCTGCTGGCCAACAATGTCGACAAGCTCAAGACTGCCGGCAAGGCCCTGTATACCTGCATGCTCAACGAGCAGGGCGGGGTGATTGACGATCTGATCGTCTATTATCTGGATGATACGTTTTACCGCATGGTGGTTAACGCCGCGACCCGCGACAAGGATCTGGCCTGGATCGAAAAACAGGCCGCCGCTTTCGAGGTCAGCGTCACTGAGCGCGACGAGATGGCGATGATCGCGGTTCAGGGCCCCAATGCCCGCGACAAGGCCCATCAGGTGCTGGGGGGCGAGGCCGCCGACAAACTGGGTGACATGAAACCGTTTGTCATGCGCGAGCTGGGCGAGTTCAAGGTCGCGCGCACCGGTTATACCGGCGAGGACGGCTATGAAATTATTCTGCCGGCGAATCAGGCGGCCGGTTTCTGGCAACAACTGGTCGAGGCCGGTGTCAAACCGACCGGTCTGGGTGCGCGCGATACGCTGCGTCTGGAAGCCGGCATGAATCTGTACGGCCATGATATGGATGAGAACACCACGCCGCTGGAGTCCGGCCTGAGCTGGACCGTGGCCTGGGAGCCGGAAGATCGGGACTTTATTGGCCGCGCCGCCATTGCCAGACAGAAGGCCGACGGCGTCAAACACAAGCTGGTCGGGCTGGTGCTCGAGGATCGCGGCGTGTTGCGCGATCATCAGAAGGTGATTGTCGACGGCAATGAGGCCGGCGAAATCACCAGCGGCAGTTTTTCTCCGACCCTGGGCAAGTCGATCGCCTTTGCCCGGGTTCCGGCCTCGGTCGACACGCATTGCCAGGTGGATGTACGCGGTAAGCCGTTGACCGCCCGGGTTGTCAAGCCGCCGTTTGTGCGTAACGGCAAAGCCTGTATCGACGTTTAAGTATTCAGAACATTTCAGAGGATAAAAATCATGAGCAATATTCCCCAGGAACTGCGGTTCACCAAATCCCATGAGTGGGTCAAACGTGAAGAAGACGGCACGCTGGTTGTCGGTATTACCGATCATGCCCAGCAACTGCTGGGTGATCTGGTGTTCGTCGAAGTCCCGGAAGTCGGTAGCAGTTTTAAAGACAGCGACGACTGTGCCGTGATCGAATCGGTCAAGGCCGCCTCGGACGTTTATTGCCCGATTGCCGGTGAAGTGATCGAAAGCAACGAAGCACTGGCCGATGCCCCGGAAACCATCAATAACGATCCCTATGGTGATGGCTGGATCTTCAAGCTCAAGCCCGAAGACGAAGGGGCCTATGATGCATTGATGGATGCCGATGCGTATGCCGAGGTCGTAGCCGAAGACGAACACTGAATATCCGTCTTCAAACTGAACTTTGATGTAACCAGGTAAACAGAATGCCGTTTATACCCCATACCGAAAAAGATATCGCTGAAATGCTCAAGGCCATCGGGGCCGACAGCATCGAACAGCTGTTTGACGAGATCCCGGAAAACCTGCGCAGTGCCGGGCTGCAGGACGTGCCGACCAGTACCAATGAAATGGAAGTCACCCGGCTGATGCACGAGCGCGCCGATCAGGATGCGCGCACGCTGTGTTTCCTGGGCGCCGGGGCCTATGAACATCATATTCCGGCGGCGGTATGGGAACTGACCACCCGTGGTGAGTTCTATTCGGCCTATACGCCGTATCAGGCGGAAGCCAGCCAGGGCACGCTGCAGCTGCTGTATGAATACCAGACCATGATGGCCAGTCTGACCGGCATGGATGTCTCCAATGCCTCGTTGTATGACGGTGCCTCGTCGCTGGCTGAAGCGGTTCTGATGGCCGTGCGCGCCAATCGTAAATCGAAAGCCAAACGCATTCTGATGCCGCGCACCGTCCATCCGTCCTATCGCAAGGTGGCGCACACCATCGTGCACAATCAGGGCATCGTGCTCGAAGAGCTCGACTACGATCGCAATAGCGGGATTATCGATCCCGACTCGCTGCCCAACGATCCGGGTGATTTCACCGCGCTGGTGATTCCACAGCCCAATTTCTTCGGTAACCTGGAAGAGGTCAATGCGTTGACCGACTGGGCCCATCAACATGGCGCCCTGGTGATTGCGGTGGTCAACCCGACGTCGCTGGCACTGATCGCGCCACCCGGTGAATGGGGCGAAATCGGTGCCGATATCGCCTGCGGTGATGGTCAGCCGCTGGGGGCGCCGCTCTCTTCCGGCGGGCCGTACTTTGGTTTCATGTGCTGTCGCCAGGCCTATGTGCGCCAGATGCCGGGCCGGATTATCGGCCGCACCGTGGATCTGGACGGCAAGGAAGGTTTTGCCCTGACGTTGCAGGCCCGCGAGCAGCACATTCGTCGCTCCAAGGCCACGTCCAATATCTGTACCAACCAGGGCCTGCTGGTGACCGCGGCAACCATTTACATGTCACTGCTCGGTCCCCAGGGACTGCAACGGGTCGCCAGCCACAGCCATGCCAACACCGTGAAACTGGCCGACAAGCTGGTCGACAAACTCGACGGCGCCGAAAAAGTGTTCGATCGCCCGGTATTTCACGAGGTCGTCGTGCGCCTGAAACAGCCGGTACAGGATATTCTGAACAGCCTGTCGGAACAGGGCATTGTTGGCGGTTACCCGCTGAAAGAGGATTATCCGGAACTGGATAACTGTCTGCTGTTGTGTGCAACAGAAACCAAGACCGAGGCCGATCTGGATGCCTTCGTCGAAGCGGTTGAGCGTATCACCAGCCGCCTGTAGTGGCGGACTGTTGTGTGAAAGCAAAAACGGCACAGGCCAAACCCATCCTGTAAGGAGGAGCGTCATGGCACAGATTACATTGCAAGGTGACACCATCAATACCAACGGCGATCTGCCGGCTGTCGGCAGCGCCGCTCCGGCGTTTAAACTGACCACGGCCGATCTGGACGATGTCGGTCTGGATAACTACCCGGGCAAGAAAAAATTGCTCAACATCGTGCCCAGTCTGGATACCCCGGTCTGCGCCACCTCGACCGAGAAATTCAACGAAGCGGCCAGGGGGCGCGATGATGTGGTGATGTTGATCATCGCCGCCGATCTGCCGTTCGCCATGAGCCGTTTTTGTACCGGCGAGAAGCTGGATAACGTGATCCCGCTGTCCATGATGCGCGACAAGAACTTCGCCAAGGACTACGGCGTGCTGATCCAGGACGGCCCGCTGGCCGGCATCACCGCGCGTGCCGTGGTCGTGGTCGATGAAAACGATAAGGTGGTCTACACCGAAATGGTGCCCGAAATTGCCCAGGAGCCGGACTACGACAAGGCCCTGGCGGCGCTGGGTTAGATCCATTTTTCTTCGCTCTGGAAAGTAACGCGGAGGACGCGGAGGCGCAAAGAACGCAGAGAAGTAATTAATGTGTAGACAACAGCCCAGGATATCATTGGGTTTATTAAATACTCTGCGAACTCCGCGTCTCTGCGGTAAAAAATTTAAAAACCAGCTGACACTATGGTTGTATGAATCGTCGATGAGACGTTGTTTGATGAACTTGAGATGAGATTATGTTGATTTTTGAACAATCGAGAAGTGGCCGGACCAATCCGCCGCAGGCCCCGTTGCAGGATGTCGCGATCGATGACATTCCGGATCAGTTTCGACGCCAGTCGAAGCCGAGCCTGCCGGAGGTGTCCGAGATGCAGGCGGTGCGCCATTATACCCGGCTGTCGCAGAAGAACTTCTCCATTGATACCCATTTCTATCCGCTGGGTTCCTGCACCATGAAATACAACCCGCGGGGTTGTAATACCCTGGCGATGTTGCCCGGCTTTTTGCGCCGCCATCCCATGAGCCCGGACAGCATGAGTCAGGGTTTCATGGCCTGCATGTATGAATTGCAGGAGATGCTCAAGGATGTCACCGGGATGAAAGCCGTCTCGATGGCGCCGATGGCTGGCGCTCAGGGTGAGTTCACCGGCGTGGCGATGATTCGCAAGTATCACGAATCCCGTAACGACGAGGCCCGCACCGAGATCCTGGTGCCCGATGCGGCGCACGGCACCAATCCGGCGACCGCCGTGATGTGCAATTACAAGGTGCGCGAGATCCCGACCAATGACGAGGGCGATGTGGATCTGGAAGCCCTGAAAGCCGCGGTCGGTCCACAGACCGCCGGGATCATGCTGACCAATCCGTCGACCCTGGGCGTGTTCGAGCGCAAGATCAAGGAGATTGCCGACATCGTGCACGAGGCCGGTGGCCTGCTGTATTACGACGGGGCCAACCTCAATGCGATTCTGGGCAAGGTGAAGCCAGGCGACATGGGTTTTGACGTGATTCACATGAATCTGCACAAGACCTTCTCCACTCCGCACGGCGGCGGTGGTCCCGGTGCCGGACCGGTCGGTGTCAGCCAGCGGCTGGAGCCCTATCTGCCGGTGCCGCTGCTGAGCAAGGAAGGCGATCAATATCGCTGGCTGACGGATAACGAGCGCCCCGAATCGATCGGCAAGCTGTCCACCTTTATGGGTAATGCCGGGGTTCTGTTGCGGGCCTATATCTATGCCCGTCTGCTGGGCAAGGAAGGCATGCACCGGGTCAGCGAGTTTGCCACATTGAATGCCAACTATATGCAGGCCCGCCTGCGCGAGGCCGGTTTCGAACTGGCCTATCCGCAACGCCGTGCCACGCATGAATTCATCGTGACCCTGCGCAAACAGGCCAAAGAGCTGGGTGTTAACGCGATGGATTTTGCCAAACGGCTGCTCGATTACGGATTCCATGCACCGACCACCTATTTTCCGTTGCTGGTGCCCGAGTGTCTGTTAATCGAGCCGACGGAAACGGAATCGAAGGAAGATATCGACGCCTTTATCGAGGCGATGATCGCCATTCAGGGCGAGGCAGAAAATTCGCCGGAGACGGTGAAACAGGCGCCGCATACCATGCCGGTGCGACGTCTGGATGATGTCAAGGCGGCCAAGGAGCTGGATCTCGCCTGGAAACCCGAATGAATTCGGGTAAACTGGCCGAATGATAAACGAAATCAGGCGCATCTGGCGGGCCGGCGGGTATAGCTGGAAAGGGTTGCGGGCCGCCGCGGCCAACGAGCCGGCAGTGCGTACCGAGCTGATTCTGTTTGTCGTTCTGACGCCCGGCGTATTCTGGCTGGGGCGTAATGCCGTTGAATATGCGTTATTGTTCGGCACCCTGTTTCTGGTGTTGCTGGCCGAACTGTTCAATTCCGCGATTGAAGTTGTCGTGGATCGTATCAGCAGTGAATGGCATGAACTTTCCGGTCGGGCCAAGGATATTGGATCGGCGGCGGTATTTATCGCGCTGATCAATTTTCTGGTTATCTGGGGCCTGCTGCTCTTTGACCGGATCACTAATTAAACGAAAAATCAGGAGTAATCTATGTCTGCATTAATCTGTGGCTCATTTGCCTACGATACCATCATGGTCTTCCCCGACCAGTTCAAGAATCATATCCTTCCCGACAAGGTTCATATTCTGAACGTTTCCTTCCTCGTGCCCGAGATGCGCCGCGAGTTCGGTGGTTGCGCCGGGAACATCGCCTACAATCTGAAACTGCTGGGTGGCGATCCCTTGCCGATGGGCACCGTCGGTACCGATTTTGCTCCCTATGCCGAGTGGATGGATAAAAACGGCATCAGCCGCAAGCATATCAAGGAAGTTAACAGCTATACCGGTCAGGCCTTTATTACCACCGATAAGGACGATAACCAGATTACCGCTTTTCATCCCGGCGCCATGGGCTTCTCCCATGAAAACCGGGTCCAGGATGCCGATGGCGTCAAGGTGGGACTGGTTGCTCCGGACGGCCGTGACGGCATGATTCAGCATGCCGAACAGTTTGCCGAGCAGGGTATCCCGTTTATTTTCGACCCGGGCCAGGGGCTGCCCATGTTTGGCGGCGATGAACTGATGGATTTCGCCGAAAAAGCTAGCTATATCGCGCTGAATGACTACGAGGCGCAGCTGTTCGAGGAGCGCACCGGCAAGTCCCCGCATGAACTGGCGGAAATGGTCGATGCACTGATCATTACCCGCGGTGGTGAAGGCTCGCAAATCTATACTAAACAGCATCGCCATGAAATCCCGACCGCCCCGGTCAAGGGCATCAACGATCCGACCGGTTGCGGCGACGCCTATCGGGCCGGCATTCTGTACGGTTTGCTCAATGACATGGACTGGGAAACCACCGGTCGCATTGCCTCGCTGATGGGGGCGATCAAGGTCGAGTCGACCGGCCCGCAGAACCACAGTTTTACCATGGACGAGTTCAAAAAACGCTACAAAGAAAGCTTCGATATGAGCTTTTAAGAGTAAAAAAGCCCGCTTACGCGGGCTTTTTTATGCGAATATGAGCGGCTATGATTAGTCCAACACACTACCGACAAGTCGAGCTGCCATGAAGACCTCCATTTGCCAGTGCGGCAACACCCTGCATTTTGAGAACAGCCAATGCATTGTTTGTGGCCGTAAACTCGGTTTCATTCGCGAGGATATGCAGCTCAGTGCGCTGGAATCTGCCGGCGAAGGCGTGTGGCGATCCCTGGCCAATGGCCGCAACTACCGGCTGTGTGACAACTACGCCCAATACGATATCTGCAACTGGCTGGTGCCGGTGGACGAGGGGAAAAAATATTGTGCTTCCTGTCGCCTGAACCAGATCATTCCCAACCTGTCACAGGGGCAGAATCTCAAACTCTGGCACCGGATTGAACTGGCCAAACGGCGTCTGCTGTATACCCTTTACCGGCTGGAGCTGCCGGTGGTGGGGCGTCGGGACGATCCGCAACAGGGACTCGCCTTCAAGTTTATGCAGGACCAGAATCGGCGTGACGAGTTCAGCAATACCCTGACCGGTGTTAACCAGGTGATGACCGGCCATCACAAGGGCATCATTACCATCAACATTCGCGAAGCGGAGGATAGCGCCCGCGAACAGATGCGCGAGCAGATGAACGAAGGTTACCGGACCCTGCTTGGCCATTTTCGTCACGAGATCGGGCACTATTACTGGGAGCGATTGATCCGGTTTGGCGGGCGGCTGGACGATTTCAGGGCGTTGTTCGGGGATGAGCGTCTGGATTATCAAAGTGCGCTTGAGAATTATTATACGCAGGAGCCCACCTCAAGCTGGCAGGACGGATTTATCAGTGGTTATGCCAGCGCCCATCCCTGGGAAGACTGGGCGGAAACCTGGGCGCATTATCTGCACATGGTGGATACCCTGGAAACCGCCAACGATATCGGTTTTCGTATCCAGAACGATCCCCATGCGGCCAGCGATAACCGCGGCGAAAGCGATCTCTCCTCGGTCAAAGGCGCCAACTTCGATGCCCTGATGGACGACTGGACCAGCCTGACCATCGGCCTCAATGCCCTCAATCGCAGCATGGGCCTGCCGGATGCCTACCCCTTCGTCCTCTCGGCTCCGGTACTGGAAAAACTCCGCTTTGTCCATCATCTCATAACCGATCGTCAGGGGTGAATCACCCCTTTTCATTGCGCAAAAAATAACGCAAAGGTCGCAAAGACGCAAAGGACGCGGAGAATCAAAATAAATAATCGTTAATATTGAGTCTTAAGCATTGAATACTTGTATTCGATATTTCGGATACTCTACATAGAGCTTCGATTCTCTCCCAGAGGCCATAACCTGCCAAATTGAACACAATAATCACTTTGCGTTCTCTGCGTCTTTGCGTCCTCCGCGTTAATTCCACAGAAAATAAAAATGAGGCAAGAACTTTCCGGGGGTTACTCTTCTTCCCAGTCGAAGCGGGGCAGGCGGTTGAAGGAGCGTTTGAGGCCTTCGTTCCAGCGTTTTTGCAGGGATTTGTAGATCGGGGAGTTGAGTGTCAGGGTGATGTGCCGTGGCGCTTCCAGGCTGTTGACCTGATAGATCGCCAGTTCCAGCGGCGGACCGACGGAGATGTTACTGCGCATGGTGGAATCGAGCGAGACCAGGGCGCAGCGGGCGGCGTCTTCCAGCGAAGTAGAGGCGCCGATAATCCGATCCAGGATGGGTTTGCCGTATTTGTTCTCGCCGATTTGCAAAAATGGCGTTTCCGGGGAGGCGCTGATGTAGTTACCCTGGGGGTAGATCAGGTAAATTTCCGGATCCTTGCCGGCGATTTGCCCGCCCAGGATGAAACTGGCCTCGGCGCTGCTTTTGGAGCCTTCCATCGCGGGTGCATGCTGTTGTTGCTCGCGCTGACTGAGCTTGCCGACATAGTGAGCCGCCTCGTAAAGGTGACCGGCGAGGGCGAGATTCATCCCGGCGTCGGGATCTTCCAGGTCCTTGTGGATATGATTGATCACGGCCTGGGACGTGGCCAGGTTGCCGGCGGTGAGGATGACAACGCTCCGCTCGCCGGGCCAGTTGAAACGGTGCATCTTGCTGTAGGTGGTGACGTAATCCACCCCCGCATTGGTCCGCGAGTCCGAGGCGAAGACCAGGCCCTTGTTGACCCGAATAGCGAGACAATAAGTCATGTTATTAATCGAATACCCGTCGTAAAGAAGCGTACAAATGGATGGTAACAGCCTGACTTATGGTCGTATATTTGCCTGGGATTGTCCATCACGTTATGCTTGAAGCGATATAATCAGAAGGTTATCAACACCATGGCGATACGCTGGGGCAGCTACAAGGTCAAGGGAATTTACGATGAGCTGATACGGGTCAGCGGGCGGCCACGCCCGGCGGCAAAGGTCCTGTGTGACTATCTGCGCGCGCTCAAGGACCGGGATATTGAAGAGTACCGGGCGGCGGCCGAGACCGCCATCCATGTCATGGGGATTACCTTTACGGTTTATACCGAAGAGGAGGGCTCCATCGATCGGGCCTGGCCGTTCGATATTATTCCCCGCATCATCGACCGCAAGGAATGGCAGCAGGTGGAAGCCGGGCTCAAGCAGCGGGTCAAGGCGCTGAACCTGTTCATTGACGATCTCTATCACCAGCAACAGATCGTCAAGGACGGGGTTTTTCCCGAAGAGCTGCTCAAGGATTCGAAAAACTTCCGCCCCCAGTGTGTGGGTGTTGACCCCCCGCATGGTATCTGGGCGCACATCTGTGGTTCGGATCTGGTGCGCGACAGCGACGGGACGATCTATGTTCTGGAGGATAACCTGCGTGTCCCCTCCGGGGTTTCCTACATGCTGGAAAACCGTCAGATCATGAAACGGGTCTTTCCCGAGCTGTTCGAGAATTACAATATCCTGCCGGTGGATGACTACCCCTCCCAGCTGTATGACATGCTGGCTTCACTGGCACCGCGTGGCGTTGAACAGCCGGAAATTGTGGTGCTCACTCCGGGCATCTACAACTCGGCCTATTTCGAGCATGCCTACCTGGCCCAGCAGATGGGGGCGGAACTGGTCGAGGGATCGGATCTGGTCGTGGACAAGGACAATATGGTTTACATGCGCACTATCGAAGGCCTGTCACAGGTGGATGTTATCTACCGGCGTATTGATGACATGTTCCTGGATCCGGAAGCGTTCGATCCCGAATCGATGCTGGGTGTCCCGGGATTGATGCGGGCCTGGAAAGCGGGCAACGTGGCGCTGGCCAATGCACCGGGTGCCGGGGTGGCCGATGACAAGGTGGTCTATTCCTATGTGCCCGAGATGATCCAGTATTATCTGAACGAAGAGCCGTTGATCGGCAACGTCCCCACCTACCGTTGTATTAACAAGAGTGAACGGGACTACGTCATCGAAAATCTTGCCAAACTGGTGGTCAAGCCGGCGAATGAGTCGGGCGGCTACGGGATGTTGATTGGCCCCCAGGCCAGCCAGGAGGAACGGGATAAATTCGTCAACCTGATCCGTCGCGATCCGCGTAACTATATCGCGCAGCCCATGTTGACCCTGTCTACCGCGCCAACCCTGATCGGCAACCGGGTCGAGCCGCGGCACCTGGATTTGCGCCCGTTTATTCTCAGTGGACAGAAAATCGATGTCACCACCGGTGGTCTGACCCGGGTGGCGCTGCGCAAGGGCTCCACCGTGGTCAATTCCTCGCAGGGCGGCGGCAGCAAGGATACCTGGATCGTCGACATGGAGTCGGGAACATGATGCTTTCGCGCGTTGCCAACAACATTTACTGGGCCGCCCGTTATATCGAACGCGCGGAAAATACCGCGCGGCTGATCAATGTTAACAGCCTTCTGTTGCTGGATCTGCCCAAACGGGTGCGCCTCGGCTGGGAGCCGATCATCGATATCCTGGGTAACCATGAGCTGTTCTATCAGCGTCACGATGCGGCGGATGAGCGTCAGGTGGTGCGATTTATGGTCAGCGAGCAGGCCAACCCCGGTTCGATCATCAGCACGCTGCGCCAGGCGCGGGAAAATGCCCGCACCATTCGCGATATTATTCCTCGCGAAGCGTGGGAACAGATCAACCACAACTATCTGCAGGCTCGCGAACTGGCCGGCAGCAGCCTGGGGCGGCGGAAGCGCGATGACTTTCTGCGCCAGATCATACTGGGTGCCCAGACCGTGACCGGCATGCTGGCCGGCACCATGACCCATGATGAAGGCTATGATTTTCTGCGCATGGGCCGCAACCTGGAGCGGGCCGACATGACCACGCGCATTGTCGATGTGCGCTCCGCTTCCCTGTTGCCGGAAATGAGCGAGGATCTCAGTCCGTTCGAGAATATCCAGTGGGTGAGCGTGCTCAAGTCCCTGACCGCCTATCAGATGTACCGGCGTGAAATGCGCATCCGGGTGCGTCGTCCGGATGTGCTGCGCTTTTTGTTACAGGAGCGCCGTTTCCCGCGGGCGTTTTACCATACGATTTGCGAGGTGGAAAACTGCCTGCAGCATCTGCCGCACAACGACAAGCCACTCAAGACCCTGACAGGCCTGCAGAAAAAAGTCCTGTCCGCCAAGCCCGAAAAACTGCACCAGGAAGAGTTGCATGGCTTTGTCGATACGCTCCAGGTGGGGCTGGCCAAACTGCACCAGGAAATCAGTGCCAGTTATTTCTGAGTTATCTGATCCGGCTCAATGTCTGACAGAGTTGACTCTGTTAATATGATATTCTGGATTGACTTATTATCCTGTCGGTCATCGCAGGTGCGTACGGCAACCTGAACCGGATCGACACATTCATCGCCAATTTAAAAAGGAGAATCCCATGCTGGGTGAAAAACATGATTTGATTCACGAGTTTCCCGAACACAAGGAGCGTATTCACGAACTCAAGCTCAATGACCCGCATTTTGCCAAACTGTTTGATGAGTATCATGAGCTCGAACACGAGGTACGTCGGATTGAAGAGGGTAATGAAACGCCGTCCGATGAATATACCGAAGATCTCAAGATGCGTCGTCTCCAGCTCAAGGACGAGCTTTTCAGTCTGATCAAAGGCTGAGTACCTCGTGCCAGCACGTATGGCTGGAGGCCTGCTGATATGGATGAATCAATTACTACCGCAATACGGGTAGTATGATGAAATCCCCGCAGGGGTGATATCAGGGACAGGGTACGTTTCACGCATCGTTATCCTGGTCGAAATGATGGCGCGCAGGATGCATTCTACCCGGCTGTAAACCTCTTGCAGAGACGTGAAGTGCGCGAAAAATAAACGCGTTCAGTTTTTCTTTGCCGTGGCGGTCTCTGCGAGAGAGCCGCTTTTTCCTTCTGTGGCACACCTGCCCCAAACAGGGATAACCCCCGAAACATCGAAGGCACCGCCCCGCACTGAAAAAAACAGGGGTTGGAACCGTCGGTGGATTGGGTGTGTTCAGACGATTGCCGGACACCGCGTTGCTATGTCCGGCCTACTACTCTCGCAGAGACGCAGAGCGCGCCGGGAATGAGAGCAATATCAGATTTCTCTGCGCCTTGGCGTCTCTGCGAGAGTTCCGCTTTTTCCTTCTGCGGCACAGCCGGGTTGTGTTTCCCCGCAAAAGGCGACGGTTTACCCGGGTTTAATTACTGTTCGGCATAGACTATTCGCATCATAATGCCATGGCGATCGACCGGTGCCGGCTGTGGCAGGTAGCAGTGGTCGGTTTCTTTGCAGCTGGCCATCACGGCCAGCACCATCGCATCGAGAATATCATCCGTCTGTAACTGCGCGCGTGGATAATGGCCAACGGCCCGATCGTACAGCTGGCGTGCGTTGCCAATGACCTGCGCCAGTAATGTCAGGCGTTGTTCCCGTCCCTCGGGCGATTTCTTGCGTGTCTTAAGCGGATGCGCTTTGTTGAGGGCATAAAATGCCACTTCCGGGTGGGATTCATAAATGCGGGACTGGGCGTTGGGGTGTTGACGCAGCCAGGTATCCACTTCGCGGATTTTGGGACAGATATTCCAGGTCTGGCGTGTGATCTTGCGATCAGTCTGTTGTGCATTGATCCGGCAGGCGGTGGTGTAGTCCGGCGCATAGACTGCGTTGCGCACGGGCGTGGAAAACACGCTGCTGTGACGATGGGGGCTTAACAGGCGCCGGGCCAGCTGGTCGCACTGGCGGGTCTGATCTTCAGCGAGGCCAACAGGAATATCGATGAAAATCCGATCCGCCGCACCGTAATCGTTTAGCAGGGTGTCGATCGTCGGGGCGAGGGCATACGACCAGCGATCGTCCTGCTTGATTATCGCGAACCAGCCGGCACGGCAGCCATCTATACCCAGTACCTGCGTCACGATCCGGTTTCTTCATGGGTCACAAAGCGCCGGGTGTGACAGGCCGGCTGCAAAGCCGGTTACGCGACCTGTGGCTGGTGAGCTTCACCATTGACTTTCTTCTGCCACTGGTAAATCCGCGTCGGCGGAATATTGAAAAATTCCATTTGCGCCTGTTCCGAGCCCATGATCGGTCGGCACAATGTCGCGACCCGATCGCGGGTCTGGTAAGCCACGAAGCGACCCTGAGGGGCCAGAGCGGATGAGACCGACTCGATAATCCGGGTGCCCATATCGCGGCTCATGGTCGAAAAGGGGATGCCGGAGATGACTGCATCGGGGGCACCAAGATCGTACTCTGCCAGGATCGCCTGGATGTCGCAGGCGCTGCCCAGGTGGGGGATGAGTCGCTCGTCGTTAATCTGGCTGATTACCTTGTAAAAGAAGTCATTGAGTTC
Organism: Thiohalophilus sp.; assembly: GCF_034521165.1. Taxonomy (NCBI): domain Bacteria; kingdom Pseudomonadati; phylum Pseudomonadota; class Gammaproteobacteria; order Thiohalomonadales; family Thiohalophilaceae; genus Thiohalophilus; species Thiohalophilus sp. The sequence continues at coordinate 629,906 of NZ_JAXHMV010000008.1, forward strand.
GATGCTCAGCAGACGGGCATCGGAGGACATGGCATCCAGTAATGCGCGCGTCGTACCGCCGGTGCCGGGCCCCAGTTCAACGATGACCCTGGCGGAATCGGCACCGGCGGTTTCGATAATGCGTCGCTCCAGAAAGCGGGAGCTGGGTATGATAGAACCAACCTGAAGAGGATGTTTGAGGAACTGCTGCAAGAAAATCTGTCGGCCATTTGCCCGCACAGGGTTCTTTGTATTGTTAGCCATATCGCTCCTTCCCGTCGATATTATGTCGTAAGCGTGATGTTTGACTTTATCATTCCGGAAAAATGGAGGGAATCCATTTACCGGAATTTACACACAATGGAAGAAGGCGTTTACTGTTTTACTGGGTTATTTCGCGCCGACAAGCGAATGATCTTCCAGGCATCGTTCCAGATCGTCCAGGCGGGTGAGCGCTGCCTGGCAGCTCATGCCGGAGCAGGGATAGGCGATGACCTCGGCCTCGCCGGCGGGACGTTCGGCCAGCAGGCCCGGAAGTTCGCGGGCGTCGGTGGGGATGGCATAGCACTGCCGCGCCGGGCTGTAGGCCTGATGGCAGCGTTCAACCCAGGGCTGCATCGAGGCCGGGGTGCCACGCAGAACAATCAGCTGCGGCGGTGTGAGATGCTCTTCCAGTGCCAGTAGCAGTGCGCAATGGGCATAGGGGATCTGGTTGATGCCGGACCAGCTCATCTTGAGCGTGCGTTCAGCCGCCTCAAGATAACGGGTTTCGCCAATCAGGTGTCCCAGACGCTGAAGTGTGCTGGCGGCAACCCCGTTGCCGGCGGGCGTCGACTCATCCAGCGTCGGCCTGGGCCGGTGAAACAGCTGTTCGTGATCGTCGGCGGTGAAATAGAAGCCGCCCTGCTCCCGATCTTCAAATTGGGCCAGCAGGGTTTCGGCCAGTTGCACGGCAAAGGCCAGATCCTGATCGCGCCAGTCGGCCTGCAGCAGTTCCAGCAAGCCGTCGATCATAAACGCGTAATCATCCAGATAGGCCATCAGATGCGCCTTGCCATCCTTGCAGGTGGCCAGCAAGCGCTGATCGCGATAGAGCGTGGCATGGATAAAATCGACCGCGCGTTGCGCCGATTCGATAAAGTCCCGGCGCCCCAGGTGTTGTCCGGCGCAGGCCATGCCCTTGATCATCAGACCGTTCCAGGAGGTGAGGATCTTTTCATCGCGACCGGGGCGCACACGCTGCTCGCGCGCGGCGAACAGTTTGTGGCGGGCCGATTGTAATCGCGCTTGTGCCGCCTCAATGGAAATGGCCAAACGTTCGGCGATCATCTCCAGATCGGTAAAGATATGCAGATGCCAGTGGCCCTCGAAGTTGGCGCTGCGATCCAGTCCGTAGTGTGGGGCGGCAACGGCGTATTCGTCATCGCTCAGCAGGGCCTTTACCTGTGTCGGTGTCCAGACATAAAACCTGCCTTCCTCGCCCTCGCTGTCGGCATCGAGGCTGGAATAATAGCCGCCTTCGGGCGCTTGCATTTCGCGCATGACCCACTCGCCGGTCTCCAGCGCAATGCGTTTGAAGGCCGAATCGCCCAGTGCCCGCCAGGCCTCGGTATAGAGTTGCAGCAACGGCCCGTTGTCATAGAGCATTTTCTCGAAGTGAGGAATCATCCATTTCTCGTCCACCGAATAACGGTAAAAGCCGCCACCGAGTTGATCGTACAATCCGCCACTGCCCATGCCGTGCAGGGTCAGGTGCAACATATCCCGCGCCGGTTGATCGGGCCTGCCGTTGCGCGCGGTGGAAAACCAGTGATGCAGCAGCCGCTCCAGATTGGAAGGGTGTGGAAACTTGGGCGCCTGACCAAAACCGCCGTAAGTCGCATCGTAGTTTTGCGCCAGCTGATGCCGGGCGGCATCCAGCGGGCCGCTGTCGAGTTGTCCGCTGCCGCTAGCCTCGCTGGCCTGCATTCGGGCCAGCGCGTCCTGCAGGGCCTGGTTTTGCTGGCGGATATCGCTCTCGTGTTCGCGAAAGAAGGCTTCCACTTTTTGCAGCACCTCGGTGAACGGTGGCAGACCGTGTCTGGCCTGCCTGGGAAAATAGGTCCCGGCAAAAAAAGGCGTGTGGTCGTCGGGCGTTAACACCACATTCAATGGCCAGCCACCGCCGCGCTGGTTGAGTAACTGGAACGCGGTTTGATAAATCTTGTCCAGATCCGGGCGTTCCTCGCGATCCACCTTGATGTTCACATACAGCTCATTCATCACCCTTGCCACATCCGGGTCTTCGAACGATTCGTGCGCCATGACATGGCACCAGTGACAGGCGGAGTAGCCGATGGAGAGCAGGATCGGTTTGTTCTGCTCGCGCGCGATTTGCAGCGCCTCGGGGCCCCACGGATACCACTGGACCGGATTGTCGGCGTGTTGCTGCAGATAGGGGCTGGTTTCGTCGGCCAGCCGATTGGGGCGGCTCATGAGACTCCTCGCTATGAGGTTAATTCCTGACTATTAAGCTCAACTATACCGCAACGCGAAGTTGCTGTCGCCCTTGCGCAAAGGACCACAAATTCTGTAGCTTAGGCAACTGTTTCCCGAGGATATGAGCCAATCGTGACAGATGCCACCCCGCGTCAACTTCGCCTGAAAAAACGCGAAGAACGGCGCCTCAAGACCGGCCACCTGTGGGTCTATAGTAACGAAGTCGATGTCAAAACGACCCCGCTGACAGAGCTGGAACCGGGCGAGCAACTGCAGATCGCGGACTATCGCGGTAACGTACTCGGCTGTGCCTATGTGAATCCCAACAGCCTGATCTGTGCCCGCCTGTTCAGCCATCAGGAGGATGTCACGCTGGACGCACAACTGATTCGGCGTCGACTCGAGCGCGCCCTGACGTTTCGTCATGAGCTGTTTGCCGCGCCCCATTACCGGCTGGTTTACGGCGAAAGTGACGGACTGCCCGGCCTGGTAGTGGACCGCTTCGATACGATCCTGGTGGTTCAGATCACCACGGTCGGCATGGATGTGCTGCGCGACACGATCCTCGAGGTACTCGACACACTGCTCAAACCGGCGGTGATCTATTTACGTAACGACAGCAGTGCCCGCGAACTGGAAGGCCTGACGCGCTATACCGACGTGGTCAAGGGCGAGCTGCCGGGCCGGATCGAACTGATTGAAAACAAGGTGCGCTTTGAAGTGCCACTGGCCGAAAGCCAGAAAACCGGCTGGTATTTTGATCACCGCCTGAACCGCTTACGCTGCCAGGCCTATGCGCCGGGGAAACGGGTACTGGATGTCTTCTCGTATGTGGGGGCCTGGGGTGTCCAGGCACTGCATGCCGGTGCCAGTGAAGTGATTTGCGTGGACAGCTCCGAAGAGTATCTGCAGGTCGCCCGGGCCAATGCGCGGGCGGTCAAGGAGCAGGGGTTGACCACTCTGGCTGGCGATGCGTTTGATGTTCTGCGCCAGTTGCATGAACAGGGCGAACGCTTTGATATCGTGGTGCTCGATCCCCCCGCCTTTATCAAACGCCGCAAGGATATGAAAGAAGGCGAGCTGGCCTATCGGCGTATTAACCGGCTGGCCATGCGCCTGTTAAACGAAGACGGACTGCTAATCTCGGCCTCCTGTTCCTATCACCTGGGCCGCCGAAAACTGCTGGACAACATCCGCCGCGCGGCCCACAAGCTGGAACAGGAAGTCCAGGTACTGGAGCAGGGCCACCAGGGACCCGATCACCCCGTGCACGCCGCCATGCCCGAGACCGATTATCTCAAAGCCTATTTCTGTCGATTACTGGCCATGTAATCGACAGGGACGAGTGACGAGGCTTTTTTGTTGCTTTTTAACTCGTCCCTCGTCCCTCGTCCCTGGGTCCTCGGCCCTTGCTTGATAAAAGAGAATACATTAATGATTGTTGATTTTGATCCCGTTGCTTTCGAGGTGTTTGGGCTGGCAGTCCACTGGTATGGCCTGATGTACCTGATCGGTTTCGTCGGCGCCTGGTGGCTGGGTCGCCTGCGTGCCCGCCAACCGGGGTCGAACTGGACGGCGGTACAGGTCGATGATCTGCTGTTCTACGGGGGACTGGGCGTCATCCTCGGCGGACGGGTCGGGTATGTACTGTTTTATAATTTCGGCCCGTTTCTGGACGATCCGTTGTTGCTGTTTCGGATCCAGGAAGGGGGGATGTCCTTCCACGGCGGCCTGCTGGGCGTGATGCTGGCTCTGTGGCTGTTCTGCCGCAAATATCACAAGGCCTATTTTGCGGTGCTGGATTTTGTCGCGCCGCTGGTGCCGCTGGGGCTGGGTGCCGGGCGCATTGGCAACTTTATTAATGGCGAGCTGTGGGGGCGGCCGACTGATTTGCCCTGGGGGATGGTGTTCCCGCTGGCCGGACCGCAGGCGCGCCATCCCAATCCGCTCTATGAGGCCTTTCTGGAAGGGCTGGTGCTGTTCGTGATCCTGTGGTGGTTCTCCGCCCGATCTCGACCGCGGCGGGCAGTGTCGGGGATGTTCGCACTGTGCTACGGCGTATTTCGATTTGCCATAGAGTTTGTACGTTCCCCGGATGCCCATATTGGCTATCTCGCCTGGGGCTGGCTGACCATGGGGCAATTATTGACCTTGCCGCTGATGCTTGCCGGACTTTACCTGTTATGGTCGGCCTACCGGCAGCCTGTCCCGGCAACCACGGGCTAGAGGAAAATATTCAGTAAAATACGGGGCCAGCCGATAACAGGAGCGAGCCCCCCAACCAAACCAGGGAGATTGACCATGTTTGCACTTATTCAACGTGCACTGCTGATCGGGCTGATGCTGAGTTTCAGTCTCACCGCCAGTGCGGCTGAACTCAAACCCTTCTCGCTGGCCGGAATCGCCGACAGCGAGATGTCGCGCGTGGTGAGCGATGTCCAGGGCCGGCTCGAACGCGGCGGCTTTGAGATTATCGGCACTTACCGCCCTTACGACGGGGCGCATATTTTTGCCGTGACCAGCGAAAGATTGAAAAATGTAGCCCGGCAGAGTGATTACGGCGGCTTTGGGGCGGTCATTAAGGTGGCGGTCACCGAGGTGGCCAATCAGCAGGGCGGCAAGCAGATTCAGGTCAGCTACAACAACCCCGAGTATATCGGTCTGGCCTACAATATGGGTTCCCGTCTGGCGCAGGTGAAGCGCCGTCTCGGACAGGCGATCGGCTTTGACCGGGATTTCGGCGGAGACGGCATCGATGAAGACAAACTGCCGAGCTATAACTACACCTTCGGTCTGGAAGATTTTTACGGCTTCTTCGATTTTGTCGATCACGGCAGCCATGCCCAGGCGGTACGCAAAGTCGAGCGCGGTCTGGCCACCAACAATTTCGGCATTGGCCAGGTCTACAAACTGAAGGTGCCGGGCAAACAGCAGGTCGTCTACGGTCTCAGCCTGCAGGCCGATGTGGAGGAACAGAAGTTTCTCAATGATAAATTTGTCATGGATGTGATCGACCACCAGCCGTTACGGCGCACGGCCCATCTGCCGTATGAAATCATGGTCAACGGCAGCAAAGTCATAGCCCTGCATCCGCACTTTCGGCTGGCGGTCATGTTCCCGGATCTGCGCATGTTCGGCGAGCACAGCTTTGGCAGACTGATGGACCTGCCCTACGTGTATGAGGAATTCTTCACCCAGGCCGTTGGCGGGCAGTGGCCGCCCGGCGGTGACAGCTGGTAAACCCTCCGGGCTGGTTTAAATAAAAGTTCCCAATACCCGATCACCACCCCGGTAAGGGTGGAACAAGCGAAGCGGTTCCACCTGAACCCCGGCTGGTTTTTTCAGTGCGTGTTGGTGTGTTCGGTGGTTATATCTGCCTGGTCTGGCGTGCAGTAGAAGGAAAAGCTTATATCTCGCAGAGACGCCACGGCGCAGAGAAAGCTGATATCGCTCATTCTCAGCGTGCTCTGCGTCTCCGCGAGAGTATTATAGCCGGGTCGGCAGAGCGTCCTGCGCTCTATCATTTCGACCATGATAATGGTGCGTGGAACGCTCCACTGCCTGACTCGCCTCCTGCGGGGCTTTCATTTCCCCCTTCCTGGCAGTGGATTCAGGGCATTCCGCGGTTATGTTACCCACACGGCAATAGAGCCGGACTCACAGGCGTGATAAAATCGACCAACAAACAGCCACCTGTGAATGAGGCGTCGACGTGAAACAGTATCTTGAGCTGATGCGGCATGTGCGGGACAACGGCACGCGCAAGGACGATCGAACCGGCACCGGCACGCTCAGTGTGTTTGGTCACCAGATGCGTTTCGACCTGGCGCAGGGGTTTCCGCTGGTAACGACCAAGCGTCTGCATTTACGTTCCATCATTCATGAACTGCTGTGGTTTTTGCGCGGTGACACCAATACCGCTTATCTGCACGATAACAAGGTGACTATCTGGGATGAATGGGCCGACGAAAACGGCAACCTGGGTCCTATCTACGGGGCTCAATGGCGTTCCTGGCCAACCCCCGATGGCCGGCATATCGATCAGATCAGCCAGGTAATCGAGCAGCTCAAACACAAGCCCGATTCGCGGCGTATCATTGTCAGTGCCTGGAACGTGGCCGATCTGCCCGACGAATCCGTCTCACCGCAGGCCAATGCCCGTAACAATAAAATGGCACTGGCGCCCTGTCATGCGTTTTTCCAGTTCTATGTGGCCGACGGCAAACTCTCCTGTCAGTTGTACCAGCGCAGTGCCGATATTTTTCTCGGTGTGCCGTTCAATATTGCCTCCTATGCCCTGCTGACCATGATGATGGCCCGGATCTGCAATCTGCAGCCGGGTGACTTTGTGCATACCCTGGGCGACGCCCATCTCTATCTCAATCATCTGGAGCAGGCCGACGAACAGCTGAGCCGCCAGCCCTACCCGCTGCCGACCATGAAGATCAACCCGGCCATCGATAACCTGTTCGATTTTCGTTTCGATGATTTCGAACTGGTCGACTATCAGTATCATCCGCATATCAAGGCGCCGGTGGCGATATAAGGCGAAGTTGGCAGATGGCAGTCGGCAGTCGTAAGTCGTAGGTCAGGTTGCGCGGAGCGCTACCTGACATTCTCTGTATCGTCTCTGTATTAGAACGACGGCTGTTAGAGAATGTCACGCAGGCTATCGCCAACGTGACCTACATGAAGGTCGGTCAAAGCGCAGGAAACAGTTTGTCTCTCGCAGAGGCGCTGAGGCGCAAAGTAAAACAATACGTTTTATCCTCGGCGGGCTTGCTTTGCGCCTCTGCGAGAGTTAAATATTTTGACTTCTGCTCCGGTAGAAAGAATATTGTTCAGGGAACTGATCTATGTCACAGGATACATCACCACGGATTTCGCTGATTGCGGCATTGACGCCGCAGCGGGTGATCGGGATCGAAAATCGGCTGCCCTGGCGGCTGCCGGCGGATATGCGGTGGTTTCGACAACATACCCTGGGCAAGCCGATCGTGATGGGGCGCAAGACCTTTGAATCGTTCGGCGGCAAGCCGCTGCCCAAACGCACCAATATCGTTATCAGTCGCGATGTAAACTACCGGGCCGAAGGTGCCGTGGTGGTCCATTCGATCGACGAGGCCATTGAGGCGGCCGGGGAGGTGGATGAGATCATGATCATTGGCGGCGCCTCCTTTTACGAACAGATATTACCGCGCGCCGATCGTCTGTACCTGACGTATGTCGACGCCGACATCGAAGGCGACGCTTGGTTTCCCGAGTTCGATCCGAACGAATGGCAGGAAACCGAACGCCATCACCATCCCGCCGACGACAAAAACCCCTATCCCCACGACTACGTCATTCTCGAGCACAAATAGAAAATATTCCGGAATTAACGCAAAGGACGCGGAGGCGCAAAGAACGCAAAGGAAGCATTGACATGATCGGACGTGTTTGAGCCGAACGGGTTGATCAATAATTAGAACCACCCGGCAATTAATAAACAAAAAATTATTTCTTTGCGCCCTCTGCGTCTTTGCGTTCTTTGCGTTATTCCCACTGTTATATCTAGACGAGGTTCAGGGCGTGCCGGGTTGGCAGTTTTGCGGGCACTGGGTGGTGATGTGGCGGTCGGCGGGCTGGCCGAGCTGGTAGGCGGTGAGCTGGCCTCCCCAGACGCAGCCGGTGTCGAGTGAGTGGACGTTGCCTTCTATGTGCAGGCCCAGGGCGGCCCAGTGGCCGAACAGGATCGTGGTGTCGATATTGACCCGTTGCGGCAGGTCGTACCAGGGGTAGCAGTTGTCCGGCGGGGCGTCGGGGCTGCCTTTGGCCTTTAAATCCAGTGAACCATCCTTTTGGCAAAAGCGCATGCGGGTAAACGCATTGCAGAAAAAGCGTAATCGAACCCAGCCTGCGTGTTGTTGCGACCAGTCTGCCGGTTGATCGCCATACATATGCTGAAAAAACGCGTGATAGTCGTCACCGCGTAATACCGTTTCGAGTTCATTCGCATACTGTTGTGCCTCACTCAGGGTCCAGCCCGGATAGATGCCGGCATGCACCAGGCAATAATCGAGTTCGGCATCGTAATGCAGTAATGGCCGCTGGCGTAACCAGCCCAGCAGTTCCGAGGCATCCGGTGCATCCAGTATGGCCTGCATGCCCGCATCATTGGTGCTGCCCACGCCTTCGGCCAGGGCCAGCAAATGCAGATCGTGATTGCCGAGAACGGCGGTGACCGCGGGGTCAAGTGATTTGACGTAACGCAGACATTCCAGGGATTTGGGACCGCGATTGACCAGGTCGCCGACCAGCCAGAGTTGATCGCGTTCGGGATCGAATCGCAGTTTATCCAGCAGGGCACGAAATTCGTCATGGCAACCCTGCAGGTCGCCGATTGCATAGATAGCCATAAACTAGTCTGTTTTTCTCAGTTCGAGTTGATGAAACCAGCCGCCCGGTGCCAGCCGGATTTCCTCAACCAGTTGTAATTGCGGACATTCTGCCAGTAACGGTTCCAGCACGACATCGGTGCGGGTGGCGATATGGCGGATCACGCTGTTCAATGCCCGTCGTAGCGGCGCGCGCTCATCGTGGCGCAGAAACTTGTCCAGGATCAGGATGCGCCCGCCGGGGCGTACGACCCGAGCGGCTTCGTGCAGGGCGCGTTCCGGCTCCGGCACGACGGCCAGGATCAGGTGCATTAAAATGATATCGAATTGTTCATTGGCATAGGGCAGGCGCATCACATCGCCGCAGTGCAGCCGGATATCATTGCGCTGTCCGACGCGCCGTTGCGCGCGGCGTAACATGGCCGGGGTCAAATCCACGCCGGTATAGACGGGACCGGCGGGCAGAGCGGGAATATCCAGCCCGGTGCCGATACCGCTGACCAGTATGTTTTGATCCGTTGCCTCGGCGAGCCGCCTCAGGCTGTTGTGGCGCATGCCGGCAGTCGGGCCGTTAACGATCAGATCATAGAGGGGCGCGAGCAGTGTGTAACTGTGCTTGAGCGACATGTCATTAATGCAGGGTGCGGGGTATAGCCAGCGTGAAGGGCGGGATCTCGGCGTCAAATTCAACCCCATCGTCGGCAATCATATGGTAGGTGCCCTGCATACTGCCGACCGGGGTTTCCAGTACTGTGCCGCTGGTGTAACGAAATCTTTCCCCGGGTTCAAGATGGGGTTGTTCACCCACCACGCCTTCCCCTTCCACTTCCTGTACCTTGCCATCGGCATCGGTGATGATCCAGTGACGGGTCAGTAATTTGGCCGCGACCGAACCGTCATTGCGAATGGTGATGGTATAGGAGAAAACGTACCGGTTCTCTTGCGAATCGGACTGCTCCTCGATATAGGCGGTTTCCACCTCTACCTGTGTATTATATTCGGGGCTGGCTTCATCCATTGGGTTAACTGCCGTAGGCTGTGGTTGATTTATTGCGGCTGGTGATCATCGCGGTGTTTGTTGACATAGTCAATCGCCTTTTTCACGGCCTTGTCGACCTCCTGGTCTATCGCCTCGCGTTCTTCCTGGGTCATGTAAAAGGCCGTATCAACATTGTGGCGAACATAACGTGGTGGTAACTGATTGAGCGCAACGCAGGCAATGTCGGAGAGAAAATCGTCACTCTCGTCACTCTCGTCACTCTCGTCGCGCAACTCGCTGTCGGTGAGTTTCAGCAGCTGATCCAGGACCAGTTGTTCGTAATAGTTGTGAATCGATTCAAACGCCATGTCGTCTCCTGTGCTGGCGGGGCCATGCTTCCTGTATCGGTGTGTCGTGCCTTAACTTGACCGTATTACGCGCTCTGGCGCAGCCGGCCGGTGGGTCGCTCCCCGGTGTCGATGAGGTGTTGTTGCTCAAGCCAGTGACGGACTTCGTCGGCATCTTCCTCGAACCAGCGCCGGGCACTGCCGAGGCGGAAGCTGTAGCCCCAGCGATCCATATCCTGCCACATGCGCTGGCGGCCCACTTGCGGCAGTTGCTCCGCCAGCAGGACCTGCAGATAACAGACCGCGTTTTCCTCGTCATAACCGCCGCCGGCATCGGTGTGCAGTTGGGCCCGGCGTTGGGGATCCATGCAGATATAGTGACAGGCTTCATGCAGGGCGGACTGGACGGGCGTGTGCGGGCGAATGAACAGGCGAGCGCCGATCAGGCCGGCTTCGGGATCGCCCCAGAAACTGCCCGGCAACGGTGCGTGATCCGCGACCACCACGACCGCCAGATCGTAGGGCTGCAGCACCTGGCGCAGGGCCGGCAGACCGGCCGCGGCGCAGCTCATTACCTGATCGAGGGGGGACGTGGACATAGCGCGATTTTATCACGGCTGCCGGCCACGATAGATAATGATGCGGACCTTGTCGCCGGGGTAGATCCGATCCGGGTCGTGAATCTCGCTGTTTTCGGCCAGTTCGGGATAGCGCCAGGGGTTGTCCACATAGCGTTGGGCGATGTCCCACAGGGTATCCCCGCGGGCGACGACGTGCACGATTTCCTCCCGGCGGGGCGGGGGCGTGGACGGGGTGTCCGACGCGGGGGCGTCGGCCTGCCCGTCAGCCGGCGGCGTTGCCGGGGCACCATCGTCCTTCGGCCCTGGGCCGTTGAGCGGCGCGTCCGGCGAGGTGGCCACGGCCGGAACGGCGGGCGCCGGCGCCTCGAAAATCAACGTAATACCCTCGCTGTCCTGCTCGATACGGGCCCGGTAGGGCGGGTCCGAACGGACCAGGTCGCCGAGCAGGTGCGGCGTATCCGCTGCCGGGGTCGGCGCTTGGGAGGGGGTTTGCGGTGCTGATGCCGAATCTGATTCCGGTTCCGGTTCCGGTTCCGGTTCCGGTTTAGGCTCCGGTCTGGCGGGCGCTTCTGTCGGGACCGCAGGGGCGATCGGTTCGCCAGTGGTTGAGCGGGGGGCAACCTCGCTCAGGCGCTCCGGCGGCGGTGTCGGCAGGGCGGGACGCGGGGCCGGCTGCTCACGGCTTGTCACCGGCAGCGGATCCGGGATGTCGCCCGTCGGATACCACAGATAAACGCCGGCGGCACCAGCGCCCAGCAGAAGCAGCAGAACGAGCAATACTCCGAACCCGCCGCCCGTCTCTTCTGTGGTCGGCGTCGGGGCAGATTTCGACATCGTTGGCGGCGCCGGCGTGGGGCGGGTGGTGTCCGCAACAGGCGGTACCGTTTGCCTGCCGGCCGCGGGGTGGTCCGTGTCGGAGGCGGCGCGCGATGGCGAAGACGGTGGTTTACCCGTCCCGGCCGCGGCAGTCGGCCGTGTCGGCGTTGCCGGGGGGGCGGGTGTCGTGGCTTCGGCGGGCCTGGACGTTTGTTGCGGCGGCGCGACGGCGGGTGGCGGTGGCGAGGAGGGTGTCGGGGCCGGTTCGGGAGCGGATCGGGTTGCGGCGGTCGGGGGCGGGGTGTTTTCTCGCCCGGGCGCGGCGTCAGACTGTGAGGCACGAGGTTGGTGCTCACTGACCGGTTGAGCCACGGGGGGTTCAGGTTCCGCGGCCGGCTCCAGCCGGGCCAGGTACTGGCGCAAAAAGCCGGCCGGGTGCAGGTGGGGCAATTGCTCGAAATCGGTATACAGGTGAATCCGATCCCGGTAGAGCAGGGTGCGGCTGAAGGCGTCGCGCGGCAGATGGGGCGGCAGCCCGCCCCAGCCCTCGGTGGGAGAGCGGATGACATCCACGATCCGATCCACCCAGAACCCCGTATAGCCCCGCGTCAGTTGCGTGATGACCAGTCGCCCCGGTTGCCAGTCGGCCGGATCGATACCAAAGCGCTGGCGCAGATCGATGACACTGACAATGTGCCGGCCATGGCGGAAAATCCCCGGACGCGCGGCGTCACTGCCTGGCGGATGGGTCAGATCCGGTGGCAGCACAATCTGTTCAACAGGCCCGGTCGGCGCGCAACAGCGCACCGGCCCCACCTGATAGATCAGCAGGGCATCGGCATCGTGCAAAGAAGCCATAGTCCGTGTCAGCTCGGGATGGTTGTCCTTCTATAGCGGCCCGGCGCGGCGGTTATTAATAGCATCTGTGGGCATTTGGGGCGCCGGTCCCATTTCTCATTCGCCCTTATTAACGCAAAGAACGCAAAGGCGCAAAGGACGCACAGTTTTTATTGTGGTTCTATCAGTTTGACTCTTTATTTATCACGGGCAGGCTCATCGCAAAGCCATTTTTCGTCTGACTTCATGAGAAGTCTCATCATAATTATTGGGCGCTGGTAATAAGACACTCTTTTGCGAACTTTGCGCCTTTGCGTTCTCCGCGTTATTCCCAGAGTGTTTGAAAAAAGACTAGAGCGCGTTGGCGAGGGTGGCGAAGGCGGCCAGGTCGAGTTGTTCGGGGCGTTCGGTGGGGTCGATGCCCAGTTCCCGCAGGCGGGCCTCGCTGAGATAGCCCTTGAGGGAGTGGCGCAGCATTTTACGCCGCTGGCTGAACAGGCGATTGACCAGCCAGGCGAGTTGCTGGACGTCGTTGACGGCCACCGGTGGTTCGGGATGCGGGACCAGGCGGACGATGGCCGACTCGACTTTGGGGGCCGGGTGGAAGGCGCCCGGCGGGACGCTGAACAGTCGTTCGGCCCGGCAGTAATAGTGCAGCATCACGCCGAGCCGGCCATAGGTCTTGCTGCCGGGGACGGCGGTAATCCGGTCGACCACCTCCTTTTGCAGCATGAAATGCATATCCGCGATGCAGGCCAGCTGTTCCATCAGGTGAAACAGCAGCGGGGTAGAGATGTTATAGGGCAAATTGCCGATCAGACGCAGTCTGGCCTCTCCCGCGCGCAGCGGGCAAAAATCAAAACGCAGGGCATCGGCATTGTGCACGCGCAGTTTGCCGTCGACATCGAGCGCCTCGAGTTGCGGGAGCAGATCCCGATCCAGCTCGACCACGTCCAGCTGGTTTACCGTCTCCAGCAGCGGTCGGGTCAGGGCGCCCTGACCGGGGCCGATCTCCACCAGCGGATCGTCCGGGCGCGGCGCGATGGCGTCGAGGATGCGCCGGATGACGCCCGGGTCGTGCAGAAAGTTCTGGCCGAAGCGTTTGCGCGGGCGATGCGAGGAGCGGGTCATGGCGGTCAGGCGGGGTCGGCCACGCGAAGCATCTCGCCGGCGACCTCGATGGCATAACCGAGGCTGCCCGGATCGGCGCGGCCGCTGCCGGCCAGCTCCAGCGCCGTGCCGTGGTCCACCGAGGTGCGCACGAACGGCAGGCCCAGGGTGATGTTCACCGCCTTTCCAAAGCCCATATGCTTGAGCACCGGCAGGCCCTGATCGTGATACATCGCCAGCACCGCATCGATCCCTTCCAGCCCGGCCGGCGTGAACAGGGTATCGGCCGGCAGTGGCCCGATCAGATCCAGGCCCTCGCGGCGCAGGGCTGCCAGCGCCGGTTCGATCACCTCGATCTCCTCGCGCCCCAGATGGCCGCCTTCGCCGGCATGGGGATTGAGGCCGCACACCTTGATCCGGGGCGTGGCGCAGGCGAAATGACGACGCAGCTCGCGATCCAGGATACGGATGACGGTGGTCAGGTTCTCGCGGGTGATGGCGTCGGGGACTTCGCGCAGGGCCAGATGGGTGGTGGCCAGGGCCACCCGCAGTCCGGGGGTGGCCAGCATCATGACCACGCGAGGGGTGGCGGTGGCGTCGGCCAGATACTCGGTGTGGCCGGTGAAGGCGATGCCGGCGTCGTTGATCACCCCCTTGTGCACCGGGCCGGTCACCAGCGCCTCAAACTGGCCCGCTTGACAACCGGCCACGGCGGCATCCAGGCAGGCCAGCACATAGCTGGCATTGGCCGGATCGAGTCGGCCGGCGGTCACGGGGGCGTTTGTCAAAATGGGTTGAATGGCCAGCACTCCGGCGCCGGTCACCGGCGGATCGCCGGGGGCCCAGGGCTGCAGGCCCAGCGGCAGGTTCAGCTGGCGAGCCCGTTGTTCGAGGAGTTCCGGATCGGCCAGCGCCACCAGGGCCGCTTCGCGAGGCTGCTGGGCGGCCTGAATGAGCAAATCGGGACCGATGCCGGCCGGCTCGCCGGGGGTAATGGCAAGGGTAGGCGGCCGCGGTGTCACTGGTTCAGCCGGATTTCCACGTACGCTTCGGCGCGCAGCTGACGCAGCCATTGTTCGATGGCCTCATCGCTTTTGCGCTTGTGGATGGACTGACGGGCCTGGATACGCTGGTATTGTTCGGTGTCGTCGTGCTTGCGGCGTGAAATTACCTCGACAATGTGCCAGCCGAAACGGCTCTGGAAGGGTTCGCTGATCTGGCCCGGCTCGAGGCGGTTCACGACTTCCTCGAAGCGGGGCACCATGCTGCCGGGACTGAACCAGCCCAGGCTGCCGCCCTCGGCGGCGGAACCGGTGTCATCCGAGTGAGCGCGGGCCAGATCGGCGAAGCTCTCGCCCCGTTGAATCCGCTCGCGCAGGCGCGCCAGCCGCTGGCGGGCGTCGGCATTGGAAACCAGCTGGTTGGGCCGGATCAGGATATGCCGGGCCAGGGTCTGCTCGACGATGCGCCGCTGCTCGTCGCTGCGCCGATCCAGCAGCTTGATGATATGAAAGCCGCTGGCACTGCGCTGGGGTTCGCTGATATCGCCCGGTTCCATGTCGACGATAATGTCGGCCAGCGCGCTGGGCAGTTGCCCCCCCTTGCGCCAGCCCAGGTCGCCGCCCTGCAGGGCATTCTGGCCACTGGATTCGGCCACGGCAGTCTGGTGAAAGTCGGCGCCCAGGCGCAGACGGTTATAGACCTGCCGGGCTCTGGCTTCCGCCTGCTGGATTTGCTGCGGGGTGGCGCCGTCGGGTACGCCGATCAGGATGTGGCCGAGACGGAATTCGTCGTTCAGCCCCTGGCGGTTTTCCATGTTGCTCAGGTAATTGTTCACTTCCTGCTCGGTGACGTTGACGCTGTCCTCGACCCGGCGCTTGCGCAGCTGGTTGATAATAATCTCGTTGCGGATGTTTTCGCGAAACGCGGCGAAGCTCATGCCGTCGCGGCGCAGGACTTCCTGAAACTGGTCCAGCGTCAGGTTGTTCTCGCGGGCGATGTTGTTAATGACCTGATTGACGCTCTCGTCGTCCACCCGGATGCCGGCCTTTTCCGCCAGTTGCAGCTGTAATTCCTCGACGATCAGATTTTCCAGCACCTGGCGTTCGAGGGTCGCTTCATCGGGCAGGCGCTGCTGCTGTTGCCGGGCCTGACTTTTGATGCGCTCCAGTCGTTCATCCAGTTCGACCCGGGTGATGACATCGTCATTGACGATGGCGACCACGTGATCGAGTTCCTGGACCGGGGCGGCAGAGAGGGGGGCGGCGTTCAGCGCCACAAGGCCGAACAGCAGGCCACTGATAAGGTGTTTCATGATATGAGTCAAGCGGTTAACAACAGACCGCCAAGCATAACACAGGCGGCCCCGCCCGATGCCAGGATTCGGTGGCCAGGATTGAGCGCGATGTTACTCCCCGAAGCTGGCCAGCCCCTTGAGCTCCAGGATCAGCAACAGGGTGTTTTCCTCGGGCCGGTCGCTGCTGACAAAACGCTTGCCGGCTTCCAGGCTCAGGCCCCAGCAGCAGCTGTCGTAACGCAGCCCCAGGACCGATTCCAGCTCGCGCCGGTTTTCCAGGTCATACAGCCGCCGGCCATGGAACCCCCAGCGGGGATTGAGCCGCCAGTCGAACCCGGCCTCGCTGGTCTCCAGCCGATCCCGCTGAAAGCGATAGGCGGCCGCCAGCGACAGACTGTCCCACGGCGAGTAGCGCAGCCGGGCGTTGCCGACGGTGACCTCATCGTCCTGCGGTGACCAGGTGACATCGCTGTCGAAGGCCCAGCGGTTATTGGGCCGCAGGTCGAATTCGCCAATGATGTCCGAGCGGCGGCTGTCATCGAGTGCGTCGTTGCCCAGTGTGACCCGCCGATCTTCGAAGTAGAACACCTGGGCCAGCCGGGCCATCAGCAGCTCCTGACCCGTTTGCTGACCCAACAGCCGGGTGGTGAGCGCCGCGGTCAGGTGATTGGTGTCGCCGATGCGATCGACCCCGTCGAAGCGGTTGGCGCGAAACGGATCGTTAATATTGAAACGCCGAAAGGCGCTGTCGAATACCGGGATCGCACTCTGATCCCGATAGGGGATGTAGGCATAAAACAGTTGCGGCTCGAGCGTATGCAGCAGATCGGTTTCGCCGATGCGGGTATCGCGCTCGAAAAACAGCCCGCTGTTGAGACTGAAAATCGGCACCGTGCGGGTCTGTTCGGGCTCGCTGGGGGTCGTCGCCGGATCCAGATCGTACTGGGTGTAATGCAGGGACAACCTGGGTTCGGCAAAGCCGTAGACCGCGCGCAGTGGCAGGCTGATCGACGGCTCCACGGCCAGCCGGTTGCCTTCGGGCACGGTCGGCGCATCGCGATGGGCAAACGCAACCCACTGGGCGTCGAGGTGGTAATTGAGCGCATTGTCCCGCTGCGGCAGGCGGGAGGTCAGTCCCAGTTGTGGCAGGCGTTGATAGGTTTCGTTGCCGTTAATGACCTGATGACTCTGGGCCAGGGAGGTAAACTGCCAGCGGTCGGCGTTGTATACCAGCTGACCGCGACGTTGCAGGTGGGTGGTACTGGTGGCATTGAGATCGTCGCCGAAATCGAACAGATGATCGGTGTCGGCGACCGAATTGTACTCCACCTGCCCGCTCCAGCCGGCATCGGCCCGCCCCTCATGCTGCCAGCGCACCCGTTCGCGATCCTCGCCGTAGATCTTGTCGTCGGGCAGATAATGCCAGTCCAGCTGGCCTTCGTTATTGGCGGTCAGATAGCGAAACTCGGTTTGCAACATGGTCCCGCGGCGACTCATGTGATCGAGCGTGAGCGTCGCATCCATTTGCGGGGCGATGTTCCAGTAATACGGTACCACCACCCGGGTGCCATGTTGATCCGAATCGCCAATCGAGGGATAGAGCAGACCGCTGAGCCGTTCGTCCCCGATGGGAAACCGCATGTAGGGCAAATACAGAAACGGGACGCCCTTGAAGCGGACCACCACATTGCTGGCTGACCCCTGGCGGTTTTCATTATCGAGCATGATGTGACCGGCGCTCAGCAACCAGTCGGGATCGCCGATATCGCAGGTGGTATAGGTGGCGTCATCCAGTTCGGTACGGTATTTGTCCAGAATCCGGATGGTCTCGGCCCGCCCCTGCTGGTTTTCGGCGGTCCGATAGGTGGCCTGACTGACTTGCCCGGTGCCGGCGGCCATATCCAGGTCTGCCTCGGCCCCGGTAATCAGCAGATCGTTTTGCAGCAGTCGCACATTGCCCTCGGCGTGGGCGGTATCCTGCTGGCGATCGTAGTCGACCCGATCCGCGTTTAACTGGCGCAGTCCCCGGCGTACCGCCACCGCGCCGCGAAATACACTGACGGTCTCGAGACTGATGTCGGCGCTATCGGCTTCGATGTGCGTGCGCGGGTCATCCGGATCGCCTTCCACGCGGGGCAGGGGGGCGTGGCTGGCGGGCGGACAGAGTCCGCCACTTGTTTCGCTCGTCGCTACGGATTGCGCTTCGTCCGCGTCATCGTACAGTGTCGAGGCGGTCTGCGCGGCGGCCGGCGCCCCGGCACACAAAATGGCCGCCAGTATCCCGGCACGCAGGTGCCGCGGATGACAAAAGCAGGAGTGACAGGCGGATTGACGCAAGGTGGCCTCGAAGTTGCGGGTCGGTGGTAATGCCGCGCCGGGCGGTCGGGTTATGGTATGTTGGCATTATACATGGTCACAGGTTGAACACCCCAGACCCGGCTAACACAAATACCGTCAGTGTCCGGCTCCCGTTGCGGATAACCGGTATAATTCGCCCTGGCAGAGGTAAAAGGCAAACTGGTTTGGATACACGCTTGCAGCAACTTGAACAGTGGCTGGCCACGCAGGGCTATCACCGCTACTCGCTGGAACCGGCTTCCGCCGATGCCAGCTTCCGGCGCTATTTTCGCATTCACCATGACGGCACGAGTTTCATCGTCATGGATGCGCCACCGGAAAAGGAGGATACCGCGCCCTTTATCCGGGTAGCCGGGTTGATGATGGATGCGGGACTGCATGTGCCGCGGATTATGGCGCGGGATACCGAACAGGGTTTTTTGCAACTGAGCGATCTGGGCACGCAACTTTACCTGCCGGCGTTGAACGAGAACAGTGTCGAAGCCCTGTACGGGGATGCGATGGACGCGCTTTTGCAGCTGCAACAACAGCCGATCCCCGGCTGGCTGCCCGACTACGATCGCGAGCGGTTAATGCAGGAAATGCAACTGTTTGCCGACTGGTATCTGCAACGGCATCTCGGGCTGGTGCTGGATACCGCGCAACAGCAGATATTGCAACGCGCTTTTGCGCATCTGGCCGATGTGGCGCTGGAACAACCCGAAGTGATCGTGCATCGCGATTATCATTCGCGCAATCTGTTGCTGAGTGAACCCAATCCCGGCGTGATCGATTTTCAGGACGCGGTCCGGGGACCGGTCACTTACGATCTCGTCTCCCTGTTGCGCGATTGTTATATCGCCTGGCCACGCGAGCGAGTCGAGCAGTGGGTGCGGGATTATCTGCAGCGTGCGCAACAGGCCGGGATCGTTGAATCGCAAGTGAGCGCCGAACAGTTCCTGCGCTGGTTCGATCTGATGGGTATACAACGCCATCTCAAGGCCAGCGGCATCTTCGCGCGACTGAATTATCGTGACGCCAAGCCCGGGTATCTGGCCGACATTCCGCGCACGCTCGGGTATGTCCTGCCGATCATGGGCGACTATGCCGAGCTGATCGATTTTGCCGGGCTGTTACAAAGCCTGGATGTGCCCCGTCGACTGGAACAGATTACGCCGCGGAGTGTGTCGGCGTGAAGGCCATGATCCTGGCCGCCGGTCGTGGCGAGCGCATGCGGCCGTTGACCGACACCTGTCCCAAACCGCTATTACAGGCCGGTGGCAAGGCGCTGATCGAATATCATATCGAGGCACTGGCCGCGGCGGGGATTAACGAGATCGTGATCAATCATGCCTGGCTGGGCGATCAGATCGAAAAAAAACTCGGCACAGGTGAGCGTTACGGCGTGAGGCTGCATTATTCGCACGAAGCGACGGCACTGGAGACAGCCGGCGGTATCATCCAGGCCCTGCCGTGGCTGGGCGAGGTGTTTATCGCGCTCAATGCCGACATCTGGACCGATTATCCCCTGGCCCGACTGCCTGCTGAACCCGAAGGGTTGGCGCATCTGGTGATGGTGGACAATCCGGCGCATCATCCGCAGGGCGATTTTGGCCTGCGGGAGAATGTTCTGGATGAACAGCACGAACCGCGCCTGACGTTCAGCGGCATCGGGGTTTACCGGGCCGGACTATTTGCGGATCTGAGGCCGGGCGTGCGGCCGCTGGGGCCGTTGTTGCGCGCGGCCATGCAACAGGGCAAGGTGAGCGGAGAATATTATTCCGGTCAATGGCGGGATATCGGTACGCCGCAACGACTGGCCGAACTGGATGCGCAACTGAATGGTGGTCAGGGTTAATGGGTGAAGAGATACAGAGCAGCCAGTTCGATGCACAAGATTACGCCCGCTTCGAACAGCGTCTGCAACAGGAAACCGCCCTGCTCAAAAGCTGGTTGCAGGAAGGGGCGCTGGCGAGCACGGAACCGCAGGGCGGTTTCGAGCTGGAGGCCTGGCTGATCGATGACGCGTTGCGGCCGGCACCGATTAACGAGGCGTTTCTCAAACGCCTGGATACCCCTCTGGCGTCGCCGGAGCTGGCCAGTTTCAATTTCGAGGTCAACAGTACCCCGCGTTATCTGGCCGGCGAGGTCTTCACCGCCATGCATAACGAGCTGATCGAAACCTGGCGCCACTGTACTGATACGGCCGAGGCGCTGGACGCCCGGGTGCTGATGATCGGGATTTTGCCGACGGTGGAGAATGACTCGCTGACCCTGGCCAACATGTCCCGCATGCAGCGTTATCGGGCCCTCAATCGTGAAGTGGTGCGCATGCGCCATGGCAAACCGTTGGTCTTCGATATCAATGGTGAGGAACATTTGCGAGTGACGCATCGCGATGTGATGCTCGAATCGGCCGCCACCTCCTTTCAGATCCATCTGAAGCTCACACCGCAAAACGCGGTGCCGCTGTTCAATGCCAGTATCATTCTGGCCGGCCCGATGGTTGCCGTGAGTGCCAACTCGCCGTTTCTGTTCGGCAAAAGTCTGTGGGACGAGACCCGCATCCCGGTTTTCGAGCAGGCGGTCGCCGTGGGCGGGTATGACGCGGCGCGTTTCGGACCGATTCGCCGGGTGACCTTTGGCAACGGCTATGTCAAACAGTCGCTGATGGAATGCTTCGAGGAGAATCTGGCCCATTATCCGGTCATGCTGCCGGTGGACCTGGGCGAGGCGCCCGAACAACTGGCCCACCTGCGCATGCATAACGGCACCATCTGGCGCTGGAATCGTCCGCTGATCGGCTTTGAGGAAGACGGCACGCCGCATCTGCGGGTCGAGCACCGGGTGGTGCCGGCGGGGCCCACCCTGATCGATACCATTGCCAATGCCGCTTTTTATTATGGCGCGGTTACCGCGCTGGCGAATCTGCCGATTCCCCCGCGCCGGCAACTGGCCTTCGACCGGGCGCGGGACAATTTTTATACCGCGGCCCGTTTCGGCCTGCGTGCCCGGCAACAGTGGTTCGAGGACAGGCAGCTGTCCGCCAGCGAACTGATTCAAAAAGTGTTACTGCCCATGGCCCGGGAGGGACTCGCACAACTGGGCGTGGCCGAAGCGGACAGCCGACAGTATCTGGAAATTATCGCGCAACGGGTGGCCAGTGGCCAAAACGGTGCCCGCTGGCAACGCGATTATGTCAAACAACATGGCAAGGATATGCAGGCCCTCACGGCCGCCTATCTGGAACGCCAGCAACAGGGAGATCCGGTTCATGCATGGCCCCTCTGAAAACAGCCTGACATGGCTCGATGCCGTGCCGCCGGGCCTGCTGGATTTGCCTGCCCGGCGTCTGCATGAACAGTTAAACGGTCCGACACTGATCCGCCTGTCAGGCGAGGATCCCCGGCCGTTGTTTATTTCGGTGCTGTTGCACGGTAACGAAACCACCGGCTGGGATGCCATGCGCGCCCTCCTGAAAAAATATCCCCGTCTGCCGCGCAGTGTGTATCTGTTCATTGGTAATGTCGCGGCGGCGGCACAGGGACAGCGCCATCTGCCACAGCAGGCGGACTATAACCGGATCTGGCAAGGCGACGGCGAAGGGGCGGAGTATGCCATGGCGCGTGAGCTGCTGGCCTGGTTACAACCGCAATCGTTGTTTGCCGCCATCGATATACACAACAACACCGGCACCAATCCCCATTACGCCTGCGTGAACCGCCTGCAGGATGATTATCTGCATCTGGCGACGCTGTTCAGTCGTACCGTGGTCTATTTTCTCAAGCCGGATACGGTGCTCTCCATGGCCATGGCCGCGCTGTGCCCGGCGGTCACCATCGAATGTGGTAAACCCGATGACGCGCGGGGCGTGGCGCATGTGATCGAATTTATCGAAGCGGCGCTGCACCTGTCGGTCTTTCCCGATCACCCGATGGCCGCGCAGGATGTGGATCTGTTTCATACGGTGGCGGTGGTCAACGTGCCCGAACAATGTTCGGTGGCGGTGGGCGATGAGACGGCCGACGTCGATCTCAGCCCGGCTATCGATCGTTATAACTTCAGCGAGTTGCCGCCCGGCACCTGTTTCGGACGCTTCCGGGCGGATTGTCAGCTGGCCCTGCACGCCCGCGACGAGCAGGGTAATGAAGTCAGTGGCCGCTATTTCGAACTGCGCGATGGCGGCATTTATACCCGCGTGCCGGTCATGCCCTCGATGCTGACCCTGGATGCCGAGATCATCCGCCAGGATTGTCTCTGCTATTTGATGGAACGCCTGCCATTACCCGGCGCCGGCTGAACGCCCGGCACCGCTTTGGCTTGCCGCGGCATGGTAAATTGTTATAATCATTAATGTTTTTATACAGGGTTGTTGATGACGATGAAACTCAGGGTGGCGACCGGTGCGCTGCTGTGGTTCCTCTTTGCGGGCCTGTCGGCTGGCACGCTGGATGACGCGCAGTCGCTGCTGCAGACGGGGCAGGCCGAACGGGCGCTGACCCTGATCGATGAGCACCTGCAGGCGGCCCCCGACGATGACGACGGGTTGTTTCTGCGCGCCCGCGCCCTGACCGCCCTGGGCCGGCCCGGGGCGGCGGAACGCGCTTATCGGCAATTGATCGAACAACAGCCGCAACGTGTCGAGGCGTATAACAACCTGGCGGCGTTGCTGATGGAGCAGGAGCAACTGACGCAGGCCAGTCAGGTACTGGAGCAGGCCCTGACCGGGATCGATCCGGCCTATGCCACGGTGTACCGTAATCTGCAGACGGTGAACGTGGAAATTGCCCGCGCCTCCTATGGCAAGGCGTTGCGGGTGGATGTGCCCGAGCAGCGCGTGACGCTTGCCACCCTGGAACTGGATCTGGACGAGCCCCCGCGCCCGGCGGCCTCCGCACCGCCGGAGAAGGGCGAGACACAACAACAACCGGCTGACGTTGTCGAGACTACGCCTTCGCCAACTATCCCGCTGCAGGAGAGCGAACCGGCGGCCATCGAGCAGACCGTGCGCGACTGGGCCCGGGCCTGGGCGGCGCAGGACGTGGGACGCTATTTGTCATTTTACGCCGGGGATTTTCGCCCGGACGACGGCCTCACCCGCCAGGGCTGGGAGCAACAACGCCAGGTACGCTTGAAGCGTCCCGAATGGATCCGGGTTGAACTGGAGAAACTGCAGATTGCCGAACAGTCCGCGCAACAGGCGGTGGTGGAGTTTATCCAGAAATACCGCTCCGATACCTACGGGGATGTCACGCATAAACAATTGATCCTCAGCCGTGAGAACAATGGCTGGCGAATCAGCCGGGAAAACACACTTTGATGATGCTCCGTCGTGGCTTTTTAACCGGATTACTGCTTGGCGGCACTTTGCTGCTGCCGGGGGCCGTGCAGGCGGAACCGACCCTGCTCGCGCATCTGGCCATGCGCGAAAATCCGGGTGCGCCCCTGAGCCTGGAGCGGCAGGTGGGCGAGGCCCTCTCCCATCTCGATGAGCGACTGGCCGTCCATCCCGCCGATCATGAAGCCAGTCTGTTAAAAGGCCTGATCTATTTTCGCAGCGGCAATCTCGAGGCGGCACTGCGTGAGCTCGATGCCTTGCGCCAGCGGGCGCCCAATTTCCAGCTGGCGCACATGGTCTACGCCGATTTGCGCATGATGAAATGGCGCCCGGTTAACGACATCGGCGATGCCCGACTGTTTGCCAGTCTCAGTCGTGAGGCGCGCGACGTCCTGCAGGACCTGCAGCAGGAAGCGGATTACCGTCTGGGTGTCCATCTGGACAGGGAACGGCACGCCCGGATACCGCGCCAGATCCTGACCCTGAGCGATAACGTCGGGCATGCCATTGTGGTGGACAAGTCTCGCCACCGGTTATTCCTGTTCGAACAACAGGGCAAGGCACAACCGCCGCGCCTGGTCCGTGATTACTATGTCAGTACCGGACGCAAGCAGGGCAACAAGGTGGTGCGGGGCGATTTGCGTACCCCCGAAGGGGTTTACTTTGTCACCAACTGGATACCCGATGAAGAACTGCCCGAGCGCTATGGTATCGGTGCGTTTCCGGTCAATTACCCCAACGAACTGGATCGCAAACAGGGTAAAACCGGTTACGGGATCTGGCTGCACGGCACCGAGCGCGAATTCTACAGTCGTCCGCCGCTGGACAGTGAAGGCTGCGTGGTACTGTCCAATTACGATCTCGACGCGATCAAAAACGAGATCAAACCCGGCGTCACGCCGGTGATCATCACCTCGCGCATCGACTGGGTTGACGAGCAGACCTGGCGCAATGAACGTCAGGAGATACTGCAGGCCCTGCAGGCGTGGGAGCAGGACTGGGAAAGCCTGGATACCGAACGCTACCTGTCACATTATGACAAGAATTTCTGGACCCGCTCGCACGACATTCAAAGCTGGAAACGCTACAAACGCCAGGTCGCGCAGTCCAAGACCTTCCAGGACGTCAAACTCGATGACATCTCCCTGTTCAGCTATCCCCGGGTGGAGAACCAGCAGGGCGATCTGGTCGTGGCCCGCATGCACCAGACCTACCGCTCCAACAACTTCAACAGCGAAATGCAAAAACGCCTCTACCTCACCCGCCGCGACGGCCACTGGCGCATCGTCTACGAAGGCCGCTGATTACCACTTCTTAGGTCCACTGGAAGGAACGCGGAGGACGCGGAGGCGCAAAGGACGCAGAGAAAAGAATGGTTGAATGCGACACTTCGCATTATCGCTCATTAAGCAATGATCAAAATGCTGAAGACACCGAATACACTGGTTCTGTCTGTTCGGTGTTTTTCAGTGTCTTCGGTGGTCTTCTTTGATTAAACCTGAAACTAACGCAAAGACGCAGAGCGAAGATAATACTGCATAATAAATTCTTTGCGTTCTCCGCGTCTTTGCGTCCTTTGCGTTTCTTCCACGGTTCTATCTAATACCGCACGGCATACCAGAGGCGGCCGAGGAGTTCGTGCAGGGCTTTGCGGCTGTCTTCCAGGGCGCTGGCGTCGGGGACGAATTGCAGCAGCAGGGGACGGGCGCGGGTGCTGTAGGCGGTGGGAGCGGGGATAACGTCGAAGCCCTGTTGTTGGAAGGCGCTGACCGAGCGCGGCATGTGCCAGGCGTGGGTTACCAGGGCAATGCGGTTGATGCCGGCGCGCTTGAGGTGAATCCGGCTGTAGCGGGCGTTTTCCCAGGTATTGGTCGAGGCGCTTTCGACCCATTTCACCGGGATGTTGAAGGCCTGCTCCAGGGTCTGGCGCATCAGTTCGGCTTCGGCGACCGGGCGACCGTAAGGATTGCCGCCGGTGACCAGTACCGGCAGCTGGCTCTGGCGCTGCAGGCGGGCGCCGTAACGCAACCGCTCGAGGGTATGTTTTGACACGGTATCCCGGCCGTCGAATTCGGGGGCGTCGGCATAACGTCCGCCGCCGAGGATTACAATGGCCTGGACGCGTTGTTCCTTGAGTTTTGCCATGTTCAGTGGCGGGGGCTGTTCCAGCAGAGCAAGCAGATTGCTGGAGACAATCGGCAGACTGGCGGCGATCAACAGCGCAAAGCCGCCGATGACCAGTACCTTGCCGGTGACAAACAAGCGCCCGATCAATAACGAGCCGAGCAGCATCATCAGGATCATCAATCCCGGCGGCATCAGCAGGGATTCAATCAGTCGAATAAGCAGAATTTCCAAACCCGTGCCCCGTCTTTATAATGTGGATTAGGGGGTACAACCGTTACTTTTTTGAATCAGGTGATCGCTTCGCCGGCGGCCTGTTTATCCGCATGGTAGGAAGAGCGCACCATGGGTCCGCTGGCGACATTACTGAAACCCATTTCATAGCCGAGGGTTTCCAGTTGTTTGAACTCCTCCGGGGTGACATAGCGACTGACCGGCAGGTGATGCGGTCCCGGCTGCAGGTATTGCCCCAGGGTCAGCATGTCGCACTCATGTTTGCGCAGATCCTGCATCACCTGTTGCACTTCCTCAAGACTTTCGCCCAGTCCCAGCATCAAGCCCGATTTGGTCGGTATTCCGGGGTGTTGCTGTTTGAATTGCTGCAGCAGTTTCAGTGACCAGGCGTAATCGGCCCCCGGACGGGCCTGTTTGTACAGGCGAGGTACGGTCTCGAGATTGTGATTGAACACATCGGGGAGGGCCCCGACCAGTTCGCCCAGCGCTTTTTCCATGCGGCCGCGAAAATCGGGCACCAGGATCTCGATACCGGTTGCGGGACTCTGTTGCCTGACCGCCTCAATGCAGCGGGCGAAATGGGCGCCACCGCCGTCGCGCAGATCATCGCGATCTACGGAGGTGATTACCACATAGCGCAATTGCATGGCGCCGATGGTAACCGCCAGATTATGCGGTTCCGCTTCGTCCAGCGGATCCGGGCGGCCATGGGCGACATCGCAAAACGGACAGCGCCGGGTGCAGACCTCGCCCATGATCATGAAGGTCGCGGTGCCGTGGGCAAAACATTCGCCCAGATTCGGACAGGCCGCTTCCTCGCAGACCGTATACAGGTTGTGATCGCGCAGCAGTTGTTTCAGTCGGGCCACTTCCGGCGAGTTGGGCGAGCGGGCACGAATCCAGCGTGGTTTGGGTAACGGTTTGTCCGCCGGGACCACCTTGATCGGAATGCGAGCGGTCTTGGATTTGCCCTTGAGCGGATTGGCGGTGCGCGGCGGTGTGTCCTGTGAATGGGGATCGGACGGTTGACTCATAAGATTATTCCGGCGGCTGTTCCCGGCCATTGTAGCCCAGATTGGTAAGTAAATGCCCAACGAATCGATCGCGGATCGTCTCCAGGCTGTCGGTGACACCCAGATCGCGCATCTGGGTCACGGCCATGCCCGCGTAGCCGCAAGGGTTGATGCGGGAGAACGGTGACAGATCCATGTCGATGTTGAGGGCCAGGCCATGATACGTGCAACCCTGTTTGACCCGCAGGCCCAGCGCGGCAATCTTGGCGTCTTGTACATAGACACCGGGCGCATCGCGCCGTCCGCGCGCGGCGATTTGATACTCGGCAAGCAGATCGATGACGGACTGTTCCAGTGCGCTGACAAACTCGCGAATCCCCATTCCCAGTCGTTTCAGATCCGCCAGGATATACACCATCAGCTGCCCCGGTCCGTGGTATGTGACCTGGCCGCCGCGATCGATGGGGATCACCGGAATATCGCCGGGATCGAGCAGGTGTTCGGGTTTGGCATTGCGTCCCAGGGTGAAGACCGGCGGGTGTTGCAGCAGCCACAGTTCATCCGGCGTATCGGGCTGGCGCTGCTGCGTGAAGGCCTGCATCTCGTGCCAGATCGGTTCATAGTCACACAATCCCCGCAGGCGGATCCGCAGGCGCTTGTCGGATGACGGTTGACTCACGGCTAGAGGGTCATCAGCACCGCATCGTGGGCGTTGAGCTCCAGATAAATGCGATCCAGTTGGGCCTTGCTGGTGGCGGTCACCGTGACGGTCAGGGAGACATAATTCCCCTGGCGGCTGTCACGGCGGGTGATGTCCTGCTCGCTCAGGTCCGGCGCGTGTTTGCTCACCAGTTCCATGACCATCGATTGCAGATCCACGTCACTGCGGCCCATGACCTTGATGGGAAACTCGCAGGGAAATTCGAGAAATGTTTCTTCCTCACTCATGGCATTACCGATTAGCTGCCTGTTATGGAACCACCGAAAGCACTGACTGTACACCGAAAATACTGAAGGGAAGAACGCTCCGGTACAGATTCAGTGTCTTCAGTGTGTTCGCTGGCTTATTGGTCTCTTTAACACAAAAGCACGGCGACTTCAGACTGAGCGGCGCAGCTCGTCCTTGTAGTCCTGGTAGATGGCGTACAGCTTTTGCCATACCGGGCCGGGCCGCCCGTCGCCGACCGGATGCCCGTCGAGCCGGGTTACCGGCAGGATCTCCCGGGTGGAACTGGTGACCCAGACTTCCCCGGCCCGCAACAGTTCCTCGCGAGTGATATCCCGTTGCTCGCAGGGGACGCCGTGCTGCTCGGCCAGCTCCACGACCAGATCACGGGTAATGCCCGGCAGCAGGCACTCGCCCTTGGGGGGCGTCAGCAAGATGCCATCGAGTACGATAAACACGTTACTGGCGGCGCCCTCAGTGACCCTGTCGCCCTTGAGCAGAATCGCCTCGGCGGCGTCGGCGTCCAGGGCCTGCTGGCGCAACAGAATATTGGGCAGCAGGGCAATGCTTTTGATATGGCAGTATTGCCAGCGGATATCTTCCAGAGTGATGGCGGCGACGCCTTCTTCCAGCAGTTCGCTGTCCACCGGTTTGAACGGATTACTCATGACAAACACGGTGGGTTGCGCGGTGGCCGGAAAACCGTGATCGCGTTTGGCCACGCCGCGGGTGACCTGCAGGTACAGGGACTGGTCACCGTCGCCATTACGCTCGATGATCTGTTGCAGGATCTGCGTCCAGGTTGCGTTATCGAGCGGATTGGAAAGATACACCCCGTTGAGGCTGTTATCGAGTCGTTGCAGATGATGGTCCAGACGAAAGGGTTTGCCGGCATAGACGGGTATGACTTCATAAACCCCGTCGCCGAAAATGAAGCCGCGATCCAGTACCGGAACGCAGGCTTCATCCAGCGGCAGGTAGTTACCGTTCAAATAGCAGATAGATTCGGACATATTCGTATGTCGCCGGCTTATTTGAACATGAGCTTGATGTTATCCACCAGCTTGCGCCAGATGCTGCCTTCGTTGACATCGCGCAGTGCCACCAGCGGTTTGCTTGCCAGCGCTTCCTCGCCAAGCATGACATTGACGGTACCGTATTCCTGGCCTTTCTTCGCCGGCGCCATGATCATGGAGTCTACTTTCATATTGGCTTTGACGTCATCACGTTGACCTCGCGGGATAGTGACAAACAGTGGCGTCTCCAGTCCCAGCGGTACCACATCCTGCTCGCCTTTCCAGATACGCATTTCGGTTAACGGTTCGTTGGCATCGTGTAACTGGAACGTTTCGTAGAAACGAAAACCGTAATTAAGCAGTTTACGGCTGGCATTGTCGCGCTGGTTGTCGCTGTCGGCACCCATTACCACGGCAATCAGGCGCATATCCTCATTGACGGCCGAGGAGACCAGGCAATAGCCGGCCGATTCGGTATGGCCGGTCTTGATGCCGTCAACCCGGTCGTCCAGCCACAACAGACTGTTGCGGTTGGATTGCTTGATCTCGTTATGTGTAAAATGTTTCTCGGCGAACATGGCGTATTTTTTTGGGAAATCGTTGATCAATGCACGCGACAGCGTGGCCAGATCCTCGGTGGTCGTGTAATGATTTTCATCCGGCCAGCCGGTGCTGTTGGTGAAGTGAGTATTGTCCATACCCAGGGCCTGCGCATGGCGGTTCATCAGGGTCACAAAGCTCTCTTCACTGCCGGCAATGTGTTCCGCCAGGGCGATACTGGCATCATTGCCGGACTGGACGATGACCCCGCGTAGCAGGTCTTCCACACTGACCTGCGAGTTGTACTCGACGAACATGCGCGAACCGTCAGTATGCTTGTAGCGGGCGTTCTTGCTGATGCGAACCATGTCATCCAGATTAATGCTGCCATTGCGCAGGGCATGAAACGCCACATAACTGGTCATGGTTTTGGTGATACTGGCCGGCTCGACCCGGGCATCGGGCTCATGTTCGACCAGCACCCGGCCACTGTCATGATCAATCAGCAGCCAGGAGGTCGCCGGCAACTGTGGTGGCGCGGGTACCAGATCCGGGGCGGCGTTCAGAGCGGGGCTGAGCACTGCGGCCAGCAGGGCGATGGCGGGAATGACAAAGCGCATATTGTTTCTCTATTGCTGGAATGGATTTGGGCCATTTTAACGGCTGAGGCGCGCGAAACCCAGCCATCTGTCGCAAAATGGCCGGTTTATCTTTGCACGGGGGAAGCGTCAGTCGATGATCAGGCGGGGCTGGCCCAGGCCGTTGAGAATAATCCGCTCGATCAAGCGGTCGGCCTGTTCGCGGCTGGCCAGAGGTCCGATCCGCACCCGGTAGAGTCGGGTATCGTCATGAAACGCCGCGGCCACACTCAGATTGTTGAATTGCCGGTCAAGCCGGGTGCGTAACTGCTCGGCGTTATCGCGGCTGGAGAAAGCGCCGACCTGGATAAAGATGTCGCTGCTCGCGGACGGGCTGGCAGGGGCGGGCGGGTCGGTATCGGTCGGTTGTTTCGGCAGCTGGCGGCCCATGCGGGCGGCGATATAGCGCGAGGACGCGCCCGGGCGTTTGACCTGCACCGGACGAGCCGGCTGGCGGGGATCGATCGCCCTGACCTGTACCGGGGCGGTGCCCTTGCCGGTCATGCCCAGTTTTTTGGCTGCGGCATAGGAGAGATCGATGATGCGCCCCGGATGAAACGGGCCGCGATCGTTGATTTTGACAATGATCTTCCTGCCATTATCCAGATTGGTGACCTCGGCGTAGGTCGGCAGCGGCAGGGTTTTGTGGGCCGCGGTCATGGCATACATGTCGTAGGTCTCGCCACTGGAGGTGCGATGGCCGTGGAATTTTTTGCCATACCAGGAAGCATGGCCGCGTTCGACATAACCCTGGCTGCTGGTTTTGACATGATAACGTCGACCCCTGACCACATAGGAGTCGGGATTGCCATAACGGCTGCGAGGTTCTACTCGCGGGACGGCATCGGGAATGCGTGAGGCATCGAAATCATCGTCCGGCGCACTGTCATGCTGCATGGCATAGCGCGAGTTGCTGCCGCCGGCACAGGCGGCCAGCAAGGCGGCGCAGACGATGAGAACGGCGTGTTTCACTGGCGCTCCCCCTGAATCAGGCTAGTTATTACGGGCGGCGACGATCAGTTCGCTGAGCTGGTACACCGCCATGGAATACAGCGCACTATGATTATAGCGGCTGATCACATAAAAGTTATGCCAGGTAACCCAGTATTCCGGGCCGTTGCCGGTATCCAGTTCAAGCAGGTTACCCTTGAGATCGCGCGGAATATTCCGGGGCAGAATGACCCCGTTGTCCAGCAATTCCTGCTGGGTATGACTGGCTCGCAAGTCGTTGTCGAGTAGCTGGCGGTATTTTTTGCCATGCACCCTGACCTTGTGGGCTACCGGTTGACCCGGCTTCCAGCGATGCTTGTGAAAATAATTGGCGACACTGCCGATGACATCGTCCGGGTTACCCCACAGATCCCGTTTGCCGTCACCGTCAAAGTCGATGGCATAGCGGCGGAAACTGCTGGAGATAAACTGCGGCATTCCCATGGCACCGGCGTAGGAGCCTTTTTGTTCCAGCGGATCCAGATCTTCTTCGCGGGTCATCAACAGGTATTGTTCCAGTTCCTTGCGAAAGAAACTGCTGCGCGGCGGGTAGGCGAAGGCCAGCGTGGCCAGGGCGTCGAGCACGGGATAACGACCGGCATGCCTGCCATAGCGGGTTTCGACACCGATGATGGCCGTGATGATTTGCGGCGGCACCCCGAATTTTTCTTCCGCCCGTTGCAGGGCGTCACGATGTTCGCGCCAGAAGCGTACCCCGCCGCTGGTGCGATCGTGGGTGACGAATATGGGGCGGTATTCATGCCAGGGCTTGCTTTCCGCCGGCCGGGAAATCGCGTCGAGAATACTTTGATGCAGCCGGGTATTATTAAATATCTGACGCAGCCGGTCAGTCTCGAAGTTGTGCTTCTGATTCATCTCCTGGATGAATGTCTGCAGCTGCTCATTGTTGGAAAAATCCTGCGCGGGGGAGGCGGTACTCAGGAAAAGGCCCAGTGATAACAGGGTAAAACGAACGATTTTCATTACAGCTACTGCACTCTGTCAGGTTGATATAAGACGCCGATGCGTCTGGATGGACATAAGAATACCGAAACCGGCCATCAGGGTCACTATCGATGTGCCGCCATAGCTAATTAATGGCAGGGGAACGCCGACGACCGGCATCAGCCCGGAGACCATGCCGATATTGACCAGGACATAAATAAAGAATGTCAGGGTGATGCTGCCGGCCAGCAGGCGACTGTAGGTGTCCTGGGCCTGGGTGGCGATCATCAGGCCACGGGCAATCAGCACGGCATAGAAAAACAGCAGCAGCAGAACACCCAGCAGACCGAACTCCTCGCTGTAGACCGCGAAAATAAAGTCAGTGGATCGCTCCGGTAGAAAATCCAGATGCGCCTGTGTGCCATTGAGCCAGCCCTTGCCATGGATCCCGCCCGAGCCGATGGCAATGGTGGATTGAATGATGTGGTAGCCCGAACCCAGCGGCTCGAGCTCCGGATTCAGGAAGGTCAGAACCCGTTGACGTTGATAATCGCGCAGCAGGGTGTTCCAGACCAACGGCGTACTGGCGGTCAGGGCAACGAGGGCGCCGACGATGAAACTCCAGCGCAGTCCGGCAAGAAACAGCACGAAAAAACCGGCACTGGCAATCAACAGGGCCGTGCCCAGATCGGGCTGACGGGCGATCAACAACGTGGGGATGATCAGCAGCAGTAATGCCACCAGCAAACGCTTTGGTGATGGCGGGATCGCTGTAATGCACAGATACCAGGCGAGCATCATCGGCACGGCCAGTTTCATGATCTCCGAGGGCTGAAAGCGGAACAGGCCGAAGTCCAGCCAGCGTTGGGCGCCGCCGCCACTCTGGCCAAAGGCAAGGACGGCCAGCAGCAATATCAGGCCGAGGGCGTATAACCACGGCGACCAGTGGCGAATGGTGTCCGGTTGCAGCTGTGCAATGCCCACCATAATGACAAAACCGATCAGCAGACGCAGGGCATGGCGTATCAGCATATCCGTTCCGCGATCGGAGGCACTGTAAAGAACGAAGCCGCCGATGACTGCCAGCACCAGCAAGGCGATCAATAGTGGCAGGTCCAGATGCAGACGCTGCAACAGCTGGCGACCGGCACTGATCCGGTTTTCGTTGGCGAGCTGATGGCTGTCAGTCAGGCTCATGAGGCGGATCCTGGTTGAGTAGGTAGTGATCCATGATTTTGCGGGCAATCGGGGCCGCCGAGGAGCTGCCACTGCCGCCGTTTTCCACAATCACCGCGACCACGATACGGGGATCGTCCACGGGGGCAAAGCTGATAAACAGTCCGTGGTCACGCAGGCGTTTGGCGATATCTTCCTCGACATACTCTTCACCCTGGGCAATACCAAAGACCTGCGAAGTGCCGGTCTTGCCGGCGGCTTCGTATTGCATACCGTAGCCAATTCCTCGGGCGGTACCCGTGCGACCGTGGATGACATCGCGCATGGCCTTGATCACGGTTTGCCAGTGATCCTGTTCGATATCCTGGATCGGTTCCAGCGGCTTGCTATCCTGAACATTGAATTCATTGGTGGAGGCATCCTGGATCGCATACAGCATGCGGGGTGTCTGGCGCTGGCCGCGCTGACTCAGAGTGGCGGTAATACTGGCCAGTTGCAGGGGCGTGGTCAGCATAAAACCCTGACCAATGCCGGTGATCAGGGTTTCGCCATGGAACCAGGGCTGGTTACGGGTGCGGCGCTTCCATTCCCGCGAGGGTAACAGTCCGGGCATTTCGCCACGGATGTCGATGCCAGTCCGTTTGCCCAGCCCGAAACGTGACATGTACTTGTGTATGTTGTCGATGCCCAGTTCAAAAGACAATTCGTAAAAGTAGACATCGCAGGATTCGGTAATCGCCTTGGACAGGTCGGTTTTACCGTGACCTTCCTCTTTCCAGTCACGATAACGCCGCTCGTCATTTTTCAGCTTGTACCAGCCCCGGCAATTTATTTCATGATCGGGTCGCAGTGCTTCGGTCTCCAGGCTGGCCAGCCCCAGAAACGGCTTGAGTGTCGAGCCGGGAGGATACTGACCGCGCAAGGCGCGGTTGAACAGCGGGCGCGCTATGGAGGAAGTCAGTTCGCGATAGGAGGCCGAATCGATACCGTTGACAAACAGATTGGGGTCGTAGGTTGGCATGCTGGCCAGGGCCAGGACCGCGCCGTTGGTCGGGTCCATCGCGATCAGAGCACCGTTTTCCTCCTGGAAGCTCTCTTCGGCAATTTTCTGCAGTCGGGAATCCAGGTTCAGGTAAAGATTCTTGCCCGGTTTGGGGAGGGTGCGTTCCAGTACGCGCAGAATCCGCCCCTGAGCGTTGGTTTCCACGCGCTGGTAGCCGACCTCACCGTGTAACTGATCTTCATAATAACGCTCCACGCCCACCTTGCCGATGTGCGTAGTGGCGCTGTAATTGGCGGTGTTGATGTCATCCAGTTCATTTTCACTGATACGTCCGACATAACCGATAGCATGCGAGGCCAGCTTGCCCAGCGGATAATGGCGGGCCAGCTCGGCCTTGATTTCAACACCCGGCAGCCGGTATTGATCGACCGAGATGCGGGCAACTTCTTCATCGGTGAGGCGAAAACGTAACGGAATCCCCTCGAAACGGCGTTTTTGCCGCCGGTAACGATGAAAGCGTTCGATGTCGGCCTCGGTCAACTGGATCAGGTCCTGCAGGCGCGCCAGGGTCGCGTCCAGATCGGGAATGTGTTCCGGTACCAGTGTCAGGGTAAAACTGGGCTGGTTCTGGGCCAGTACGATCCCGTTGCGGTCGTAGATCAGGCCACGCGTGGGAGGAATGGGCAGCAGGTTGACCCGGTTGTTTTCCGAGAGCGTGGAAAAGTGGGCCTGGTTGATAACCTGCAGATAAAACATCCGGCTGATCAGAATCGCCATCAATATCGCGACCCCGATACCGGCAACCAGCAGGCGCCGGTTAAACAGGGCGGTCTCTCGCAGGTTATCCTTCAGAGCGGGACGGGTGTTACGCGGCATCGGTTCGCTCAGCTGATTTGATAACGGCGTCGAATCTGTCGCATAAGCAGAAAGACCGGCGGCCAGAAGATCAGGCTGCTGACGGCCGGCAACAGCATTTTCCAGAATGAGGGCAGCTCCCCGGTCAGCCCCTTGATCCAGAACACCAGAATATATTGCAGGATCACCAGCATGCCGACCACCAGGGCCTGTTGCCATACCGGAAAGACCCGCAGGCGCTGGTGCATGTAGATCACGATAAATGCGATAAGGGCGAGAGTAATGGCGTATTGACCGAGCAGGGCGTCACGCACCACATCGAGCAACAGGCCCATGATCCAGGCAATTCCCACGCCGACGCGCTCGGGCAGCGCCATGACCCAGTACACCACGACCATAATCATCCATTCCGGCCGGGCCAGTTCCAGCGTGTCGGGTAACGGCATAATCGTCAGCGCCAGCGCCACGATGAAGCTGGCCAGAACCATACCTCCGCCGCCCTGCCTGTCCCGTCTCATTGTTCATTTCTCCGTTTGTGGACTTCGCAGGGGTTTTCCATCGGTGGCAGGTTGGCCAGCGCCGGCCAGACCAGCAACACCTCGCGACTGCGTTGCAGGCGGGCAACCGGTTCGGCAACGATTTCGGCAAACGGCAGGCTGGGGTTGGTGGTGACTTTAGTCACCGTGGCAACCGGATAGCCGGCCGGATAGACACAGCCCAGGCCGGAACTGACCAGCAGATCACCCTCTTGTATATCGGCATTGTTGGGCAGGTGCAACAGTTCCACGGTCCCTTCGCCACTGCCGACGGCCACGGCGCGCAGCCCGTTGCGATTGACCTGTACCGGTACCGCGTGATTGGGATCGGTGATCAGCAGTGCGGTGCTGGAGAAGGGGGTGACATGCGTCAGTTTCCCCATCACCCCGTGGGCATCGACGATGGGCTGGCCGATATACAGTTCGTCGTGACTGCTGCCCTTGTTGATCACCACCTGTTTTCTGTAGGGGTCGAGATCCACCGCCAGCAGTTCGGCGATCAGAATACGTTCACCGGCGCGCTTGGAGGATTGCAGCAGTTCGCGCAGATGGACGTTCTCTGATTCTATAAAGGTGAGTTTTTGCAGTTGGGCCTTGAGCAGCCGGTTCTGGGTGCGCAGCTCTTCGTTTTCTTTTAACAGCGTATCGCGGGTGACAAAGGTTTGTGATGCCCAGCCCATGAAATCGGCGGGCAGATTGACCGCGTATTGCAGGGGATAGACCACAACGGTCAGTCCGGAACGCAGGGTATTGATATAGCTGGTGCGGTGATCCACGGTCATCAGGGCCACTGAAATCAGGATCAGCAACAATAGCCGGATCGTGGCGGACGGACCTTGTACGAATAAAAGTTTAACAGTCAGGCTCCCCGACGGAATACAGGACAGGAACAGGTTACCGGTTTTTGCCCGCTCGAGTGAATCGGCCGGGCGGCCTGACCGGCGATGACCGGTCGCGGGCCGGAATCATTATTCGACAGTGAACAGATCGCCACCGTGTTCGTCGATCATCTCCAGCGCCCGGCCACCGCCGCGTGCCACACAGGTCAGCGGGTCCTCGGCGATAATCACCGGCAGGCCGGTCTCTTCCATCAGCAGTCGATCCAGATCGTTCAGCAGGGCGCCACCGCCGGTCAGGACCATGCCGCGTTCGGCAATGTCCGAGGCCAGTTCGGGGGGCGTTTGTTCCAGCGCGGTCTTGACCGCACTGACGATCCCCGACAACGGTTCCTGCAGCGATTCGAGAATTTCATTACTGTTGAGGGTAAAGCTGCGCGGTACCCCTTCGGCCAGGTTACGGCCGCGGACTTCCAGTTCGCGTACCTCGTGGCCGGGGTAGGCGGTCCCGATATCCTGTTTGATGCGCTCGGCGGTGGATTCGCCGATCAGGCTGCCGTAGTTGCGTCGCACGTAATTGATGATCGCCTCGTCGAAGCGATCACCGCCGATACGCACCGAGGCGGAATAGACGATCCCGCTCAGGGAGATCACGGCTACCTCGGTGGTACCGCCACCGATATCCACGACCATCGAGCCGCTGGCGTCGGAGATGGGCATGCCGGCACCGATGGCCGCAGCCATGGGTTCTTCAATCAGATAGACATCGCGTGCCCCGGCACCGGCGGCCGATTCACGAATCGCCCGGCGTTCCACCTGGGTGGAACCGCAGGGTACGCAGATCAATACCCGCGGACTGGGGCGGAAAAAGCGCGTCTCGTGGACCTTGCGAATAAAATGCTGGAGCATTTTCTCGGTGACGGTAAAGTCGGCGATAACGCCGTCTTTCATCGGCCGTACCGCGACAATATTGCCCGGAGTGCGGCCCAGCATGCGCTTGGCCTCGGCGCCGACGGCGGCGATCGACTTGGGCCCGCCCGGTCCGCGCTCCTGGCGAATCGCCACAACCGAGGGTTCATTGAGTACAATACCCTGGCCGCGGACATAAATCAGGGTGTTGGCGGTACCCAGATCGACGGAAATATCGTTGGAGAAAAGACCCCGTAAACTGTCAAACATGTTTGTAATCTTTATAGGTGATGGGATACGTCAGTATAAACGGGTACTGTAATCAAATAGAAGGGCTTTGGGCAAGGAATCATCTGTGGTAACGTTGCCAATTTGCCTAGCCCATCACAACCGGCCCCGGCGCCGGGATATTCTTGTATTTTCTGGATTATTGCTGGATTACCGAGGGAACCATGTCACTGGATAAATCTGACGTCGAGAAGATTGCGCATCTGGCCCGGCTGGCCATCGATGAGGCGGATATTCCCGGCTACGCCGACAACCTGTCGAACATTCTGGAAATGGTCGAGCAGATGAACGCGGTGGACACCGCCGAGGTCACGCCCATGGCGCACCCCCTCGATGCCGTCCAGCCCCTGCGCGAGGACCGGGTGACCGAAACGGATCAGCGGGAACGGTTTCAGGCCCAGGCGCCCAGTGTCGAGGACGGACTTTACCTGGTTCCCCGGGTCGTCGAGTAAGTGGCCCATCCGGTTTTTCCCTGAATTATCAAAGACTGACGCACACGAGAAGACGGCATGCACGACAAAACGCTTGCGGAACAGGCCCGGGATCTGGAACAGGGCGCCTATTCCAGTGAAGAACTGACCCGCCATTATCAGGAGCGCATCCGCGCGCTGGATCCGCAACTCAACAGTTATATCACCGCCGCGGCCGATGCGGCGCTGGCCCGTGCCCGGACGGCGGACGCGCAGCGCGCCGCCGGTGAGGCCGGCCCGTTGACCGGTATCCCGCTGGCGCACAAGGATATTTTCTGCACCGACGGCATCAAAACCAGCTGCGGCTCGAAAATGCTGGACAACTTCATCGCCCCCTATGATGCCACCGTGGTGACCCGCCTGAACGA
Organism: Thiohalophilus sp.; assembly: GCF_034521165.1. Lineage (NCBI taxonomy): Bacteria > Pseudomonadati > Pseudomonadota > Gammaproteobacteria > Thiohalomonadales > Thiohalophilaceae > Thiohalophilus > Thiohalophilus sp. The sequence goes on from NZ_JAXHMV010000008.1 coordinate 668,268, forward strand.
GGCGGGGATGGTCACCCTGGGCAAGACCAACATGGATGAGTTCGCCATGGGCTCGTCCAACGAAACCAGTTTTTACGGGCCGGTGAAAAACCCCTGGGACACCGGGACCGTGCCCGGCGGGTCGTCCGGCGGATCGGCGGCGGCCGTGGCGGCCCGGCTGGCCCCGGCGGCCACCGGCACCGATACCGGCGGCTCGATTCGCCAGCCGGCGGCGCTGTGCGGAATCACCGGACTCAAACCGACCTACGGGCGGGTTTCCCGTTACGGCATGATCGCCTTCGCCTCCAGTCTGGATCAGGCCGGCCCGCTGACCCAAACGGCCGAGGACGCGGCGCTGCTGCTCAACGCCATGGCCGGTTATGACCCGCATGACTCCACCAGTCTGGACCGGTCGGTGCCGGACTATACGGCCGATCTTGGTGCGGATCTCAAGGGGCTGAAAATCGGCCTGATCAAGGAGCATTTCGATCCCGGACTGGATAGCGGCGTGGCCGACGCGGTGGACGCGGCCCTGGCCGAGTACAGGAAACTGGGTGCCGAGGTGGTGGAGATCAGCCTGCCCAACACCCACCTGTCGGTGCCGGCCTATTACGTGGTGGCTCCGGCCGAGTGCTCCTCCAACCTGTCGCGTTTCGACGGGGTGCGTTTCGGCTACCGCTGCGAGAACCCGCAGGATCTGGAGGATCTCTACAAGCGCAGCCGCGGCGAGGCCTTCGGCCCCGAGGTCAAGCGGCGTATCATGGTCGGCACCTACGCCCTGTCGGCCGGCTACTACGACGCTTATTATATAAAGGCGCAGCAGGCGCGGCGGCTGATCCGCGACGATTTCGTGCAGGCCTTCGAGTCGGTGGATGTGATCATGGGTCCCACCGCCCCATCCCCGGCCTTCAAGCTGGGCGAGAAAGCGGACGATCCGATCACCATGTATCTGTCGGACATCTACACCATTGCCGCCAACCTGGCGGGCCTGCCGGCCATGTCGGTGCCGGCCGGGTTCGTCAACGGCCTGCCGGTCGGGCTGCAGATTATCGGCAACTACTTCGACGAAGCGCGCCTGCTCAACGTCGCGCACCGTTTCCAGCAGGCCACCGACTGGCACTGGCGAACCCCTTCGGGGTTCGAGTGACGAGTTACGAGGGACGAGTGACGAGGATTGGTCTCGTTCCCGGACTCGAGAATTCGTTATTAGTAATGATTATGTTGAAACATGTGGACAGTGACAGGTATGGCTTTATTTCCTCGTCCCTCGTCCCTCGTACCTCGGAACTGACATGATGAGTTGGGAAACGGTTATCGGGCTTGAGATTCATACCCAGCTGGCGACGAGCAGCAAGATCTTCTCCGGCGCCTCGACCGCCTACGGGGCGCCGCCCAACAGCCAGGCCTGCGCGGTGGATCTCGGGCTGCCCGGTGTATTGCCGGTGTTGAACAAAGACGTGGTCAACATGGCCATCAAATTCGGCCTGGCTGTCGAGGCGCAGATCGCGCCGCGGTCGATCTTTGCGCGTAAGAACTACTTCTATCCCGATCTGCCCAAGGGTTATCAGATCAGCCAGTACGAACTGCCTATCGTCGAACACGGCCAGGTGAGTATTCGCCTGGACGATGGCAGCGAGAAGATCATCGGCGTGACCCGCGCGCATCTGGAAGAGGATGCCGGCAAATCGCTGCACGAGGATTATCACGGCATGACCGGCATTGATCTCAATCGTGCCGGTACGCCCTTGCTGGAGATCGTCTCCGAGCCGGATATGCGCTCGGCCGAAGAGGCGGTGGCCTATATGAAAAAGATTCACGCGCTGGTGCGTTATCTGGGCATCAGCGACGGTAACATGCAGGAAGGTTCCTTCCGTTGCGATGCCAATGTGTCGGTGCGTCCCAAAGGGCAGGAAGCGTTCGGTACGCGTACGGAACTTAAAAACATCAACTCGTTCCGCTTTGTGGAGCGCGCGATCAATTTCGAAGTCGAACGCCAGATCGACGTGCTCGAAGCCGGCGGCGAGATCATCCAGGAAACCCGCCTGTACGATGCGGACAAGGACGAGACCCGTTCCATGCGTTCCAAGGAAGAGGCGATGGATTATCGTTACTTCCCGGATCCCGATCTGCTGCCGGTGGAGATTACCGTTGAGCATATCGAGACGATTCGCGCCGACATGCCGGAACTGCCGGAGGCGAAAAAGGATCGCTTTGTCAACGATTACGGGCTCAAGCTCGAGGACGCCGTGATCCTGACCGCCAGCCGCGAGCTGGCCGATTATTATGAAAGTGTGGTCAGCGCCTGCGGTGAAGCCAAACTGTCCGCCAACTGGGTGATCGGTGAGTTATCCGGTTATCTGAACCGGGACGATCTGAGCATCACCGACAGTCCGATCAGTGCCACGATGCTGGCCGGGGTGATCAAACGTATCCAGGACAAGACCATCTCCGGCAAGATTGCCAAGGAGGTGTTCGATGCCATGTGGAACGGTGAAGGCGATGCTGATGCGATTATCGAGAAGAAGGGGCTCAAGCAGATCACCGACACGGGTGAGCTGGAGGCGATTGTCGATAAAGTAATTGCCGACAATCCCGAACAGGTCGAGCAGTTCAGGGCCGGCAAGGAGAAAGTGCTGGGTTTCTTCGTGGGCCAGTGCATGAAGGCCACCGGCGGCAAGGGCAACCCGGCGCAGCTGAACCAGATGTTGAAAGACAAGCTCAGCCAATGAGCCATCCTGACCTGTCACCGGCCGACAAAACGGCCGGAGTCTGATCATGAGCGATACCCTGCAACGTTTCCTGTTCGAAAACCTGGCGATTCGCGGCGATCTGGTACAGCTGGATGCCACCTGGAAAGCGCTACAGGAAAAACATACCTATCCCGATCCGGTGTTGCATCTGCTGGGCGAAGTCATGACGGCGTCGGTATTGCTTGCCGCCACCCTGAAACATGAAAGCCGGCTGACCATGCAGATCCAGGGCAATGGTCCGATTCCGTTCATGGTGGTGGAATGCACCCACGATCGTAACGTGCGCGGCATGGCCCATTACGCCGAGGATATCCAGCCCGGTTCCCTGCCCGAACTGGTCGGTGATGGCCGCCTGGCCATTACCCTGGAGCCGGCCAACAGCGCGGAACGCTATCAGAGTATCGTGGAACTCACCGGCAACAATCTGGCCGAGGCCATCGACGATTATCTGTCCCGTTCCGAACAGCTCGATACCCGTATCTGGCTGGCGGTCAGTAATCAACGTACCGCCGGTCTGTTGATCCAGAAGCTGCCGGCCAACCAGAGCGCCGAGGAGCAGGAAGGGTGGAACCGGGTCGAACAGTTGTCCGCCACCATTACCGACAAGGAACTGCTGGATCTCACCGCCCCGCAGGTGATCCATCGCCTCTATCACGAGGAAGATGTGCGTGTCTTTGAACCGGAACCGATCTGTTTTCGCTGTCCCTGTAGCAAGGACCGGGTAGCCAATATGTTACGTCAGCTGGGGATCGACGAAGTCCGCGCGATTCTCGAGGAAGAAGAGCACATCGATGTAACCTGCGAGTTTTGCAATCAGCAATACCGCTTCGATGCCGTGGATGCCGAACAACTGTTCGCGACCGAAGTGACCTACCGGACACCCGATACCCGCCACTGAACAGGCGAGCGGGCTATTGCCACACCTTACGAAGCGCGAGTGAATCGGGTCTGGAACGTCTGTTCAGGCCGTGGCGCCGCACACCGGACATTCGCTGTCCTGCTTCAGGGTCAGAGTGCGCCACTCCATATGCAGAGCATCGAGCAATAACAATTTACCGTCCAGCGTCGAGCCGATGTTGAGCAGAATCTTGATCACCTCAAGCGCCTGAACACTGCCAATGATCCCGACGATCGGCGCAAGAACGCCGTTTTCACTGCAGGAGGCATCCAGCTCGCCCTCTTCGCGATACAAACAACGGTAACAGGGACTGCCGGGTCGGTTCAGGAAAACACTGACCTGGCCTTCCATGCGAATCGCCGCGCCGGAAACCAGCGGCGTACCGGTCTCGACGCAGACGCGATTGAGCGCAAAGCGAATCTCGAAATTATCCGTCGCATCCACCACCACATCCACATTGCGGGCGATTTCGCCCAGCTCTTCGTCCGAGAGTTTGTGATCCAGGGTGGTAATGTGCAGTTGCGGGTTGAGCTGCATCAGGGTTTCGGCAGCCGAGGCGATCTTGGGACGGCCGATATCCTCATAGCGATGCAGAATCTGTCGTTGCAGATTAGAGAGATCCACATGGTCGTGGTCCACCAGCACCAGCTGCCCGACACCGGCCGCCGCCAGATACATCGCCACCGGCGAACCCAGCCCGCCCATGCCGATAATCAAAACCCGCGAAGCCAGCAGCTTTTCCTGCCCGGCTACATCCACCTGGGGCAACATGATCTGGCGACTGTAACGCAGCAGTTGGTCGTCGTTCATGGTCAGTCAAGTCTATGCGTTATCGAATAACGAAAGAATACGCCAAACAAACAGCGTTGAACAGGTAAATGAAAGTTGGCAAATAAAAGTTGGCAGTAGGCAGATGGCAGTTAGCAGTCGGCAGTCAGGAGTTTATGGGGTTTTCTAGCGTCTAGCCCCTAGCCCCTAGCCCCTGCTCTTATAGATAGTTACGCCAGTGCGAAGGACGGGGATCGCGACAGCCGTGTGCGCGATTGCGATAGTGTTTGATAAAGATTTCGCGGGTGGTTTTGTCCTGACAGGCCGGGCAGCCCAGGTTAGCCCGCTCGGTCTCCTCGGTATAGTAATGCAGGGCCCGTTTGAGTTTGATCAGCAGGGCGTTGTCCAGGTGAAAACCGGCCCGGGCCAGGGCGGACTCGATCTCGGCCAGGGTGATGTGACGCAGATCGTAATGGACCAGCAGGCGGGTATCGGTCGGGGCCTCGACATGCTGGATACCGTCGACCTCATTGAGCAACAGGGCCGCCGAACGCGCCGGATTGGGTTCGGGATGCAGGGAATGAAAAATAATGTCGCGTTGCTTGAGCACAGTCTGCCTGCGGGCCTGTTCACATGCCCTTTATCCTAAACCGATCACAGAAGGGGTCAATAGCTCCCGTATAAATAAGCGTTTGCTGATTTACCCCGCCGGGCGCTGGCCGACGGCGACCCTTGGGTTCCCGCCGAAGTCAATAAAATCAGCCACTTCGCCATAACCGGTATCCCGTAACAGACGCTGCACCGCTTCATCCTGATCATAGCCGTGTTCCAGTAACAACCAGCCGCCCGGCATCAGCCGCGCGGTTGACTGGCGGATAATCTGGCGAATGGCCGCGAGGCCGTCGGCACCGGCGGCCAGGGCGCCGCGCGGTTCAAAGCGGACATCGCCCCGGGAGAGATGCGGATCGGCCTCGCAGATATAGGGCGGGTTGGAGACGATCATCTCGAAGCGTTGCGCTGTCGGTAGATCGGCCAGCCAGTCGCCGTGGATAAACTGCACATTGTTCAGCCGGTGCCGGGCGGCATTGACCCGCGCCACATCGAGTGCCTCGGTCGATTGCTCGGTGGCGATGACATGGCAGCGGGGGCGTTCGGTGGCCAGCGCCAGTGCAATGGCGCCACTGCCGGTCCCCAGATCGGCGATGGTCCAGTCGGCCTCGGCTGGAATGCGTTCCAGGGCCAGTTCCACCAGCCGCTCGGTATCGGGCCGGGGAATCAATGTCGCCGACGAGACCGTTAATCGCAACGACCAGAAATCCTGTTCCCCCAGAATATGCGCGATGGGCTCGCCGGCGAGCCGGCGTTGCAGCAGGTGTTCGAACGTCTGTTGTTGGGCTTCGTCGACCGGTTTCTCCGGCCAGGTATGCAACCAGGTCCGGGACTGTTGCAGCACATGGGCCAGTAACAGCTCGCTGTCCAGGCGCGCCGAATCCGACACCGCCTGCAGGCGTCGATGGGCAGCGCCCAGCAGTTCGCTGACGGTTAACGACATAATAACGGGGGCGAATGGCACATACCGGCATTATACCTGAATCGGGTTTTACTACAGAGCAGGGTGGCTCAAGCGCAGCGGAGCCACCGGCACGATGAAGCCGGAACCGCTGCGCTTGTTCCGACCTACGGGATGTGTAGGGTGGCTCAAGCAACGCGGAGCCACCGTTTATCTACTTTTCGTTCTCTTCCTGCGCTTTGGCTTTTTCTTCCTCGCTCGGCTCGATCAGGCTGAGGATCGTCCAGCCGGCCTGGGGCGTCAGCTTGCCTTCGGCAACGAAGATCTGAATCCGGCCGCGCGGATCGATGGCGAATAAGGGCGTGGCCCGTTTGCCATATTTATTGCTGAATTCCTCGAAACTGAAATCGTCGCTCAGCTTGGTATCGTGTATCTTGGCGCCCTGACTGAGCAGACTGGAAAGCTTGCTGAAGGTGACGCCCTCGCCGAACAACAAATAGCCGCGATGTTCTTCGGCGGCAGTGAGTTTGTCCGGCGCATCTTTTTCCTGCGCGGTCTGCAGGGTATAGATCGCGCCGGAGCCGAATTCACGGCGAAAGCGCAGTCCGGCCAGCACATTCACATCGGCCATGGGAGAGAGGGCCAGCATGCGACCGATACCCACCAGATCCAGGCACTGATCCGCATGCGCGGAAATCGGGTTACCGTAATAGGTGGGCAGGCCGTCCATGCGCGCCGCGCGAATGTTCTCCCAGGTGGTATCGGTCAACAGCACATTGAACTCCTGTTCCTGCAGGGCCTGGCCGATGGTGCGGGCCACCGGGTTCGCGCCGATGATCAAAAAACCGCGCGGCTCCGGCTCGGCGACCCCCAGCCAGGTGGCAAACAGTCGCGAGGTGGCGCTTTGCAAGACCACGGTGCCGATGATGACCATGAAGGTCAGTGGCACCAGTAATGCCGCCTCGCTCATGCCTTCCTGTTCCAGGCGCAGGGCGAACAGGGCAGACACGGCGGCTGCAACGATCCCGCGTGGCCCGATCCAGCCCAGCAGGGTGCGCTCGCGCCAGTTTAGTGACGAGCGAAAGGTGGACACCAGCACTTTCAGGGGGCGGGCGATGAACTGGATGGCCAGCAGCACAAACAGCGCCGGCCAGCCCAGTTCGATGAGCGCATCGAGATCCAGCCGTGCCGCCAGAATAATAAACAGGCCGGAGATAAACAGCAGGCTGAGACTTTCCTTGAATGACAGAATGTCATGGATATGCACGCCCTTCATATTGGCCAGCCACAGGCCCATGACAGTGACCGCCAGCAGACCGGATTCGTGATACAGCGAATTGGAAATCACGAATACCGCGAAGACCAGCGTCAGGGTAGTGATGTTGTGCAGGTATTCGGGCAACAGATGATGGCGCAACAGCAGACCCAGCAGATAGCCGGGCACGGCTCCCATTGCGATGCCCACCAGCAGTATCGTGCCGAAACCGAGCAGGGTGGAGCCCAGTGCATCGCTGCCCTGGCCGGTAATAATAAAGTTGAACACCAGCACCGCCAGCAGGGCGCCAATCGGATCGATGACAATCCCTTCCCAGCGCAGAATATGGGTCAGGCGGCTGTTGGGGCGCACGGTGCGTAGCATGGGGATAATGACGGTTGGCCCGGTGACCACCGTGATGGCGCCGAACAGCAGCGCCAGCTCCCAGCCAATATCGAGCAACAGATACGTGGCGATGGCGGTCACAGCCCAGGTGACCAGCACACCCACCGAGACCAGGTTGATCACCACCTGTTGCAGTCCGCGGATCTGTTCGAACTTGAGGGTCAGACTGCCTTCGAACAGGATGACCGCGACAGCCAGCGAGACGAACGGAAACAGCAGATCGCCGAACAACGTATCGGGATCGAGCCAGCCGGTGACCGGCCCGGCGATGATACCGCCGATCAGTAAAAACAGAATCGCCGGCAGTTTCAACCACCACGACAACCACTGACTGGCAATACCGATCAGGCCGATACCGGCCAGGGCAATGAGAATATGTTCGTGCATGGGCGATCGGCAGCCGCGGTTGTTAGGGTTGTCTAATCCTGCGGGGATTCGATCAGTTTGGCAACATCCAGGTGCCGGATCGCATCCAGTGCCACCTCCCAGCGACCTTCGCCGCACAGGCCACTGATGCCGGCCTGCTCCCAGGCTTCCATGGCTTGCTGCAAACAGGCCTGGCGAACTCGTTCGGCGATCTCGAGTTTGTCATCCATGGTTCTGTACCACGCTGATGAGATCTGTTAACTGTTCAATGCTGGCTGTGGGCCGGGTCTCCCACGGATCGAAGGCCACGGCGGGATCGCGTCGTACCCAGGCAGTCGGCATATTGACCGCGGCGGCACCGAGAATATCAAAGGGATTGGAAGAGACCAGCCAGCAGTTTTCGGCGTTTGTTCCCACGCGGGACAGGCAATGGTGATAGACCGCGGGGTCGGGTTTGTAGCTGCCGATCTCATCCACGCTGATCACATCGGCAAAAAAATCGAGAATACCCGCCTGTTGCAACAGGCCGCGCACGCCCTCGGACGTCCCGTTGGAAAAGGCGACCATCTGCATGCCGGTTTGTTGCAGCGCCTCGAGTCCGGGCTCGACATCGGCAAAGGCCGGCAAACTGGCATAGTGTTTGAGCAGCTGCTGTTTGTTCGCCCCGGTCAGTTGCGTGCCAAACACGGTATCGCAGTAATCCAGCGCCTGGCGGGTACAGGTCGAAAAATCGACATAGCGGCGCATCAGACCCCGGCGAAAAGTATATTCCAGCTGTTTGTCGCGCCAGCGGCGGGAAAATTCGGGGGCTTTTTCGCCGATCAGCTGTTGTAGCTCCACTGCGATACCGTGGGGATCGATCAGGGTGCCGTAAATATCAAAGGCGAGTATCTGGGTCATGCTGCCGGTACCGATTAAAGTGAATGACAAGCATAGCAGCCGCAACGGGTGTCATCACGCCTCCGTGTTGGCGAAAAGTTCATCCCGCACACGCCGGATGGCGTTGACGTGATAGTCGACAATCCGCCGCCGGCCTGCCTCGCTCATCAGGATAGTGCGGCATTCATCCTCGTTATCCATAAAAAAGTTTTCCGTCAGCACCGCTGGCATGCGGGTGCGGGTCAGAACGTAAAAGCGACGCTCCTTGTCCAGATCACCATCGCGGTAATCGGCGCGCAGGGGGCGTTCCGGAAAGGTTTTTTGATATTCTTCGCCGAGGATGGTGGCGATGGGATCACTGAGGGTTTCCCCGGGAGAGGTAAAGACCTCGAAGCCGCGACCGCCGCCGGCATTGGCATGCACGCTGAGAAAGAAACAGGCATCCTGTCCGAAATAACGGTTGGCGCGTTTGACCCGGGTTTCGAGAGTGACATCGCGGTATTCGGGGGTGATGACCACATAGGGAATATTGTCGCGGGTCAGCGCAGCGACGATCCCATTGACGATCGCCCGGTTGAACTCACCCTCGAACAACTGACTGCCGTCGTCCCAGACGGGCGAGCGTTTTCCGGTGGTCTGGTATTCGCCGGCAATCAGCCCGCCGTGGCCGTTATCCAGTAAAACGATCATGGGGCATCCCTGTGGCTGGTTCAGGTTATCTTGTCGCTATACATACCAGAGACCGATAGCGGCTGTCACGTCCATCGCCTGTGTTCGTGCGCGGTCATTTTGCTAGACTGACAGACAGCAATCCGTCCCGTTGGCCAACTCGTTTCAAAGCGAAACCATGACCCGTTACCCGCACATCAAAACCGGTAATTACGCTGACCACCCGTCACCAAGGATCCGGTTCTGATGGCCCGGCAGGTCATGATTAACAGGCTTTTCATGCTGTTGTCACGGACGGCCATGTTCGCCGTGCTATGGTGGCTGCTCACCGAAGGGCAACCCGGCAGCTGGGGTTTGGGAGTCCCGGCGGTATTGCTGGCGACGCTGGTCAGCCTGCTCCTGGTGCCGCGCATGACGATCAGCATTCCGGCGCTGCTGCGCTTTATCCCGTTTTTTCTACGCCACTCTCTGGAGGGGGGGATGGATGTGGCGGGCCGGGCCCTGCATTCCCGGCTGCCGATCACGCCCGTACTGGTGGATTATCCCCTCAAACTGCCGGAGGGTTTGCCCCGGGTTGTGATGATCAATATGGTTTCCTTATTGCCCGGCACATTGAGTGTCGAAATCGATAACGATGGTTTGCGCGTGCATGTGCTGGATGGCAACAGTGACATCACGGTGCGCCTGGGTATCCTTGAGTGCCGGGTGGCGGAACTGTTTGCGCTCGCGATGACTCCAACGGTAAGCGATCACTCATTGACATAAATGCCGCTTTTCGAAACGCGGTGACGAAATAACAAAGAGGCAGATTCGTGGAACTGTTTTACTGGTCCTTGCTGGTTTTTCTGCTGCTCAACCTGATCGCCGGCCTGTGGCGTATCATGCGCGGGCCCAGCGGAGCGGATCGCATGCTGGCGGCACAACTGTTTGGCACCACTACGGTCGCCATGCTGGTGGTCATGGCCCAGTTACAGGCGCAGACGAGTTTACGTAATGTCGCCCTGATCATTGCCTTGCTGGCGGCGGTGACTGCGGTGGCCTTTGTGCGTCGCGCCTGGCCCGAGAAGGAAACTTCCCGTGATGCTGACTGATTATCTTGCGCTATTGCTATTGATTAGCGGCGGGTTCTTTTTTCTGGCCGGGACGGTCGGGTTGTTGCGCTTTCCCGATGTTTATACCCGGCTGCATGCCCTGACCAAGGCCGATAACGTGGGACTGGGATTTGTCATGGCCGGACTGGCGATCCAGTCCGGCTCCTGGCTGGTGGCGGGCAAGCTGTTTTTGATCTGGTTACTGGTCTTGCTGGCCGGGGCCAGCGTCGCCCATCTGATCGCCCGCCGGGCCCTGCAACGGGGAATCACGCCGTGGCAGCGGTGATGCCGCTGCTGTTCGACAGTCTGCTCGGGCTGGGGGGCATCTGGCTCGCCTGGCAGGCGTTGTCCAGTGACAACCTGTTCCGGGCCATTGTCCTGTTTGTGGCCTTTGGCCTGATGCTGGCCCTGGTCTGGGTGCGACTGGCGGCGCCGGATATTGCCCTGGCTGAAGCGGCGATCGGCGCCGGCGTCACCGGTGCCCTGTTGCTGGCGGCACTGGCCAGGCTGGATGTTGTCGTTCACGAAGAGGCGACGAACCCCGAACCGTCACAGCCTTCCTGGCATCGACCTGGCTCGGGTTTTGTTGCTCTGCTGACAGCGGGACTGTTCATTGCCCTGGTCTATACCCTGTACCACCTGCCCGTCGATACGCCGGGATTGCGTCGGGACGTTATCGCGCAACTGGATAACAGCGGCGTCCGCCATCCGGTGACGGCGGTGCTGCTCAACTTTCGCGGTTACGACACATTGCTGGAGATACTGGTGCTGCTGCTGGCCTTGCTGGGCGTCGGGTCGCTGGGCAAGTGCCATCGTCAGGCCGTAACGGCCACCGGCCCGGTACTGGATGCCCTGTCACGTCTGTTAGCGCCGGTGCTGGTGCTGGTGGCGGCGTATCTGTTATGGCTGGGGGCAAGCGCCCCCGGCGGCGCGTTTCAGGCCGGCGCGGTGCTGGCGGCCGGCGGTATTTTGTTGTTGTTATCCGGCTGGCGTCTGCCGGCCCGGTTTGCCCGCTGGCCATGGCGATTGTTACTGGCTTTGGGGCCGGTGTTGTTTCTCGTTCTTGCCCTGATCACCCTGTGGCTGGAAGGCAAGTTGTTGCAATACCCGCCGGCGCAGGCCGGTGGATGGATATTGCTGATCGAAGCGAGTGCCAGCCTGTCGATCGGCGCGATACTCGTGGCGCTGTTTATGGGCGGGGACGCCGAACCGGAGCACAAGGATGAATAGCTTGCTAATCTACACTCTCACCGGGGCGGGCCTGTTTACTCTCGGACTGTATGCGCTGATCGTACATGCCCATTTGCTGCGCAAGATCCTGGCCATCAATGTCATGAGCAGTGGCGTGTTTCTGCTGCTGGTGACACTGGCGCGCAGCAGCGGTGACCCCACCTCGGCGGATCCGGTGCCACAGGCGATGGTCATAACCGGTATCGTAGTGGCGGTCTCCGCCACGGCACTGGCTCTGCTGTTGATGCTCAAACTCCATCGGGCAACCGGCCGGGCACACCTGCCCGGGGATCATGCGAAGTAGGATGATCGCATGGAGGCGTCGCTGAACAGCAACTGGATCGTTTTGCCCGTGATGGTGCCGTTGCTCGGGGCCTTGCTCGGGTTTCTCTTGCCGGGTTGGACCCGTTTTATCGGACTGGTCAGTGTCGTCGTATCGGCTACCTCGGTATTTGTGTTGGGGCGTCAACTGTTACTCGCAGGTCCTGTGGCGCATGCCGTGGGCGGCTGGGGCGCGCCGTTGGGGATCGTACTGCAGGTGGACGGCCTGAGTCTGTTAATGCTGGGTATCACCGCGGTGGTGTTTGTGGCCGTCAGCGTGCATGCCAGCGAATTTTTCTCTTTGCCGCAGCGGCGCCATTTCTGGCCGATATGGCTTATGCTGCTGGGCGCCCTGAATGCCCTGTTTGTGTCGGGCGATATTTTCAACCTGTATGTCACGCTGGAGCTGATGACATTGGCCGCCGTGGCCCTGACCGCCCTGGGCGACGAACCCGAAGCACTGGCCGGCGCCATGCGTTATTTGCTGGCCAGTCTGCTGGGATCGATGGTCTATCTGCTGGGTGTGGCGTTGCTCTATCATCAGTTCGGTACGCTGGATATCAGTCTGCTGGGTGAGCGCACAGCCAATGCCCCGACCCTGTGGCTGGCCGGTGGTCTGATGTTCGCCGGACTGATGCTCAAAACCGCGTTGTTTCCCCTGCACTTCTGGCTGCCTGCGGCCCATGCCAGTGCGCCGGCGCCGGTCAGCGCGATTCTCTCGGCGCTGGTGATCAAGGCTTCCTTTTATATTTTATTGCGTTTGTGGTTTGAAATCTTCGCGCCTTTGACGAGCGGGGTGCTGGTGGAGATCGCCGGCGGACTCGGTGCACTGGCCATCCTGTGGGGCTCGGTTCTGGCCCTGCGACAACAGCGGTTGAAACTGTTGATCGCCTATTCAACCGTGGCGCAGATCGGTTATCTGTTTGTCGGATTCGCACTGGCGGTGGCCAGCGGTTCAAACGTGATCTGGGGCGCGGTACTCATGCTGGTGTTATCCCATGCGCTGGCCAAATCGGCCATGTTTCTCGCCGCCGGTAACCTGTTGCACTTTGGCGGGCATGATCGGATTGCTGATCTGGATTGCCTGGCGCAGCGCCTGCCGCTGTCGGTGGCGGCCTTCGGCGTGGCCGGCGTCAGTATCATGGGGCTGCCACCCAGTGGCGGCTTTGCCGCCAAGTGGCTGTTGCTGCAGGCGGCGTTTGAGCAGGGGCGCTGGGACTTGATCGGGGTGCTGATCATCGGCGGTCTGCTGGCGGCGGCCTATGTGTTCAAGGTGATCGGTCCGGCCTTTACGCCCGGTAGTGAATCGTCGCAGGTGTCGCCGCTGATCGCGTTGCGCCTGGGCTGGCCGGCCCTGCTGCTGGCCATCGCGGCGGTGGGGCTAGGCCTGTTTACTCTGCCGGTGCTGGAGCTGTTGGCGATCGGTGATCCGAGCAACCTGGTCGGGCGGGAGGGATGATGATGCAGGCCAGCCTGCCACTTCTCATCATCGCCAGCTCGTTGCTGGTGGGCCTGATCATTTTTACCCTGCCCGAGCAGCGGACGCACCTGCGTACCACCTTGAACCTGGCCGGAGCCCTGATCAAACTGAGCCTGGTCATCGTCATGCTGTGGGGCGTGTTTCACGGCCAGCAGTACCAGACGCAACTGCCGCTGGTGCCCGGGATCGATCTGGTGTTGCGGGCCGGGCCGTTGCCATTGTTATTTGTCACCCTGTCGGCGGTGTTGTGGTTACTGACCACACTGTATGCCATCGGCTATCTCGAAGGCTCGCCCCATCGCAGTCGCTTTTTCGGTTTTTTCAGCCTTTGTGTGGCGGCCACCGCCGGCGTGGCTCTGTCCGGTAACCTGTTTACCTTTTTGTTGTTTTATGAGCTGTTGACCCTGTCGACCTATCCGCTGGTAGTGCATCGCGGCAGCGAGGTGGCGCGCCGGGCCGGTCAGGTGTATCTGGCCTATACCGTGGGTGGCGGCGCCCTGCTGTTGATCGGGATCGTCTGGCTCTACAGCCTGACGGGTGACCTGACCTTTACCCCCGGTGGTCTGGGTCAGGCACTGGAAGGCCATTCACGTTCGGTGTTGATCACGATCTTCGCGCTATTGATCGCCGGGCTGGGGGTCAAGGCGGCGCTGGTGCCGTTTCACAGCTGGTTACCGCTGGCAATGGTGGCGCCCGCCCCGGTCAGCGCGCTGCTACATGCGGTGGCGGTGGTCAAGGCCGGTGCGTTCGGTATCGTCCTGGTATTGTATGAGATCTTCGGCATTGAATTCGCCGCCGAACTGGGTGTTACCGGACCGCTGGCTGTACTGGCGGCAATCACCATACTGTACGGATCATTGCGGGCGCTCTATCAAAACGACGTGAAACGCCGACTGGCCTTTTCCACCGTCAGCCAGGTTTCGTATATCGCGCTGGGCGTGGCGATCCTCGGGCCGCTGGCGACCATCGGCGGACTCGTGCATCTGGTGCATCAGGGGCTGATGAAGATCACGCTGTTCTTCTGCGCCGGTAATCTGGCCGAAACGCTGGGCATCCACAAGGTCGAGGAAATGGACGGCGTGGGGCGGCGCATGCCCTGGACCATGGGCGCCTTTACCCTCGGCGCGCTGGGCATGATCGGCGTGCCGCCGCTGGCGGGCTTTATCAGCAAATGGTATCTCGGTCTGGGCGCCTTGCAGGCGGATCAGGCCTGGGTGTTGTGGGTGTTGATCGGCAGCAGCCTGCTGAACGCGGGCTACTTTCTGCCGGTGTTGTATCGCGCCTGGTTTCGTGAACCGGCCGGCCAATGGCCGCAGGAACGGCACTTCGGTCGCAAGGAGACCGCCTGGCTGTTGTTGCTGCCGCCCCTGATTACCGCGGCGATGGCGGTCGGCGCCGGCCTGCTGGCCGCGATTCCGTTCAGTCCGCTGCAATGGGTGCAGTTCATCGTCGAAGGGGAGGGCTTTTTACCGTGACCGAACTGCTGTTGCCGATAAGCGTGTTGTTGCCGTTGTTGCTGGCGGTGGCCTTGCTGTTCTGGCATGGCGGTTTCCGGTGGATCCCGTGGGCCGCGTTGCCGGCGCTGATCGCGGCGCTGGTATTGCCCCTCGACAGTACGATCAGTCTGCCCTGGGTGTTGCTGGGCAGTGTCTGGGGCGTGGATGGGACCGGCCGGATCTTTTTATTATTCACCGCACTGTTATGGCTGGGTGGCGGTTTGTATGCGTCGGGATATCTGCGCGAACGCCGGCGCCGTTTCGGTGTGTTCTTTTTGTTGGCGATGAGCGGCAACATCGGTCTGGTTGTCGCACAGGAGCTGGTGAGTTTTTACCTGTTCTTTGCCCTGATGAGTATCGCTTCGTATGGCCTGGTGGTACACGAACGCAGTCAGGCCGCACTGCGCGCCGGTCGCATCTATATGATCCTGGTGTTGCTCGGCGAAGTGTTGCTGTTCGCGGCAATGGTGATGCTGGTGAATGCCAGCGCCGGCGCGCTTGATTTTCCCGCAGTGCGTGCGGCGACGGCGCACATGACTTCCGCCGATCTGCTGTACCTGTTGCTGCTGATCGCACTGGGTATCAAGGCAGGCCTGATCGGTTTGCACGTCTGGTTGCCGCTGGCCCATCCGGTCGCGCCGATCCCGGCCAGCGCCGTGTTGTCCGGGGCGATGATCAAGGCGGGGTTGCTCGGCTGGTTACGCCTGTTGCCGATGGGCGAGGTTAGCCTGGTCGGTTGGGGCGAGGCGATCATGTTTGTGGGAATGCTGACCGCCTTTTATGCCGCGCTGATAGGGGTACTGCAACGGGATCCCAAGGTGGTGCTGGCCTATTCGAGTATCAGCCAGATGGGGGTAATGACCCTGGCCGTGGGCGCGGGCCTGCTGTCGCCGGTGGCCTGGCCCCTGTTATTGCTGGCGGTAACGTTGTATGCGCTGCATCATGGCCTGGTGAAAGGGGCGCTGTTCCTTGGCGTGGGCATGAGCACCGGCGCCAGCCCGCGTCAACGCCGCAGGGTGGGTGCCGGCCTGTTGCTGGCGGCATTGGCAATGGCCGGGGCGCCGTGGAGCGGTGGCATGCTGGTCAAGGATCTGCTTAAAAGCGGCCTGCAGTCGATACCGAGTGCCGGGATCTATGCCGATCTGCTGCCATGGAGTGCCCTGGCCACCAGCCTGTTAATGTTGCGTTTTTTATACCTGGTCTGGTCCCGGCAACCGAAAGCGGAGGCGAGCGGGATCAATGATGCCATGCTGACCGGCTGGTTGCTGGTGCTGACGGGGGCGCTTTTCCTGCCCTGGGGCATCTGGCTAACGGGTGTCGATCTCGTCGGTGAGTTCATATTCGCCCCGCTGGCCAGCCTGTGGCCACTGGGCGGGGCGTTACTGATCGGCGGGTTGTTCTGGCGCTGGCGACCGAGCTTGCCCGTGGTTGCGGCCGGCGACATCGTCGTGCCGCTGGAAAAACTGGTAGCCCGTCTGCTGGGGGCAGTCCGTATCCTGTTGAATGCACTGAACCGGTGGTCGGGGCCACCACGCTGGATTCGTTCCTATCGGCTGACAGCACTGGGGTCGGCCGAAGTCTGGCTAACCCGCTGGCGAAGTGCTACTGGCCTGTTCGTGGTGCTGGTGATCCTGTTGATCGTCGGCGGCGGTATGACAGGCGGATAGTATCGATCGCGGCCTGATTTATCGGTGGTAATCCGTCGTGTTGAAACTCGCGTTTATGCGCCGTGTCAGCGGGTAAACTGAATCGAGTCCATTACTTTATCGACTTTGCTACGGCTTGCCTCATCCGTATAGGTTTGAATAAAGGATATGGCATAGCCGTCGGTGATCATGGCGTGATAGCGCTGGGCGATATCGAATGTGCCTACGTGTAACGAGGCATCCATATAGCCTGCCGGTTTGCCGCCGATCGTAGAGGACTGGCACTCTCCGTCGAACTCGTATTTTAACTGACCCTGCTGAAGAACCTGTTTCACCGCTTCAACGTAATCGCAGGGTTCTTTGATGCCGGGGTACAACTTGATGTTCTCGGCTACAGACAGGACATTCGGGTTCATTTTGCCGGGTGTGCCGGGCGGATATTCGAAAAAGCCGAACAGCGGCAGAGAACTTTCCATTGCCGCCTCGATCAGCTTTTGCATGTTTTTATCGTCACCGGAGAGTACCTTGTTGCCCTGCTGTTGCAACAGGATGGTTTCCTCGGCGCTCTGTGCGTACCAGTCGGCGGGTTTTTCCACCTCGAGGCCAAAGAAGCCGTTAACGTAGGTATTGCCGCTGGTGTTAATCGTGATCGGCGAGTCCGAATCGGACTCGGTGCAGCCGAAAGAGACCAGCGCGGCCAGAATGATAACGAGAATGGATTTATTCAATGTGATGTCCTCTGTTCAGGGTTATCAGGCAGGTCGAAAGCGGGGCAGTCAGTCGACGCTGAATGTTTATCGCAGGTAATCAGGCTTTGATCTTCGTACGTAAACTCTGAGCCGCATCCGGAGTATCGGGGTAAACCGCTCCTTCGGCATCCTGTGTCGGGTTGAAATTACCCATAATCTTAGCAGGGTGGAGGGAGATTTTTGAGCCGTTATGGGCAATAGTCCTTTCTCAATGTCGCTGGAATTAACGCAGAGGACGCAAAGGCGCAAAGAACGCAAAGATAAAGTTTTCTCAACAGACCAATTTCATCCCCCAGGAAGGGAGAGGGCCAGAGCTTGTTCCGCATTTCTTGCGGGGAAAAGGAGAATATCCATTGAGCTTTTACAAATATTAAAGCCCTGCGGAGGAAATGCATTCAAGTTTAATGATGAAATTTACGTCATATCCCCCGGCTTTTTGTCGGAGTGTCCAAGATCTTTGTCAGGCGCGAGGCGATCGCGCACTAGCTACTTTAACTCCTTGCAGAGCGGAGCAACCAGCAACACTGGGTGCAGTAGAGGATTTTGATGTGGTTTTCCATGAGTCGCACTGAACAAGAGGAAGGGTTTGATTATAGGTGGTAGTGCAAGTGCCGCTTGTTTGTCGGAAAATCTATTGCCAAATAAGAGGTGACAAGCGTCATCTAGCGAGGTCAAAGAAAGAGTGGGGATGAATAAATTGTTGAAGACATGAGAGGATTAATTGATCTATTCTTTAATCAGAAAAAGAAAAATTCAGCCGACTAACAAGCGTCTTATAGTCTATACCGAGAATCCTGGCTGCTTCGCTTTTGTTGCCGCCGACCTGTTCAAGAATAACTTGTGCGTAACGTGCCTCCATTTCACGCATGCTTATCCCCAGGGGTGCTTCAAATCCATTAGACGATGTTGTAATGGGCCGAGTTGTCTGGAAAACGCGCTCAAGATGTTCTGCGCTGATGATTTGCTTCGGCCCTGCAAAAATTATAGCACGCTCGATTACGTTTTGTAGTTCGCGTACATTCCCTGGCCATTGGTGATGTTCGAGGATATCCATAGCAGATTGACTTAAATTAGCGGTTGTTTTCTGGTGTAGGCGTGAAAAACGCTCAACAAACTTTTTTGCCAGTTCTCTAATGTCGCCTGGTCTTTCTCGCAATGGTGGAAGTCGGATAGGAATTACATTGATCCGATGATACAAATCCATGCGAAATTGTCCAGCTAGGACGGCCTCTTCCAATTCTTCATTAGTGGCGCAAATCAATCTAAAATTAACTGCGATATCCCTTGTCGAGCCTACAGGCCGAACAACACGTTCCTGAAGCATGCGTAATAACTTAACTTGCATTGTGCGTCCCATAGAATTGATTTCGTCTAGAAATAAAATGCCGCCGTTAGCTGCTTCAATTAGCCCCTTTTTATTGCTAGTAGCACCAGTGAATGCACCTTGTGCATGCCCAAACAACTCAGATTCTGCCAACTCATCCACAATTGTTGCTGCATTGACTGCCACGAAAGGGCCTTTACCGGCATGCAGCGCCCTTGCTATCAACTCTTTTCCGGTGCCAGTTTCTCCTTCTATAAGAACGTTCGCGTCTACATCACGAGCAATGGATACTGTTCGACGTATATCAGAGATAGATTCAGTTGTACCTAATATATCAATTAAATACGGATCAGAAGTTTCGTGTGCATCAGTTTTTCCAAGACGATGCTGTATAGTCTGATGATTTACGATTTTTCTTAGAGTTGAATCTATGACATCTATGTTAAACGGTTTAGAGACAAATTCAAACGCGCCTGCTTTTACAGCTTGAACAGCATTTTCCAGAGAAGAGTACGCACTAACAACAATGGTTAATACATTATGGTTAGAGTGTTGAAGAAAATCAATAAGTGCAAATCCGTCCTTTTCAGGCATAACCAGATCTGTAAAAACGACGTCGAGAGGATGTTCGAGACGATGCTCAATAAATTGATTAACGTCGGTGTGTTCGCTCACGTTATTGACTCCTAGTTCGCGCAAAACCCTAGAAAGGGTGGACGCGACAGCTGGATCGTCATCAACGACAGCTACAGACAATGTTGAGTAGGCCTCTTCTATTGATAGTTTTGGTACTGCCTCGGCCATTAGGACCTCCAGTCTATTCTGTGCGCAATATGATAGTCAGTATGGAGCGGGAAGAGCCGCAAATTGATCATCATATTTATGTATAGCTGTTGGCAAATATATGGATATCTCGCCTAACTCCGGATTGGTGATTCTTATTGTACCACCCAGTGCGTGAGTGATAGATAAAGCATTGGGCAGACCCATTCCGGATCCATCAGGTCTTGTGGAAAAGAAAAGCTCGAAAATATCTTCCTCTTGTCCGGATGGGAATCCAATGCCGTTATCTCTAATGCTGATGATTGTGTATTCAGCTTCTTCGTGGCAAGTATAGAAGACAGTGTTGTTATTATTAGACTGTAATGCATTGTCAGTGAGATTGTCGAGTACCTGCCAAAGATAATATTTATTTCCTGTTGCAAGCAAAGCTTTTGGAGATGCAGTGAATTGATATTTGAAATCAGGTGCATGTTGTTTCCGCCTTATGAGATACTCCTCACAGTTCTTATTTAATTCAATAACATTACGTTCTATATTTCGTGGTTTGGAAAATGCAACCAGATTTTCTGCAATCTGGAGACAGCGGCTTGACTGTTGATATATTGTGTCCATGTCTGCGCCAAAAGGATTGTCGTTTCCATATCTGCGACGTGAAATATCAGCGACAGAGCGGATTACACTGATCGGGTTGTTGATGTCATGAGCCACTCTTGTTGCGAGCCTGCCGGCGGCGGCAAGTCTACGCTCCTGGTCAAGACTTCGTTCCAGGCTGCGTAATCTAGATAAGTCGATAACCATATGATTAAAGCTTTCTGCAAGTTCAACTGCTTCATTGCAGCCTTTTATCTCGATTGATTGAGAGAAATCACCTTGGCCCACTTGTCGTAGCGCTATCTGTAATCGCTTAAAGGGTTTGCTTTCACGGTGACTAATGAAAAGAAAAATGAGGAACAACAATAAAGATGAGACGGCAATTGCAGACGCCACATAAACTTTTGAATGTAAACCGGGTGGGACTACTGTGTTCTTAGATGAGATTGAAACTTGCAAGGGGCTTCCGTCGACAGTATGGACTTTTAATAGAGCAGCTTCCGGGTTAGTGTCATCTCTAGTCTCTTTAGGCTCGATTTTTAGGCCAACACCGAGCAAATCATCTGCGGCTATTCTATCATCAAGTAGACGTGAAAATTGCAGTACAAACATTGTGTCGGATCCAATGTTAATCGGGGCAGTGGATATGACCCATAGTTGTCTGCCTAGATTAACAAGTCCAGACCGGATAGAGCGCGGTGTCTCCATCGGGAAATTACTTAAATGCAATGCCATATTCCCAATTATATTCTCATTCGCTGCTACCAAACCTCCGTCATTGTTCCATACAGTAACTGAGTCGAGATTGTATAGAGATGCTGTACGCGTTACAAAAGATTGTATTCTCTGGCGCGAGACCTGGATATGATCAAGTTCCAACAAAGTATTTCTTAATGTGCGATTGTGGGTTGCCAATCGTGCGTATTTAGAAAGTTCCTGAACCTGTCTGTCTATATAGCTCTCAATTCGTGTAGATTGTTGTTTTAACTCGCTCGCGTGAATAGCATGAAAATCACGAGTAAGAAAATAGTCCAGACTATAAAGCATAGAGGTGGCCGACAAAGCAACAATCAGAATTGCGCTTATGGCTAGCCGTGAACTAAGTGAACCCCAGATAGGACACTGCCGTTTTTTTATACTGGGATCGTTCAGGGAGGAGCGTTTATCAGAGCTATGTTGCACAAGTACACCTATGCTGCAAATCTTTTTTGATTAAATTCTGCTTGAATCATTATTAGAATAAATCTTTAGCATTCCAATCATGAAGATAAATATATTGTAGCTGCCATAATAATATAATTTCATGTTTGAGTGTCTAGCTGGACAGTGCAGGGTTCTAGTGGTGCGGACATTAGAGATGCAGTTTTCAATTTATGTGAGGTGAGAAAGTAAACTACACCAATTTTATATTTACATGACTGTTTATGAAAGGCAAGCACAGTATCTCTATGATTGATATTGCTCGAACTAAGAGCCATTCAGAGACAATTTCATCCAGCAAGTTATTGGTAAATTTCCATGCAATACTTTGAGTATTGGAAATATTCCTGAACTGAAAGCCTATTTTCAAGATATGAAGGATGATCCTGGACGAAAAATCAATAACTTAGGAAAGTTATTCTTGTGGCATATCTCTTGCAGAATCAGTTGCATCCTTGCTGGATCAATGAATAAAAACATTATGAGGGGGCTATTTATGAGATTACTAAAGCTCATTTTCTTGGGTGGGGCGCTTATCAGTCTCGCTGCGGTTGCTGATCAGAAAGATCAACCTGGTCAGTACCATCCAGGCAAAGAAAAAGCTATATCAGGCGTTGAGAACGATATCACTGGCACATATAAGAACTGGAAAGACCGTAAGGCTATCGAAAAGTCGATTGCTAACGGTATGGAGTCCCAGTATATCAATTACAAAGATGTACGCTGGCTTAAGCGTGATGAATTTAATGGTGAATTATTGCGCGAGGAGGCAAGAGAACTCTATGCGAGAACAGGAAAGACCGGTAAAAGCTGCGCGTCCTGCCATGGAAGTAATGGAGAAGAGCTGCGAGGAGTAGCAGCAAAGTATCCTACTTTTGATAAAGAATATGACAGGGTTATACCTCTGACTACGCGTATTAGGAACTGCAGTGAAAAATATGTTGGCGCGGAGATGCCTGAAGATTCAGGCGATAATACTTTGATGACTTGGTATGTAACAGATAAAAGTGATGGGGTGCCTATTGATATTGAAGTAGACACGCCCGGTCCGGTTCAGGATGCTTTTTACCGTGGTAGAGATTTGTTCTTCAAACGTGTAGGCCAATTTAATTTCGCCTGTGCCTCGTGCCATACGCCGCCGACAGTTTTGAAGCAGCTTCGAGGTATGCGTCCATCTACTCCATATGGAGATGCCGTATCATATCCGATATGGGAGTTTCCAGCTCATCCAGAGCGTCATTATCTTCTTACGATGCAATTACAGATTAAAGCCTGTCAAGCAGCTGCTCGTATGAAGACGTCTCATGAAGGAAGTCTTGAGTACACTGATATGGAGGTTTTTATCAAGTCTTTGTCAAACGGCTATGAGATTAACTCCCTTTCCAGCTATTACGGTGAAACCTTGGACTAAATTCAAGTAACAATAACTAATTAAATGGTGAAGATATGAAAATTACAATTCGAGACGGCTTTGTTGTGTTAGCTATTGCATCTGCTATATATCCTGCTATGAGCGTAGCAGATAATAGTAACTATGTCTCATTTCCAATGGCATATATGACTCTTCCTGATACGTCTGAACCGACTGCGAATATGCATGTTTTGATTGAGCCAACCTACAGGAATAGTGATTCTAATAATGTATATGACCTTGATAATGATTTTAGTTTTGATCGTTTGAGGCTTGGTGTATATGGAAGTTTTAGTGAAAAAGTAGATTATTTCCTTACTACGGAAATGGCGCCTAATGCAATAACGAATGAGACAGGTGGTGGAGCCAAGGCCTTTATTGCACATATGACATTTAAGGATGTGATGGGGGCAGCAAATATTGCTGCAGGGTCGATGGCTGTTCCTATGGGGCACTCTTTTTTCGTGCCGAGTTGGGAGTCCCCCTGGATCAACTATGCTGATATTGAATACAACCTTTATGGTTGTGGAAGTATTAATTGTTATGCCGAATTCGATTCAGGTAAGAACTTCTATACTAATATATGGAAGCCTGGTGTTATGGTTTTCGATCAGGTTGAGTTGAGTAACGGGGGATCCCTGACTTATACGGCAGGACTTTATAATACCTCTGGAACGGAGATGACAGACAATCGTGTCAAGCAAAAGGATTTCAACGGAAGTATTGAGTATCATCATGGCGATTTTCTTTTTGTATATGGAACGCGTATTGGTGCATCAGAAGACGTGACGGCCTGGAGTAGCGAAAGAGATCGTACGCGGCATGCCTTGACCTTTATGTACAATGACTTCCGTAAAGATAAATGGTGGTTGTGGGGTGAATATATGCGTGGGACAGATGAGCAGGCTGCCGGTGTCGATGATGTAACAGCAGATGGATATTTTGCAGCTTTAGGATTTAAGTTTGCGCCTCGCTGGGAACTTATGCTTCGACATTCAGAGTTTGACCGAAATGTGGACGTTGGTGGTGATGATCGCCAGTGTAGAAACTTTCGGAATTACTTACACTGGCAATAATGGGAATACGATTTCAGCTCCAGCAGGACTTTGTTGATGACGAGGATAGTAACTATACCGGTGCAATCTATCCAGAAGATACAACTTTTTTCCGTATTTCTATGCCGTTTTTCAAGAGTCTTTGAAAATAATTAATTAAGCAAGTCAGGAGGCTTACTCATGACCAGAAGAAACCATAAAACAGGTTGGGTATCTGAAGGAGCGTTAATTACGCTCAGTATGATTTGGTTATCATTTTTCTCAGCCACTACCGCCTTTGCAGCTGACGGGGGAGAGCGTGATCTTTCGGTTTTCCCTTGTCACAGCTATTCTGAGGATTGTGGAAAATTACCTCCTCCTCCTATCGAACAGGTAGAGTGGAGTGGAGAATTGGGTGACGTAGAAGATGGACGTGAGATTGCTTTTTCCACGCCATTAGGTAATTGCCTGGCGTGCCATCAGATCAACGGTGGTGATCAAGGAGGTACAATCGGTCCGAGCCTGGTGGATTATGCCAAACGCGATCTGCCATATGAATATACATATCAACGGATTTATGACACGCGAGTCTATAATCCCGATGCGCATATGCCACCATTCGGACCTAATGATATACTCACAGATCAGCAGATTCGCGATGTGATGGCTTTCCTCTATTCTCTGGACTGAGGTTTCCAGGAAGATATAAAGATAAATGGGTTGGTGAAAATACTAATTAAAATTAACATTATTTTTCACTGAACCCATTTATTTCTTTTTATCGGAGTGTCCAAGATCTTTGTCAGGCGCGAGGCGATCGCGCACCAGCTGTTTCAACTCCTTGATCTCGGGAAAGCGCCCGGCCTCCTGGCGTGACCAGACCAGCTCATCGTTGATCCATATCTGAAAAATCCCGCCCTGGCCGGGTTTTAGCGTCAGTTCGCTGATCTCTTCGTCAAACGTGGTCAACAACTCCTGTGCCATCCATGCGGAGCGGAGCAACCAGCGGCACTGGGTGCAGTAGACGATTTTGATGTGATGTTCCATGAATCACCTCGCCGGATTTCGAGATTCAGGACAGTCCTAATCAGTTTAACGAGGAAATATGTTCAACGACCTTGTCCTGGACCTGAATGAGCTGTTCGACCATCTTATTTTCTTCGCGCAGGTCGCCGAGTGCTTCGATTAATCCGGCCTGTATTGCCTGAAACAGTTTTATGACGTCGGACTTGTCCACGTCACCGTCACTGAGTTTGCAGACCCAGACATCGGCGCCGGTGGCGGAAGTTTCCATCATCCGGTCAAGATTCAGCTCATCATTCGCGAAATATTTTCTGATTAACCGGTCGCCCCCTTGCAGCATGAATGAGACGGTCGAAAGCGCTTCGTTGACCTCGCCGTGAGTCTCGCCTGCTGCTGAAGTATAGACGTCCCCGACAGTTTCCAGCAGGTCTGACCATGCACTCTGGTCCTTGCCGCTCACCATGATGGCCGCCATCGGTGTTGTTACCAGCAGCTTGAAGCTGGGGGCGCTCATTTTTTCCGAATTGATAGGGCTGTTTGTCTCTTCCATTTTATCCTTCTTCAATCATCTGGCGTTTTCAATAGGATGAAAGTGCCGAGTTGTTTTAGTTTACCCGTTAGTTTTGGGACAAATCGAGGTATATATTATCAGGATGGGATGGGGATGAAAATGTTCGCCCTGCGGGCGGGCTTTTTTCTTTTATTCCCTCTCCCCTCAGGGGAGAGGGGATTAAAAGGCTAGACCTTCGGGCGAGCTGTATTTTGAAAGCAGGCTCTCGTGGCTCATATTTTATTCCCTCCCCTCCAAGGGGAGGGCCAGGGAGGGGTGATCAAGCATCCAGTCCTCTCTAAATGTACGCCCTGCGGGCGAGCTGAATCTTGAAAGCGCTGACCCGCCAGCGCGCCTCGGGTTCATCTGACGAAGGCCGTCCATGGCCTTCGCACTTCGTGCAGCCTCCGGCTGTCCAAATTCGTTCCCAACGAATTTGTCTTTGTCACGCGACAAAGAAACAGAACCAAAGAAAACGCGCCCGAAAGACGCCGCCGGTTCAGCCATTTCCAATGGCTGAACCGGTTCCCTGCGCTTCTCGCTCCGGTCGGGCTCGCCAGACGGCACATCCCTGTGCCGACTGGCGAGTGGCAGGCATCCCTGCCGCCACCCTTTGGGCTGATCCTCCCTCCACTGCGATGCTCGGCGTCGTCTAACGGGATTAAAAACAGTCTAGAGAGGGAAGGGGGACTAAAGGCTTTGACCCAAATGCTACTTACTTAAGTCCGGAACCGCCGTCATCCCGGCGCAGGCCAGGATTCAGACTGCTTTATGGTGGCAGCCCTCCTGGATTTCGGCCTGCGCCGGAATGACGAAAATCCTGAAACTCGTCTTAAGTAAGTACAATTCGGCTTTGACCCCTTTAGTTGGGTGAAGCTCTCCCTTTCCGGTTGCGGTTGACGCTCAAGGCGCCTGATCAATCCGCCAATCCGTCGTCACCTTTGTACCGGACCTGAGCGTTTGAAATACGACGCAGCAGTGCTCGGCACTGGTCATTAACACCTTGAGTGTTCGCTCGTCTGTGCCGGCGGGCACCTCCAGGAACACGTCGCAGTGCATGTGTTGAAAGCTCACCGGAACTGTCGTGTCCACCATCAACGCACCGCGAACATCGGCCCGCGCCGTGGTTGTAACCTCGCTATCGATAATCGCCACTTCAAGTCGCTCGGCGATCATGCGCAACGTTGAATGCAGACATGCCGCCAGCGCCGCACTGAGATAGTCGCCGGGATTAGGCGCGTCGTGGTCTCCGCCTACCGCGCGGTGGATACCGTATTGCTGACGGGCACCATCGCTGTTGGCGAGTTCGATCTCTCCATGCACCGGATCGTTGCTCTGGCCGGCCCGAGCCCGTGCGCGGTCGGTAATCCAGCCATCCGCAGGCACTTCAAGATAGTGACGGTGCAGGAGCTCCTGACGTTTGACGATAGATACTTCTTGTACTGCAGACATGATTGCGACTCCTCTGCTGATTTACTTGCCGTGAAATCAGCATAAGGAGCGGAGACAACCCACACATGAGGCAAGTGTCCCGGATACTGTCTGTGAGTTGGGGAAAAACGGGACGGATGTCCCGCAAAGGTTTTAATCCATGCCAAAGCCGGCATTTCGGCCTTCGACAGCCAGTTCCGTGCGATTCGAGACGGCCAGCTTGCCACAAATATTACTAACGTGGTTGCGTACGGTTTTCGGTGCCAGCGATAGCGCATGGGCAATTGAAGCATTCGATCGCCCGCGAGCGACATGGTCCAGGACCTCACATTCACGGCGGGTAAGCTCATGAAATTGTGCGGCCATGACCACATCTTCGTGCGGGTCAGCAGCGAGGAATCGACGCATCTCTTCGATAAACGTGCGCCATCCCGGATCTTGAGGTTGCAGGATATGGTTTCGGCCTTCGAGCGGCAGAAAACGGCAATGGGGAATGCGCCCGGCCAGGTCGCGCCCGGACTCGAACGGTACCATGGTGTCGGCTTTGACATGCGCCGCCAGAGTCGGTGTGCGCAGCTGCGGAAGCTGATCGCGGATATCGATTTCATGGAATCCGCGCCAGAGCCTTGCCGCGGTCGCCCGATCTGCTGTCAAGCGCTGCAAATCATCCCACCAAGTGATCTGATCCGTCGCATCGGAGGGAGACAATAGGCGGGCGAACACTTCCCGGAAGGCTCCGGTTTTCCGTCCCCAGCCTATCTCGATCATGCGCGCCAGCGTCTCTGCCTCCTCCACACGATAGCCGGACATCCCTTTAGTGAATGCGCCATGGGTATAGGCATTGTAAAGCACAAGGTGACTGACGCGCTCAGGATGTCGCAACGCGTAGACTACAGCTATGGCTGCCCCCTGACAGACTCCCAATATCGGAAATCGCCGCCAGCCCAGGCTGTTAACCACTGCCTCGGTATCGCGCACCCAAGCTTCCAGTGTCTGCCCATTGACGACTCGGTCGGACAAACCAGAGCCGCGAATGTCAAAGCGCGCCAACGTGTTGTCACGCGTTAACTCACGCAGCCAGTGATTCCACACCGGACTATCCCAGTCGTGCTCAATGTGCGTCATCCAGCCACCGACGCGCAGCAGCGGCCTGCCCTGCCCGGCCGTTGCGTAGGCGATACGCACGTCATCACTGGTGGTGCAAAAGCCTATCCGCTGTCTCATAAGCTTGCGCCGGTTGCCCCCTTGCTCTTTATAACCGATTGGATGC
This sequence comes from Thiohalophilus sp., assembly GCF_034521165.1. Classification (NCBI taxonomy): domain Bacteria; kingdom Pseudomonadati; phylum Pseudomonadota; class Gammaproteobacteria; order Thiohalomonadales; family Thiohalophilaceae; genus Thiohalophilus; species Thiohalophilus sp. The sequence continues at coordinate 696,377 of NZ_JAXHMV010000008.1, forward strand.
CTTATACAGCATTGAGGCAATTATTCTAATAGAGCCTTTGTGTCCCATACTGCATAACAGTGATTGAGACAGAATCTGTCTTGTTCAGGATATAGGCAGATTCTGTCTATAAAAATTATTGTTAAATTAGCAATTTAACCCTGATCGTAGCAGCACTTCCCCGGATTTTCGAGGTAGGTAGGGGTTCGTAGTCTGGTATCAGAGTTACCCCTGATCCAACTAGTGAGCTCTTGAGTCCCGTTAGACGACGCCGAGCATCGCAGTGGAAGGAGGATTAGCCCGCAGGGTGGCGGCAGGGATGCCGCCACTCGCCAGTCGGCACAGGGACGTGCCGTCTGGCGAGCCCGACTGGAGCGAGAAGCGCAGGGAACCCGCTGCGCAATGTTGTTTATTGCGTAGCGGGCGAGTCTTTCGGGCGCGGTTTCTTTGGTTCGTTTCTTTATCGCGTAATAAAGACAAATTCGTCGGGAACGAATTTGGGCAGCCGGAGGCTGCACGAAGTGCGAAGGCCATGGATGGCCTTCGTCAGATGAACTCGCCGCGCGGGCGCGAGAGCCCGCTTTCAAAATCACAGGCGCCCTGAGGGCGAGCATTTTATAGAGGCTGGATGCTTGATCACCCCACCCTAACCCTCCCCTGGAAGGGGAGGGGATCTTACCTGACATGCCGACTATTTCGCCTTGCCTGCTTTTGTCGCTTCTTTTACCTCATTCAACTTCCCGCTTTTGACATCGTAGATATATCCGTAGATCGGAATATCGTCCGGTACCAGGGGGTGGTGGCGGATGCGTTGTACGTCCTCGACCACGCTTTGTTCGTTGTCGGGGATGGTCAGCCAGTCGATGTAGTTGCCTTCGGTGGAGCCGGGGCCGTTGCCGGAGTCGTGCCAGCCGGTTTCATCGACGCTGGCGGTTTTCAGGCTGCTGGCGAGCAGGCCGCGCATGATGTCGTCGGTGAAGGTTTCCATGCCGCAGTCGGTGTGGTGGATGACGAACCATTCGCGGGTGCCGAGCAGTTTGTAGGAGATCACCAGCGAGCGGATGGCGTCGTCGCTGGCGCGACCGCCGGCGTTGCGGATCACGTGGGCGTCGCCTTCGGCCAGGCCGGCGTATTTGGCCGGATCGAGGCGCGCGTCCATGCAGGTGAGAATCGCGAAGTGGCGTCCGGGTGGCATGGGCAGGTTGGCCTTGTCGCCGAAATCGGCGGCGTATTGTTCGTTGGCGGCCAAAACTTCATCGTGAATTTGTGACATGGCGGCGTCCTCCAGTGTTTTGTGTTCTTGGGGAAGGGATCAATAAGCCTAGCAGGTTGTGGGGGTTTTGCGAGCAACGCGCTGCGCGCCGCGCGCGGCGCGAGGGCCGGAGGGACGAGTTACGAGGGACGAGGAAAATCAAAACCCTGACCCCAAACCCGCAGAGCGGCTCTGCCATAACAAATCTTTCTTACCAGTAATATCTCGCCTCAGGAACATCAACAACACTCGCGATTGTTTTCCTCGTCCCTCGTAACTCGTCCCTCGGCCCTTTATCTATGCGTGCCAGGGCCCGCCCCGTTTATCTTCTTAACGTCACCGTCCAGCTGTGCGCTTCTTGCGTCGGCTGGAATGCTTTGCTGCAGGTTGTTTGTGGGCTAGCGTATACGCATCGAGCAACCGGCGTATCATCTTCTGGTATTGGGTGTGATGTTTTTCCGCCTCATGCTTGAAGAATTCGACGCTTTCCCTGCTTAAAGCAATTGTCACTTTTACCGTATCCTCCTTGAACACAAGCTCTTCTGGAGCAGGGAGGAAATCCGGCACGACTTTTACCGGGCCGAGAGGCTCGTCAGTGTATTTGGTTTTCTCGCTCATAAATCTGCTTACCTTTGCGCCAATAGCCAGCTCCAATAATTCGGATGAGACCATGGCGGTATGTAAATCGGACAGTCAGGATGCCATCTCCGACTTTCCCAAAACAGTAATACCGTTTTTCACCGTGACTGTGGGACGTGTCCTCCGCAATAACGCGGCCCGGATCAGTGAAAGCGATCTGCGCTTCTGAGAACGAAACGCCGTGTTTCACCTGATTGACAAGATCCTTCTCCGGATCCCATTCAAAGCTTTCCCTGCTGATGAGAAAACCCTAGCAGTCTTTCGGCCGGGTGTCCATATAATAATATGGCTTTATGTATGGCTCTCGGCCCGCCAGAGTCGGAACCTCCGACAGTGATTCAGGCAGATTCTGCCTGTGAAAATTATTGTTAGATTCGGAATTTAGCCTTGATTCTGGCGGGGCGAGTATCCAGGGACCAGGAGCGAGAGACGAGTTACGAGGAGAAAAGGATCAGGCAGACAGTTGTCGGTGCATTTGGCGTAGACCGTGGTATGACGGCTTTGTCGCGGCAGAGCCGCTCCTACGAACCTGGCGGATTCAATAGAATTATTTTTTCTCTGCGTCTTTGCGCCTCCGCGACCTCTGCGTTATTTACCAGAGGACAAGAAAAGAGGCTTTATTCTTCGGCCATGGCAGCCAGCAGATCGGCCTGATGTTCGTCGCTGAGGGCGGTGATGATCTCATCCAGGTTACCCTGCATGACTTCTTCGAGCTTGTAGAGGGTGAGGTTGATGCGGTGATCGGTGATCCGGCCCTGGGGAAAGTTGTAGGTGCGGATGCGTTCGGAGCGATCGCCGCTGCCGACTAATGATTTACGCGTCTGGGCCTGTTCGCTTTGCTGTTTGTCGACTTCGATCTGTTGCAGTTTGGCCTGCAGCAGTCCCAGGGCCTTGGCGCGGTTTTTGTGCTGCGAGCGCTCCTCCTGGCATTCGACCACGATGCCGCTGGGCAGGTGGGTGAGGCGGATGGCCGAGTCGGTCTTGTTGATGTGCTGGCCGCCGGCACCGGAGGCGCGGAAGGTGTCGACCTTGAGATCGGCCGGGTTGATATCGACTTCCTCGACATCGTCGGCCTCGGGCATGATCGCGACGGTACAGGCGGAGGTGTGGATGCGGCCCTGGGATTCGGTTTCGGGGACGCGTTGCACGCGATGCACGCCGGATTCGAACTTCAGGTGGGAATAGGCGCCATTGCCGGCGATGCGGGCGATGATTTCTTTATAACCGCCGTGCTCGCCTTCGCTTTCGCTTAAGATCTCCAGCTTCCAGCCCTGGCGTTCGGCATAGCGCGAGTACATGCGAAACAGATCGCCGGTGAAGATGGCCGCCTCGTCGCCACCGGTGCCGGCGCGAATTTCCAAAAAGGTGTTCTTGTCGTCGTTGGGATCGCGCGGCAACATCAAGCGTTGCAGTTCGTCTTCCAGATCGGCCTTGCGCTGCTCGGCGCTGTGCAGTTCTTCCTCGGCCATCTCGCGCATCTCGCCGTCGCTGTCGTCGAGCATCGCGCGGGCTTCGTCGATTTCGGTGAGGGTGTCCTGGTATTGCTTGAAGGTGGCGACCACCGGATTGACCTGGGCGTATTCGCGCGACAGGTTGCGGAACTGGTTCTGATCATTGATGACACCGGGGTCGGCCAGCAGCGCGTTGATTTCCTCGAGGCGATCGACCAGGTTTTCCAACTTGGCTTGGATGGAAGCTTTCATGCAGCGGCGGCTCAGGCGTCGTCGTCTTTGATGCCGAGCAGCTGACGGGCGGTATCGAGCAGATCCTTGCGACCTTCGAAGGCGGCCTGGTTCATCTGGACCGAGGGATTGTGGATCAGTTTGTTGGTCAGGGTGCGGGCCAGCTCCTGCATGACCTCTTGCGGATCCTTGCCGGCGGCCAGCTGACGCTCGGCGTTTTGCAGGGCTTCATCGCGAATGGTGTCGGCGTTCTGGCGGAAGGCGCGGATGGTATCGACCGCTTCGAGCGAGCGCAGCCAGCCCATGAAGTGTTCGACCTGGTTGTCGATGATGTCCTCGGCCTGGCGGGCGGCCTCCTCGCGGGACTGGCGGCCTTCCTCGATCACGCCGTGCAGATCGTCCACGGTATATAAATAGACATCGGCCAGTTCGCTCACTTCCGGTTCGATGTCGCGCGGCACGGCGATGTCGACCATGAACATGGGTCGGTGCTTGCGTTTTTTCAGCGCCCGTTCCACCGCGCCCTTGCCCAGGATGGGCAACTGGCTGGCGGTGGAGGCGATGATGACGTCGGCTTCGATCAGGCGTGCCGGCATGTCGGAGAGGGTGATTGCCTCGCCGTCGAAACCGTCGGCCAGTGATTGGGCGCGTTCGACGGTGCGGTTGGCGACGATGATCTTTTTGATACCCTGTTCCTTGAGATGCCGCGCCACCAGTTCGATGGTGTCGCCGGCGCCGATCAGCATGGCGGTGTGTTTGCCCAGGTCGGAGAAGATCCGCTTGCCCAGGTTGACCGCGGCAAAGGCGACCGAGACCGGGCTGGCGCCGATGGCGGTGTCGGTGCGCACCTGCTTGGCGACGGAAAACGTATGCTGGAACAGGCGGTTGAGCTGGCGGCCGATGGCGCCGGCGTGGCTGGCGCTGTTGTAGGCGTCCTTGATCTGGCCCAGGATCTGCGGCTCGCCCAGCACCAGTGAGTCGAGACCGCTGGCCACGCGCAGCAAATGCTGCACGGCCAGGTTGTCCAGATGGGTGTAGAGATAGGGCTCGACCTCGTCGGCGTCAAGGTGATGGTATTCGCGGAACCAGTGCAGGATGTTCTCGACGTTGCTCTGGCTCTCGTCAAAACCGCAATACAGTTCGGTGCGGTTGCAGGTCGAGACGATGGCGCATTCGTTCACCGCGCCACGGGATTGCAGATCGCGCAGCGCCGCCTCCAGCTTTTCAGGGGCGAACGAGACTTTCTCCCGGATATCCACCGGGGCGGTCTTGTGGTTGATGCCAAATGCCAGTAATGCCACGTCGTTTGCCTGAATACCTGTCGAAAGTTCGCGTTCGGGTTGAGATGCCGGTTATGCTGCCCGATATTCTATATTATATCAGCGTCAAACCGGCGAAAGTTGGTTATAGTTGCTGTTCGGTTTCTCTACAATGATCGGAATCAATTCCAGTTTGTCACGGTAATTTGATGAAAAATCCTATATATGTCATGTGTTTGGCGCTGCTGTTGCCGGCCTGCCAGACTGCTCCCACCCCCGGCGCGCCGGATGATACGCCCGAATCGGCCCCGGTGACCAGTGAGCCGGTAGCGCAAAGCGAGGCGCCGGCCCCGGTGGCCGAGCTGCCCGAGTCGCTCTCCGGGGAAGTCCTCTATTATCTGCTGGCCGCCGAAATCGCCCTGCAGCGCAATCGCATGGATGTGGCGGTGGAAGGCTACAGCAAGGCCGCCGCGGCCACCAACGATGTGCGGGTTGCCGAGCGGGCGGCCCGCATCGCCGTGTATGCCCGCGATGATGAACGGGCCCTGCAAGCGGCGCAAAAGTGGGTTCAGCTGGCGCCCGACAATGCCGAGGCGCGCCAGGTGCTGGCGGCGCTGCTGGTGCGTACCGGCAACAGTGATGCCGCCTTGCCGCACTTCGAGGCGCTGCTGGCGCTGGACAACGGCGATAAGGAACGCCAGCGTTACATGCTGATCACCTCGTTGCTCAGCAAAGAGAAAGACAAGCAGGCCGCGCTGGCGGTGATGCAGAAGCTGGTTGCCGAGCGCCGGGATAATCCCGATGCCCAGTATGCCCTGGCGCATCTGGCCCTGATGGTCGACAGCCTGGAGCTGGCCGGGCAGGCCATCGAACAAGCCCTGGCCCGGCGCCCCGACTGGTCCGATGCGCATCTGCTGAGGGCCAATGTCCTGCATCGTCAGGGCAAGACCGGCCGGTTGTTCAAACTGGTGCGCGAGCGACTGGACACCGCGCCGGACGATGTGCCGCTGCGCCTGTTTCTGGCGCGCAAGCTGGTGGACGAACAACAGTTTGACGCCGCGCGCCGGCAATTCGATGAAGTCCTCAAACGTGAGCCCGGACATACCGATGCACTCTACGCCCGCGGGCTGCTGGCCCTGCAGATGGGGGATTACACCCAGGCCGAAGCCAGTTTCAAGCAGCTCATCGCGCAAAAGCGACGGGTGAACGAGGCGCGTTATTACCTGGGCCAGGCCGCCGAGTTACAGGAAAAATTCGACCTGGCCCTCGACTACTACGCCATGATCGAACGCGGTGATCAGTACGTGAATGCCCGCATCCGCGCCGCCGGCATCCTGGCCAAACAGGGCGGTCTGGCCGCCGGGCGTGAACATTTGCAAAACACCCGCGCCGACAACCTGGATACGGAATTGCAGCTCTATCTGGCCGAGGGGGATCTGTTGCTCAACGCCCGTGAGTACGAGGAGGCCTACCGGCTCTATAACATCGCCCTGGAGCAGATGCCCGATAACAGCAAACTGCTCTATGCCCGGGCGCTGGTTGCCGAAAAACTCGACCGGCTGGACGAGACGATCGCCGATCTGCAGCGCATCGTGAATAACGAACCCAACAACGCCGAGGCGCTCAACGCGCTGGGTTATACCCTGGTGGATGCCACCGATCGAATCGACGAAGGGTTCGACTACATCCGCCGCGCCTACAAGATCCAGCCCGATGAGCCGGCCATTATCGACAGCATGGGCTGGGCCTATTACCGCTTGGGCCAACACGACAAGGCGCTCGAATATCTGCAACGCGCCTTCGATAAACTCCGGGACGGCGAGATCGCCGCGCACCTGGGCGAGGTGTTGTGGGTGACCGGCCGCCGGGAAGATGCCCGCCGGGTCTGGGACGAGGCGCTGCGCGAGGCCCCCGAACATCGCGTGTTGCAGGATGTGATCGAGCGGTTCACCCAATGAGGTGGTGGCCGGTTTTGATTGCCGGCGTCTGGCTGGCCGGCTGCGCCACGCCGCCGGACTCCGGCACCGTTTCCGACCAGAGCCGTGAACAGCGCCAGCAGGCCCTGGAACAGATCGACGCCTGGCAGCTGAAAGGGCGGGTGGCCATTATCAATGGCTCCGAAGCCTGGCACCTGAACGTGGAATGGCAACAGCGCCAGGAGGATTACCGTATCGAATTGTGGGGGCCGTTTGGCAGCGGCCGGGTGCAACTCGAGGGCGACGGGCAGGGCGTGCGCCTGACCGATTCGCGTCAGGGCATCTATTACGCCGAGGATCCCGAAAGCCTGTTGTATGAACATACCGGGGTCAACATGCCGGTCAGCGGTTTGCGTTACTGGATTCTGGGGCTGACCGATCCCCGCTACGCCACCCGGCAGTCGCACCGCGATCAGGCCGGTCGGCTGACCGCGGTCAAACAGGGCGACTGGCAGGTCGCCTTCAGCCGTTATACCCGGGTCGACAGCCTGGCCCTGCCGGATCGCCTGTCGGTCGACCGGCAGGATCTGCGGGTCAAGCTGGTCGTGGATCACTGGCAGGTCAACGCTTCCGGTTCATGAACAGTTCCGCGCGTCGGCTTTATCTCTCCGTGGCGGTGAAACTGCTGTTTCTGATCGCCCTGGTGGCACTGGCGGCGGTATTGCTGGCCAGCCTGGGCGGCGGCGACGGGCAGCGGGAGCAGGCAGCGACGGCCGACCCCTGGCGACTGGAAGTAGACTGGACGCAAATCCCGGCGGGAGAGCGGCGTCAATTGCAGTGGCCCGACGGGCGGGAGATCTGGATCTATCGACGCCTGTCCGGCGAAGCGGATCGACTGAAGCAGCGCCCGGCGGCCCAATTGCATGATCCCGACTCACGCCACAGTCGCCAGCCCGAGGGCATCTCCCCGCTCTGGCGCTCGCGCCACCCGGAAATATTCGTGTTTCATCCCTACGAAACCCGGCGCGGCTGCCGGGTTCGGCTGGTCGCGGAGCAAGCGGAATTTGTCGATGCCTGTCACGGCGCCCGTTTTGACAGCGCCGGGCGATTGCTCAAAGACAGCGGGGTGGCACAACAACAGAACCTGGCCGTGCCCGACTACGAATTGATCGGCGAGCGACGCTTGCGGCTGCAACCACCGGGGAATTGAGCATGACAGTGGATACCACCCCCCTTCGCTGGTGGCCGGCGCCGGCCAAACTGAACCTGTTTCTGCATATCACCGGCCGGCGCGAGGATGGCTATCATCTGTTGCAGACGGTTTTCCAGTTGCTCGATTACGGCGATCGGCTGGCGTTCTCTTTGCGGGACGACGCGGCGATCCACCGGGCGACGGATCTCACCGGCGTGCCGGCCGCGCAGGATCTGGTGGTGCGCGCGGCCCGCCTGCTGCAGGAGGCCGGCGGTGTCGAAGCCGGGGTCAATATCCACGTGGACAAACGCCTGCCGATGGGCGGGGGCCTGGGCGGTGGCAGCTCCAATGCCGCCACCACGCTGGTGGCGCTCGATCAGCTCTGGAATACCCGCCTGGGCGTCGAGGCGCTGGCCGAACTGGGCATGCAGCTGGGCGCCGACGTGCCGGTCTTCGTGCGCGGCCACAGCGCCTGGGCCGAGGGCGTGGGTGAGCAATTACAGCCGCTGGATCTGCCCAGGCGCTGGTATCTGGTGCTGATTCCGCCGGTAACTGTCTCAACAGCGGCGATTTTCTCCGATTCGCATTTGCGGCGGGATTGTCCACCCATTACAATACGCGACTTTCTGGCCGCGCCCGAAAGCCCGCAATGGGGCAATGTCTGTGAAGCGCCGGTCCGCGCCCGCTACCCTGAAGTAGCCGCGGCCCTGGACGCACTCGACCCCCTGGCTCCGGCCCGCCTGACTGGCACCGGCGCCTGCGTTTTCGCGGCATTCGAAAGCGAGGCGGCCGCCAACGCCGTCTGGCAGCAACTGGCCGGAAACTGGCAGGGATTCGTGGCACAAGGCGTCAACGAATCACCTTTAAATACAGTACTGAGTACCAGGTTCTGAGTACTAAGTACTTAGGACTGAGAACTATTTTTGGGGTGTCGCCAAGCGGTAAGGCACTGGATTTTGATTCCAGCATACGCAGGTTCGAATCCTGCCACCCCAGCCATTAATGTAGGCAAGGCTGATCGACAGCGTTCGATTTTGAACCAGGACGCTGAGTCGAGGCAGGATGAGAACCGTAAAAGGTTCGACAAATTTGTCTGGATGACGTACAGGGATGTACTAATGTCGCGGGAGGCAGGATGCCGGGAGCGACTCGAATTTGAACGGCCGAAGGCCGGCCCCGAAGGGGCGAAGGGCAGGAAGCCCGAAGTAATCCTGCCACCCCAGCCATTAATGTAGGCAAGGCTGATCGATAGCGTCCGGTATTGAACAAACGACGCTGAGTCGAGGCAGGATGAGAACCGTAAAAGGTTCGACAAATTTGTCTGGAACAAATTTGAACGGCCGAAGGCCGGCCCCGAAGGGGCGAGGCGCAGGACGCGCCGAGTAATCCTGCCACCCCAGCCATTAATGTAGGCAAGGCTGATCGACAGCGTTCGATTTTGAACCAGGACGCTGAGTCGAGGCAGGATGAGAACCGTAAAAGGTTCTACAAATTTGTCTGGATGACGTACAGGGATGTACTAATGTCGCGGGAGGCAGGATGCCGGGAGCGACTCGAATTTGAACGGCCGAAGGCCGGCCCCGAAGGGGCGAGGCGCAGGATGACGTACAGGAAGTACTAATGTCGCGGGAGGCAGGACGCCGGGAGCGACCGCGCCGAGTAATCCTGCCACCCCAGCCATAAAATGATGGGCCGAGCCATCCAGCTGACCCAGAGAGAATGATGCTAAACAATCGACCAGAACTGGATCTCCCCGGGAACCGTGCCGCCGAGCGCAGCATGATGATCTTCGCGGGCAATGCCAACCCGCAACTGGCGCAGGACATTACCACGCGACTGAGTCTGCCGCTGGGCAAGGCGCTGGTGGGCAAGTTCAGCGATGACGAGGTGATGGTGGAGATCATGGAAAATGTCCGCGGCAAGGACATTTTCATCGTACAGCCTACCTGCCATCCGTCGAACGACAATTTGATGGAACTGCTGGTCATGGTCGATGCGCTGCGCCGTTCCTCGGCCGCACGCATTACCGCGGTGATTCCGTATTTCGGTTACGCCCGCCAGGATCGCCGGCCGCGCTCTGCACGGGTGCCGATCACTGCCAAGGTGGTGGCCGATATGATCAGCGCCGCCGGGACCGACCGGGTCCTGACCGTGGACCTGCACGCCGATCAGATCCAGGGGTTTTTCAATATCCCGGTGGACAACGTCTATGCCTCGCCGATTTTGCTGGGCGATGTCTGGCGTCAGAAGTATCCGAACCTGATGGTGGTCTCGCCCGATGTGGGCGGTGTGGTTCGCGCCCGGGCCCTGGCCAAGCGACTGGATGATGCGGACCTGGCGATTATCGACAAGCGCCGCCCGCGTGCCAACGATGCGCGGGTGATGAACATTATCGGCGATGTCCGGGATCGCACCTGCATTATCGTGGACGATCTGGTGGATACCGCCGGCACGCTGTGCAAGGCGGCCAACGCGCTCAAGGAACACGGGGCGCGCAAAGTGGTGGCCTACTGTACCCATCCGGTATTGTCCGGCCCGGCGGTGGATAACATTACTCATTCCTCGCTGGATGAGCTGGTGGTGACCGACACCATTCCATTGTCGTCCGCCGCCAGCGAGTGTCCGAATATCCGGCAGCTGAGTATCGCCGAGTTGCTGGCGGAGACCATCCGCCGCATCAGCAGTGAAGAATCGGTCAGCAGTCTGTTTGTCGACTGACTGCTGACGATCCTGCCTTTGAACAGGCGGGCAACGCCGTCTCTGGTCGCGGGGACGGCATCGCGCATTTTGCGCACCATGTAACAGGAGATTCACCATGAGTGATTTTGTATTACAAGCAGAACCCCGCAGCGATCAGGGCAAAGGTGCGAGCCGCCGCCTGCGTCGCACGGGCCGGGTACCGGCCGTTATGTACGGCGCCGGCAAGGATCCGGTGATGTTGACCCTGGATCACGACGAGCTGGTTAACCAGCTGAAAAGCGAAGCATTCTTCTCCTCGATCCTGACTGTCAAAATGGACCAGGGTGAAGATCAGGCGATTATCAAGGATCTGCAGCGCCATCCCGGCAAGCCCTATATCCTGCATATGGATCTGCAGCGTGTCAGTGCCAGCGAGGCGATTCGTGTGCAAGTACCGCTGCACTTTATGAACGAAGAGAAGTGCCCGGGCGTCAAGGAAGGCGGGGTTATCACCCATAACCTGACCGAAGTTGAAGTCTCCTGCCTGCCCAAAAACCTGCCCGAATACATCGAGCTGGATCTTGGCGAGCTGAAGCTGGATCACACGGTACACATGAGCGAGCTGAAACTGCCGGCCGGTGTCGAACTGGTGGAACTGATGCACGGCGAAGAGCATGATCAGCCGGTTGTTGCGATCCATCTGCCGCGCGGTGCGAAGGAAGAAGAAGAAGTGGAAGAAGAGGAAGGCGGCGAGTCGGCCGAAGCGGCCGGCGAAGAAAGCTGATCGGCTTCTTCCCTTTTTTACGACCTCAGGTAACCGGCGTTGTCTGCATGTGTGAAACTGATTGCGGGTCTGGGAAATCCCGGCCCCGAATATGAAGGCACACCGCACAACGCCGGTTTCTGGTTTGTGGACGAGGTCGCCCGCCAGTATCACGCTGTTTTCAAATTCGAGAAAAAATTCCACGGCGAGGTCGCCAGGTTTACTGTGGGCGGTCAGGATGTCTGGTTGCTCAAACCGGATACCTATATGAACCTCAGTGGTCAGGCCGTGCAGGCTCTGGCCAATTTTTTCAAGATTGATACGCAAAACATCCTGGTCGCGCATGACGATCTGGATCTGCCACCCGGCACGGCCCGTCTAAAAGAAGGTGGCGGGCATGGCGGGCACAATGGCCTGCGTGACATTATCAGCAAGATGGGGGGCAACGGCTTTCAGCGTCTGCGCATCGGCATCGGCCATCCGGGCGACAAAAACCGTGTGACCAGCCATGTCCTGAAAAAAGCAGCCAAAGACGATCGCATCGCCATCGATAACGCCATCGACGCGGCCCTGAAAGTATTGCCGGAAATCCTCGGCGGTGAATTGTCCAAAGCGATGAACGAACTTCATCGAAGCTAGAAAACCCAACGCAGAGGCGCAGGGAGATAATGTTGAATTTTAAATTATGAATTAAGGTCACGGGCTTTAATTCAAAATTCAAAACTTGAAATTCAAAATTGGTTCATGCTTTTGCGTCTCTGCGGTAAAAATTCTTCAATCTAAACGGAACAGACATCATGGGATTCAAGTGCGGTATTGTCGGTCTGCCCAACGTTGGCAAGTCGACGTTGTTCAATGCGCTGACCAAGGCGGGGATTCAGGCGGAGAATTATCCGTTTTGCACCATTGAACCCAATGTGGGTGTGGTACCGGTGCCGGATCCCCGCTTGAACAAGCTGGCGGAGATCGTCAAGCCGCAAAAAGTCCTGCCGGCGACCATGGAGTTTGTCGACATCGCCGGCCTGGTGGAAGGCGCCTCCAAGGGCGAGGGGCTGGGCAACCAGTTTCTGGCCAATATCCGCGAGACCGAAGCCATTGCTCACGTGGTGCGCTGCTTCGAAAACGACGACGTGGTGCATGTCGCCGGCAAGGTGGATCCGATCAGCGATATCGAGATCATCAACACTGAACTGGCGCTGGCTGATATGGAGTCGGTGGAAAAGGCCCTGAACCGCCTGGGCAAGATGGCCAAGTCCGGTGACAAGGAGGCCAAAGCAAAAGTCGCGGTCCTCGAGAAAGTCAAAGCCGCGCTGGATGAAGGCCGACCGGTGCGGGCGCTGGATCTGGATGAGGAGCAAAAGAAACTGATCCGCGATCTGTTCCTGCTGACCATCAAGCCGGCCATGTACATCGCCAACGTCAACGACGACGGTTTCGAAAACAATCCCCTGCTGGACAAGGTCCGTGAGTACGCGGCGGGTGAAGGGGCGCCCGTGGTACCGGTCTGTGCCGCGATCGAGGCGGAGATTGCCGAACTGGACGAGGCGGAGATGGCGGATTTTCTCGGTGAGATGGGGCTCGAAGAGCCGGGGCTGAATCGCGTCATCCGGGCCGGCTTTGAACTGCTGGGCTTGCAGACCTATTTCACGGCGGGCGAGAAGGAAGTGCGCGCCTGGACCGTCCCGATCGGCGCCACCGCCCCGCAGGCCGCCGGCGTGATCCATACCGACTTTCAGAAAGGCTTCATCCGCGCCGAAGTCACCAGCTACGACGATTTCGTCAAATACAATGGCGAAGCCGGGGCCAAGGAAGCCGGCCGGCTGCGCCTGGAAGGCAAGGAATACATCGTTCAGGACGGGGACGTGATGCACTTTCGCTTCAATGTCTGAAGCTGGCAACTGACTGATTTTATTTGAAGATTTTGAGCCGGAGAGGCATCAGGCGGGCATGGCTGGCTTGACATCCCGGCCACAAATGCCGACAATGCGCGGCTCCTGTGGGGCCCGTCCGGGCCAGCAAGATATATGGCTACGTAGCTCAGCTGGTTAGAGCACATCACTCATAATGATGGGGTCCCCTGTTCGAATCAGGGCGTAGCCACCATTCTATCCAGTAACTAGGCTCTAGGTGCCAGGTTCTAGTAACTGCCTGGCGTACCTACATCCAGTACACATTCCAAATCCCGTCCAATGTTCGTATTCCCTGTGGTAGGCCGGACATAGCAACGCGGTGTCCGGCAATCGGCGGTGTTGCCCGATACCGCTTCGCTTTATCGGGCCTACGACCCCCTGAATTCTTCGCTGCCTGACCAGCAGGGTCGAGTGACGATAAAGGCGGAAAAGCCTTCACCGCGAAGACGCGAAGCCACGAAGGTTTAATGGATTTGTCACTTCATGTTCTTCGTGCCTTCGTGGTGAGCTCTTTATCCCTGATTTGAGCGGTGTCCGAGAATCATGAAATACGCCGGATTTGAGCCAGTGGTAGGCCGGACATAGCAACGCGGTGTCCGGCAATCGGTGGTGTTGCCCGATGCCACTTCGCTTTATCGGGCCTATGCCTTTCTCTGAACACTTCCAATCTACCAGCGATTCAATACTCTGTTTTTCAGTGCGGGTCGGTGTGTTCGAGATTTCGGTGGTTATCCCTGTTTGGGACTGGCGTTCTGTAATCTGAGGAAAAAAGCACTTCTCTCGCAGAGACGCCACGGCGCAGAGAAACTTAACGCGTTTATTCTCCGCGTACTCTGCGTCTCTGTAAGAGTGTTCCAGCCGGGTAGAAGGTATCTTGCGTACCATCATTTCGACCAGGATAACGAGGCGTGAAACGTACCTTGTCCCTGATACAGCCCCCTCCGGGAGCTTTCATCATACTACCCGCGTTGCGGGTAGTATTTGATTTTGGCCTGGCCGGAAAGTAGCAGATAAACAAGCATTGATAGACAATGCGTTGTCATGAACAGTGCAAGGCTATACAGTTATCATTTGTGAAGTTTTGTGCAAAGATAACGGTTATACAAAAGCGGGGAGAATTTCGATATGCCACAACATTTTTATATTGTGGATGTATTTGCCGAACAGCCTTATGCAGGCAATCAGCTGGCGGTAGTGGTCAGTGATGAGTTGCCGACTAGCGAGACCATGCAGCGGGTCGCCGCGGAGACGAATTACTCTGAAACAACCTTTGTCAGTCCTGGATTGAACGACAACGGAAGCTATACGGTGCGGATTTTTACTCCGGCACGGGAAATTGACTTTGCCGGACACCCGGTTCTGGGAACGGCCTGGGTGCTGAAACAATATGTTATGGCAAATGCTGCAATAGAAGTACCTCTTGAGCTGTCAATCGGGACAGTGACAGTGACATTTAAGACGAGTGAATCAGGTGATGAGATTGCCTGGTTCAGGGCGCCATCCATGTCACTTGGCAAGTCCGTTAACACCGAACAGATGGCGGCGGCCCTTGGTCTGGCTCCGCAGGACATCGATGATACAACGCCAATCCAGCAGGTTTCTGCCGGTACCTCGGCCATGATTGTCCCGCTGCGGGATTTTTCGGCCCTGCAGCGAGCCAGGCTGAACCTTGAGGCGTACGCGCCGTTGGCTGCACAGGGCTTTCCACCTCTGACATATCTGTTTTGCAGCGAGACGCAGGATCCCGATAGTGATTTGTCTGTGCGTTTTTTCTTCGAGGCACATGGCGTACGTGAGGATCCCGCAACGGGCAATGGGGCCGCTTTTCTCGGCGCTTATCTGCTGGAGCATAAAACAGGCAGTGGCGGGCAGTTTTCATTACGCATCGAGCAGGGGCACGCACTCCAGCGTCCCTCACGAATCCTGTTAAAAGGGCAAAAAAAGGCCAACGCCGATATCGTATTCGTTGGTGGGCAGGTGATTCCTGTGATAGAGGGCAGGTTACTCTAATTGCTAATTTACTGATTTACTGGTACTTATTCATTTACCTGATATTATTGCCGGTTTTCGGCAACAGCAATTGATTTGCGCCTCTATAACAAATCCCTATAGCCAGAATCGAAATAAAATCTTGGACTGCTTCGGTGCCCTGCGAGATAGTTTAAACAGGTGAAACCAACAGTGCGCGGTATGGCCGTGCCTGGTTAGCAGGATATCGGGAGGTTCTCGATGAAAGTCGAGCTGGCTGAAGCATATAAGAAGACCGAACTGGGGCA
Organism: Thiohalophilus sp.; assembly: GCF_034521165.1. Lineage (NCBI taxonomy): Bacteria > Pseudomonadati > Pseudomonadota > Gammaproteobacteria > Thiohalomonadales > Thiohalophilaceae > Thiohalophilus > Thiohalophilus sp. The sequence continues at coordinate 711,924 of NZ_JAXHMV010000008.1, forward strand.
GGAAGCGGAATCGTTGCTGATGCCCTGTGTACAGTGCGGTCAGTGTACATTTACCTGTCCGACATTCCGGCTGACGAATGATGAATGGGATGGGCCGAGAGGCCGTATTTATCTCATCAAACAGTTTCTGGAAGGCAAGGAACCAGGACTGGATTTACTGCCACCCGCCTATACGCTGAAAACCCTCGAAGGTCGAACGCTGGAACAAAATCTGCAACTGCATCTTGATCGCTGCCTGACCTGCCGTTCCTGTGAAACCAGTTGCCCTCAAGACGTGCATTACGGGCGATTGCTGGACATCGGCCGGGAACTGGTGGAAAAAGAGGTGCCAAGGCCGTTCAAGGAGCGCCTCATGCGGCGGATGTTGCGGTCGGTTGTCGCGCATCGTCGCGGGTTCAGTACGCTGCTGCGACTTGGGCAGACATTTCGGCGGATCCTGCCTGGCGAGTTGCGCAGTATGGTCCCCGAACAACGCAAAGCGGGTTTCTGGCCCAGGCAGGAGCGTCCTCGCAAGATGCTGATTTGGCAGGGCTGTGTGCAGCCGGCGCTGGCGCCGGATATCAATGCCGCCGCGGCACGTGTCCTGGACAGGTTTGGTATTGAGTTGATACCGACGGCAGAGGGGTGTTGCGGTGCTTTGAGTCAGCACATGGCTGAAACAGAAGAAGCGCGTGATTTCATGCGCAAGAATATTGATGCGATATGGCCGCACATTGAACAGGGCGCAGAGGCTATCGTCCTGACAGCCAGTGGATGCGGGATGCAATTCAGGGAATATGGTGAATTACTGAAAGATGATCCCCTGTATCGCGAAAAAGCCCGTCGGATTTCCATGCTGACACGGGATATTGCGGAAGTCGTTGGTGAGGAGTGGGACAGTAAAGCTTCCACCGGTTCATCTGACAAGCCCGAAAAACCAGTACGAAGAATCGCCTTTCAATCGTCCTGCAGCCTGCAGCATGGTGAAAAGCTGAACGGCGTTACCGAGAAATTGCTCAAGCAGGCCGGTTTTAAACTGGTGCCAGTTAGCTATCCGTTTATGTGCTGTGGCGCGGCAGGCACCTACTCCATATTGCAACGTGCCTTTTCCAAATCCTTACGTGCCATGAAGCTGAAAAGCTTGTTGGCAAGTCGTCCTGAAACTATTGCCACAGCCAATATCGGGTGTTTGACACATCTTTCCGCCGTGTCACCAATACCGGTTCGCCACTGGATCGAGCTTGTGGACGAAAAACTGGAAAATAAACAATAAAATCAGTCTCCAGTATGATGCATATTAAAAGACCATTGGTTGTGGCAATGCTTGCTGGTAGTTTCTCGGCAGGAGTTTTGGCTGACGAGCCACAAGTCAGGCATGGCGTAATTCAGGAGCAAAAGTCGGGGATTGAAGTCCAGGCGGGTGCCACATTTACATTTCAGACAAGTAACGATTCACGTCTGGAAGACGAAGGATTGTTGTCCGTTGACTTGACGGCCGAAGTGCCGATGGGGCCGGGCAAATTACTGACATATGTGGAAGGAAATATCAGTCCCAGGGAGGGAGGAGTCAGTTCATTGGTTGAGGAAGTCAATGGCGATGCAGGATCAGCACTGGACGGCCAGGGAAAAGGGCGTCTGCAGGTATCCGAAATACACTATACACAACGAATCGGTCAAAATATTTTAACCGTCGGGCTTCTCGATCCGGACTGCAGGCTGGACAACAGCGAAATTGCCAATGATGAAACATCTCAGTTTCTGGGTAATGCATTTGTTAATAATCCAACCATCGCTTTCCCGGATTATACCCTGGGCGGGTGCATGCATGTACATCAAGGCCTGGCACCTTACGGACTGAATCTCCTTGTCACTGGTTCGCATGGAATGGCTGATAATCCGGGAAGATCCTATTCAGAGTTAGTCGACGTGGGGGCCAAGGGTAAGGGCGTATTTGCCGGGGTGGAGCTGTATCGCCAAACCGCATACGGCATATGGCGGCTTGGGTTTTGGCAAAATACGGCTGACAATGACTATGTGGATGGTTCCGGACAAGTTGACGATAATTCAGGCATTTACCTCAGCGGGGATTATATTCGTGATAATTATGGGCTGAATTTCCGTCTGGGAATTGCGAACGAAGATGTTTCGGAAGCAACATCGTTTGCAAGTATGGCATTTGAGAAACATCTGGGAGATGCCACTTTGGGTATTGCAGCAGGTTATACCGGTGTATCTGATGAGGTGGTTAATACAAAGGGCGATATAACGCAGTCGGAAGTCTATTACAGGTTTGGGTTGAGCAATGCACTTGCACTCACTCCATCAGTGCAGTGGCTGAAAAACAGTGGATTCGATACCATTGACAGTCCTGTTGACAATGAACTGGTCGTATATAGTCTTCGAATCAGCATGATTTTTGAGTAGCTTTAATATCTCCATAGTCAAATGCCTGTGAAATAGTGCCTCGCATGGTTTGTATGAGCACAAGCATATTATAATTTTATTATCAACAAGGCATAGCAAATTCCTATAAGTCCTATCGGAATTAAGTCTTGGTAAAAAAAAGAGCTTTCATACATAGTTGCTCCTGACAGCCGCAGGTGTATGTCAATTGGACGTAATTTGTATTCTGTTTACGCGTCAGTTATGTGCGACTGTTTATTGATGTTGCTAACTATATAAATTATATGACTATCAGAGACTTCAGGGTATATATCGATGTAAATATTCTAGTTTGTTTCAGAAATGTCGTTGCGAAGTATTCTGTTTTCTGGAAAAGAAAATAATCTGCCTTCAAGTCGGATAGCATAAGAATAATCATGGGAGTTAACTATGAAAACTAAAGTCTCAATAGCATTGTTATCCACCGCAATGTGTTTCGACGTTTCTCTTGCGGCGGACAATATCACTGACGCAATAACGAGCGGGAAGTCGAGTGTTGATATGCGTCTGCGTTATGAGTCCGTTGAACAAGATAATAGTCTCCAGGATGCGTCGGCAATGACGTTAAGGAGTCGTATCAGCTACGCAACAGGTGAATATAAAGGTTTTTCTGCAACGCTTGGCATGGAAGATGTCAGAATTGTTGGTGGTGAAGACGAATATTCTATGCCATTAACAGGCTTCAATCCCGGCGTGTATTCAGTAATTGCGGACCCGGAAGTGACTGAAGTGGATCAGGGTTTTATCAAATATTCTTCAGGTATGACCGAGGTCAAATATGGCCGCCAGGTAATTACATATGATAACCAGCGGTTCGTTGGTCATGTTGGGTGGCGACAGGACAGACAGACATATGACGGCCTCAGAGTCTCTGTCTCACCGGCGGACAATCTTAAAGTCGATTATTCATATATCTCTAAACGCAATCGGATTTTTGCCGAGGCCGTCGATGTAGATTCGAAGGATAATCTTCTGAATGTTTCATACAAATCCTCCTTCGGGACGTTAAGCGGTTATGCATACCTGCTGGAGATTGATAACAATACTAATAATGCACTGGATACCTATGGTCTGCGTCTTATCGGCAGCACCGGTGCGAACGATCAGTATTCTTATAGTCTGGAGTATGCTTCTCAGGAGTCTGAATCAGGAGCGACCAAGAGCGATGCTGACTATATTCTGGCCGAAGGTGCGATGAAATTCTCGGGGATGACAGCCAAGCTGGGTTATGAACTCCTGGGTTCGGATGATGGTACATATGGTTTTTCGACGCCTCTGGCGACTGTGCATCTCTTCAACGGCTGGACTGACCAGTTCTTAGCGACTCCTAATCAGGGGCTGGTTGATCTATATGTCAGTCTGGGCGGCAAGTTTGCCGGTGGTAAATGGCTTGCTGTTTATCATGACTTCAGTGCTGACGAATCCACAGCAACAATTGATGACCTCGGCGATGAAATTAATATTCTGTATGCCAGAAAGTTCGGGAAAGTCTATACCGGGGGTATCAAGTATGGTTCGTATTCCGCCGGTGACGCCGCGGCTGGCAAAGTTGATACTGATAAGTTGTGGGTATGGGGGGAAATGAAGTTCTGATTCGTGCTTAGTCAGAAAAGGCGGCGACAAATATTTTGAAGTGGTATTTGTCGCAAAGTTCTCCTCTTGAGTCGGTGACAAATATTCTGGCAAGTGATATTTGTCCCGACATTTTTTTATTTTCTAACTCTGTAATTGTTCCTCTTGATTGAGTTACACGATATCGGTTTCGATGTCTTCAAGTGGGGTGTCAGCTCCATCTATACTGACATCAGGAGGAAATTTCTCTTCATCTTCAGCACAGGCGTCGGTCAGTGGACAGGGACGCAGGCGATGACTGGGATGAAGTTCGCAGCGTGTGGCCGACCATTCGCCAGCCAGTTCCTCGAAAGCCAGGCAGGCGGGACTTTTATTAATATCCTTACGATATATAAGACTGATTGTATGATGTGGCAACTCAGGTAGCAGGGAGAGTGAGTAGAGGCCGTGCTGATGACATGCGATTGTGTCTGGCAGAATAGTGGCGATCTTTCCCAGCCGTACCATCTCAATAATCACACTCAGAGACGTAGCTTCCACGGCGATATGCGGGGATATGCCCTGTTCAAGACAATAGTGGTCAATATGCGAGCGCAGGGCGTAATTGGTATTGAACAGGACTAAAGGTTCCTCTTCAAGTGCGTGTTTACTGATCGGACCCTTTTGTCCGGCCAGGGGGTGATTTTTACCGAATACGAGACTGAGTGTTTCACTAAATAAGGTTTCACTGTCCGTTATTCCAGGATATCCCTCGGTCGTGAGCGTGCTGCTAAGCGCGATTCCGATATCAACATGATCGCCAACCAGAGCATCTTTCATGTCATTTTGTGGCATTTCGAGTGTGGTTACTGTGATACCGGGGTAAAGCGTATTGAAGTTAACCAGCAGGGGAATAGCCAGATAATCAGTAATGGGAGTCATGGCAATACGCAGGCTGCCGCGGCTCAGATCTTTGAGTTCATGAATAGCCCGTTTGGCCGCATCCAGCTCTTTCAAAGCACGACGCGCATGGTGCAAATATACCTCGCCCGCCGGGGTTAGACGAACACTGCGGCCAGAACGGTCGAGCAACTGGATATTTAACAGGTCTTCCAGTTGCTTGATTTGCTGAGATAAAGACGGCTGAGAGACATACAGCGCTTCTGCGGCGCGAGTGAAACTCTGATGCTCGGCGACGGCAAGAAGATAGTGGACGGAGCGGGGAAAAATGTTGTTACGAGCCATAACATACTCCTATAGGGCTCATCGGAATTAAATCTTGGAAAACTATCATCGCATCGTACATAGTCAGTTGCAAGGAAGAGTTCTGTAGACCGCGTTGCGAGCTTGAATTTAGGCATTGATGCAAAAACCGGTCAAACAAACTCCAATTTAAACAGATTAGAAAACTTTAATATAAGTACGGCCTGATATTCAGGCGCAGGCAGGAGCGGAAAATATCAACAGGTGGTAAGCCGAAGATAATTAATTTCACTTGGTTTCAAACAGTGATTGAGAAACTGAATGAATTACACCGCTTAAATGATCTCGGGTAACAAAGAAGTAAACTGTGAGGGAAATTGTTATGAGCATTGAAAATAATGTTGTTAAAAATTCTTTGCGCGCAAAGATGTCTGTAGCAGGCGGAATGCTTTTAATCGCCTCTTCACCGGCATTCGCTCATCATCCAATGGGTGGAGCAACGCCTGAAACATTAGGCCAGGGGCTGCTTTCAGGCGTGGGTCACCCCATCATTGGTCTGGATCATTTTGCATTCCTGGTGGTAGCGATACTTCTGTCGTGTGCCCTGAAAGGCGCGGCACGATATGTCGTGCCACTGGCATTTGTTGGGGCAACTGTGGGTGGTACGGCATTGCACCTGGGGGCAGCGAATATTCCGATGTCTGAAATGCTGGTTGCAGTAACGGTGCTTGTTGGCGCTGTTCTGGCATTAAGCAAGAATTATCTTGGAGCCATAGTCTTGAGCGGTGTATTTGCAGTTAGTGGAGTTCTGCATGGCTATGCCTATGGTGAGTCGATAATTGGCGCGGAGATGACCCCGTTGGTATCGTACCTGATTGGATTCGCAGCAATTCAATACATGATCATTGCTGGTGGTACGCTGGGCCTGGAGAAGCTTGCCAAACATTCTGAAACAATGCGCAGTATTGCAGCACGGGTGAGTGGAATTGCAGCTTTTCTGACCGGTGGTCTGTTTCTGGCAATGAGTCTGTCTTGATAAAAGGTCTGAGTATAGCCCGGGTCAAAAGGTCAATGTGTCTTTTGGCTCGGGCAATTAATACAGGGTCAATATAGCGAGAATCCAGACAGAAAAAGTGGATGTAAAGATGAATAAAGAAACAATGAAACAGGTAATTTTGCAAGCAAAGCATGAGAAGGGAGTCAAATGGGAGCAGGTTGGTAAAGCTGCAGGTTTGTCGCCCGAGTTTACCTGTTCAGCATGCCTTGGAATGAATCATCTTGAGAAAGAGAATGCAGATGCCGTGGCAGAGTTTCTGGAGCTGGGAAGCGAGGTTTCTGAGGCATTGCAACAGTATCCCTACAAATCATGGGAGCAGAGTGTACCCACCGATCCTGTGATTTACAGATGGTATGAGATTGTCGGTGTATACGGGGAAACCATAAAAGAAATCATCAAAGACAATTTTGGTGATGGAATAATGAGTGCAATTGATTTTTCAATGAATATTGAAAAACAGGAAGATCCAAAAGGCGATCGAGTCGTAGTAACAATGAATGGAAAATTTCTGCCATATAAATCATGGTGATTATATAGCGGAAACGCAGATTTAATGGTCGTCATAACATTAAAGTTTGATAGAGGAAGAAATAGTGCCGGATCCGCATAGATTTGTGAACGAGTTAGACGAGTTGGCACATGAGCGTCTTATCGAGCGACTGGAAAGTCGTGCACAGGTAAATACGTTCTCTGACTTGTTCGAAAAGTATGTAAATAGAATTGAAATCCCGGATGCAGGGAAAATTCTGGAAGTCGGTTGTGGAACTGGCATAATTTTGCGGAAGCTCGCACAGAGACATGCGTTTAGTGCGAGAGGCATAGGTGTAGACCATTGTAAATCATTTATAGACGCGGCGACTAAATTCGCCGATCAGGAAAAAGTGACTGATAGTCTGGAGTTCCGCCTGGGCGATGCGCACAAGCTGGATTTCGAAGATAGTGAGTTCGATATTGTTATCTGTCATACAGTAATAAGTCATGTAACAGAACCAGCAAAAATTCTTGCAGAGATGGCGCGCGTTACAAAAAAAGGTGGCGTTATCGCCATATTCGATGGTGACTATTCATCGTTAACTTATGCGTTTCCTGATCATTCATTCGGAAACAGGATGGATGCAGCGCTGTCAAACACAACGTTCAATAATCCAAGGATAATGTGCGATTTGCCCAGGTTGCTTCCGCAGTTTGAACTGGTGTTAACAGATGCCTGGGGTGATGCGGTTGTAGAAATCGGCCAGGGCAGTTATTTCAAAACATTTGCGGAAACCTATGCTCCCTATGTAAAGAATTCTGGAATGTTGTCAGAGCAGACCGTTGATATATGGCTCAAGGAACAGAATAAGGCGATGGATAATGGAACATTCTTTGCCGCCTGCAACTATTACACGTATCTGGCTAAAAAAGTCTAGATGTCGGTATATAGTAGAGTATTTAAGCAAGCATTAATATTACATAGAGAATTAACACTGCAGGATATAGTTATCGCTTATCAATGCCATCGGAAATTAGTCTTGGCAAACTGTTAGAGGTTGATTCATAGTTTTAGAAAGAGAGTTATAAATTAAGTTGTAATTTATGAAGTGGTCATAAGTAATGATAGTTAGAAGGCAAGTAAACTCGATACAGTATGAGCGAAAGCGAGATTGCTCGCAATCAAAAGAGGAGTAATAACAATGTCATCGTCAACTAGAGATGAGGTTCTTCGGCACATAAACGTTGTCGGCCTGATGCAACCGGCCTTGCATAAACAGACGCATGCGCCTTCCCCGGACGAGATCGACCATACATTATTTCGCGCTTATACGCGGACACCACATGATGTAGGTGGCGAACCTGATGTTCCCATTGTATGGGAAGAAAAAGAAGAAGAGCAGTGGGAATTAAATACCTTCGCGACCTGCGAATGCCTGGCCTGGAGAGGTGTATGGACCGCAGAAGAACGTCGTCGCAAACAAAATGTTGACGTAGGTCAGACGCAGTATCTAGGTCTGCCATATTATGGTCGTTGGCTTCTGACAGCAGCACGAATCCTGGTCGACAAACAATTCGTAACTCTTACAGAGCTGGTCAATAAAATTGAAGAGGTGAGAAATCGTCATGTCTAAACCGGTTTACGATCTAGAGCATCATGCGAAGATGGCCTATGGCATTGGTGATCCGCAATGCTTCAAAGGTAAGGCAGGAAAACCTAAATTCAAAGAAGGCGATCGGGTGCGGATCAAGGATCTTCCCGATATCTTTTATACGCGTACTATGACTTATACACGTGGTGCAGAAGGTGTGGTCACAAGACTGGTGTATGAGAGCCCGGCGGCCGAAGATGAGGCGTTTGGTAATGAAGACACTCCAGAGTGGTTCTATAGTGTCAAATTTATGCAGAAAGATCTGTGGCCTGAATACAGCGAAACATATTCCAATGATGCACTGGAGACTGAGTTTCCTGAACACTACCTGGAAGCTGTCTAACACTGAAAATATTATTATAGATTGAGAGGAAATACAGATGTCAGATCATGAACATAATCATGGCCACGTCCACAAGCCGGCTCCTATGGTCGAAGAAGTCAGCGACTTTGAGATTCTTGAGGCGGCAGTGAGAGAGCTGGCAATAGAGAAAGGCCTGTTTTCAGCTGAGGATCATCGGGTATGGACAGAGTATGTACATACTCTGGGCCCACTGCCTGCAGCACGGCTTGTAGCCAAGGCATGGCTCGATCCTGAATACAAAAAGCTCTGTGAAGAAGATGGCGTTGAAGCAAGTAAAGCCGTAGGCGTTGACTGGGTTACCAGCCCGCCGACCCAGTTCGGAACACCGAGTGACTACTGTAACCTGCGAGTTCTGGTTGATACTCCTAAATTAAAACATGTTGTAGTTTGTACTTTATGTTCTTGCTATCCACGTCCAATTCTTGGCCAATCTCCGGAATGGTATCGTACACCGAATTATCGTCGCCGACTGGTTCGCTGGCCTCGACAGGTTCTGGCAGAGTTCGGATTGCAATTGCCTGAAGATGTTGAGGTTCGCGTCGCAGACTCCAATCAGAAAACACGTTATATCGTCATGCCGGAGCGACCGGAAGGTACAGATGGATGGACTGAAGACCAACTGGCTGAAATTGTCACGCGTGACTGTCTGATTGGTGTTGCAGTACCTAAACCGGGTGTTACGTCAAATGCCCAGCGACCTGTTCGTAAAGCAATTAACCCGGTACATCACGATCACTAATTGTAAGAGATATGAGGGTCAAGCCATGAGTGCAACTAACGACAACAGAAGTGATGACTATGTAGTAGATATCACACCAATTTCCTTGTTGCAAAAAATTCAGGAGAATGGCCGATACTGGGAAGAGCTTTCAACGGAGTATGGTGTAACTAACCCCGATCCGCCCTGGAAGATTACTCTTGAAACTACCTGCGACTTGCTTGCTGCTGATTCATGTGTGAAGCCATACGATGAGGTTGATCTCGATTCATGTGCTTTACCCTCTCTTGAGCGTCGCACCGAGGAAGATGAGCTGTCCGAGACCATCTATGAAGATGTGCCGTTTCCTGAGCGACAGCTTCTTGCTCTTGCGCATTCCATGATCAAGCGTGGCCTGCTTAATGAGAACGAGCTGGCTGAACGAATGGAAGAACTGGAAAAAAGATTTAACAGCGCCTGACACCAGGGATTATATGCCAGTCGAAAATTTTATGTTCTGAATAATAGAAAATGAAGTTAATGAATCTGACTGATTTTTATACTGTCCCTGATCGCCATATGCCCTCGCAAAACAGGGCGAAAGTTAGAGGTAAAATCGATGTCAATACGCGGTACTGAAATCAAAATAGATAGCTTGACTCACCGCTATACGCCCAAGAGTCCTGTCACGTTTAACAAGGTTGACCTGGTGTCACCTCCTGGCGAGGCATTGGCGATAATCGGGCGGTCAGGTTGCGGGAAGTCTACACTTTTGCACATTCTGGCTGGAGTATTGAAGCCTACAGAAGGTCAAGTCCTGTTCGACGGATCACCCATACAAAAACCATCACCACGCTGGGTCATGATGTTTCAGTCCCCGCATTTATTTCCCTGGATGACAGTATCACAAAACGTAGGAGTAGGTTTGACGTTTGGTCGATGGTCAAAAGATGAAATTAGCAAGCGTGTTGACGAGGCAATAGAGCTTGTCGAGCTTCAGAACTTTTCAGAATCAAATGTCCAGGATCTATCTGGAGGTCAGCAGCAGCGTGTTGCTCTGGCGCGTTCCCTGGTTATGGAGCCTGAGATTCTATTATTGGATGAGCCGTTTTCAGCTCTTGATGCATTTACACGCGCTTCGCTTCAACGAGATGTTCGTTCATTAGCAAAAAAGTTCGGATTTAATATCGTCATGGTTACACACGATATTGATGAGGCTGTAATTATGGCAGACAAAGCTGTAATTATGGCTGGCACACCAGGTAATATCGTTCACGAACTCGATATTGACTTACCTGACCCGAGAGAACGTCAGGACCCCGCAGTTCAAGAGCTTCGCGGGAGACTGATGTCTACATTCGAATCGGCCGCGGATGTCCATGCTGTAAATACGGCTGTAGCAGCCTCCCAGTAAGCCTTTTAGCCTGCGTCGTATATGGGCAAGTGTGTAAATCTGGGATACCTCAAAGGTAAGCACCATCAGGAGAGACGCAATGAGCAAAAATAGAACAAATCGACATAATAACAAAATCGTTGGTGAGAAACTCGATTACAAAAAATACGGTGAAGGCTTTGAAACCTCAGAGCCTACAATTGAATGTGACTCGAGATTTACAAAAGGACTTGGCACCGGTATTACGCGCCGTACCTTGTTGCAAGCCAGTGCCGCTGTAGCCGGGCTTGGGGCGATGGGGCCGCTCTCATCGGCATTCGCACAGAAAGATAAAAAATTCGACCCGGTGGTGAAAATTGGTTATATCCCGATTACCGACGCCGCCGCATTGCTTGTGGCCCATGAGATGGGGTTCTTCAAGGACGCTGGAATCGAATCCGCGCCTCCGACTTTGATTCGCGGCTGGTCTCCACTTGTAGAGGCCTTCTCATCACATCGTTTCAATCTGACTCATTTGTTAGCACCAATCCCTATCTGGATGCGGTACAACAATAACTACCCGGTCAAGGTGACAGCATGGGATCATACTAATGGTTCAGCGATGGTGGTACATAAGGACAGTGGAATAAAATCTCCAAAAGACCTGGGGGGTAAACAGTTTGCGATGCCATTCTGGTATTCCATGCACAATATTGTTTCCCAGATGCTGCTCAAGGAACATGGGATTAAACCGGTAATCCGTCCCCAGAACGCCAAACTTGAACCAGACGAATGTAATTTCCTTGTTCTGAATCCACCGGATATGCCGCCTGCCCTGGCTTCTCGTCAGATTGATGGCTTCTGTGTTGCCGAACCGTTCTGTGCCATGGGTGAACTGCGTGCACAGGGTGAAATTCTGCGTTTCAATGGGGATATTTGGAAAGGGCATCCTTGCTGCGTTGTCGCGATGCATGAACAGGATGCAATGGATCCGGATCGGGCCGAATGGACGCAGGCTGTGCATGACGCGATAATCCGCGCCCAGCTGTATCTGGGTGAAAACAGAAAATCAATGTCCCAGATGCTTTCGCGTGACGGGAAAAAATACATGCCGTTCCCGGCGGAAATTATCGAACGTGCGATGATGTTCTATGATCCGGCATATTATAAAAATCCGCATGCTATCCAGAATGTCCAGTGGGGACAGGATAGAATCAACTTCCAGGGTTGGCCATACAAATCTGCGACTGTCAGGATCGTGGATGAGCTAAAAAACACCATGGTTACAGGTGACAATGCTTTCCTGGAGGGTATAACGGGTGATCATGTCGCAAATGACCTGTTCCAATATGACTACGTAAGAAAATCCCTGGAAAAATACCCCGACTGGAAAAATGATCCGAGTGTACCGCAAACCGGTAACCCCTTCGAAAGGGAAGAGGAAATCAGTCTATGAACAATGCAGTAGCCGCATCCGGCGGGGGGGGCCTCGCCGGAATATTCAAAAGTTCGATGATGAGCAAACTCATCTGGAGTCTGGGGGGGTTTGCGATTCTGGCATTTGCCTGGTGGTTATTTGGAAATTATATTGCAAGCAACCCGAATACAGCCAGTTTTGCAAATTTTGGACTTATCCCGACGCTTCAGGCATTTCCTGAGTTGTTGGAAATCGGGAAGCTGCAAAGTGCGACTACTGTCAGCTTGAATCGTCTCTTTGTAGGTCTCGGAATTGCAATAATTATCGGTATTCCTGTTGGAATCCTTATTGGGCAATTCAGGCGGTTTAATCAACTGTCGAATTCGCCTTTTCAGTTGTTGCGTATGGTAAGCCCACTCGCATGGAGCCCGATTGCCGTTTTTGTATTTTCAACCTGGTACGGGGCGATCGTTTTTCTTATAGCCATGGCTTCAGTCTGGCCAATTATGTTCTCTACCGCGGCAGGTCTGGCGAAGGTCGATCCTGCATGGTTCAAGGTTGCCCGTAATCTTGGTGCAGGACCTGTACATATGGTTACCAGGATCATTTTACCGGCGATTACCTTTGATATTCTATCTGGTCTGAGACTTGCGCTTGGCGTTGCATGGATCGTTCTGGTGCCAGCGGAATATCTTGGCGTCACATCCGGTCTTGGTTATGCGATTCAAGACGCGCGTGAAACATTATCGTACGATCATCTTACCGCTATCGTTCTATCGATTGGTGCGATTGGTTATGTTCTGGATACAACTCTGGCCATGCTTATCAAGAAATTCAGTTGGCACAGAGGTGGTGTATGTTAAATGGTAGTGATGTTCGAATATTTATAATCACTACCAGAGAATATAAAGCAGAGAGTACGTTAGGTTATCGGTTTTGTGCGTGATTATTTAACCGCACAGCGTGGAGATGTAAAACGATGAATGATAATGATGTTTTATCGGTAGGTAATGATGGAGCGGCAACAGTGAAGCCCCGAGACGATCGATTCTATGTTATGTATTGTCAGATGTGCACCATGTTCAAGTGCACGGCATGTGGTTTCGGTAATATACTGGTTGGTTTGGCTATCCTGTTCGGCCTGTGGTGGCTAGGGATTTTTCTGATTACGCTGGATCCGTCAAATTCTTTTTTTAAGTCATTCGGAATAATACAGGCCTTCGAAGCACTGCCTGGGCTGTGGGCCAGCGGTTCGATTCCTGACGCTCTTGTAAACAGTGGTTATCGACTTGGAATGGGAATGCTGTTTGCTATAGCCATTGGTGTTCCAATTGGAATCGTAATGGGACGTATAGCATCGTTCCAGAAACTTACTAACGTTCCATTTCAGTTTATGCGGATGATCAGCCCATTGTCATGGGAGCCGATCGCGGTAGTTGCATTTTTGACATGGAATGATGCAATTATCTTCCTGATTACCATTGCTGCTGTATGGCCGGTAATGTTCTCTACTGCGGCCGGATTGCAGAAAGTAGATCCAAGCTGGTTTAAAGTGGCTAAAAATCTTGGCGCGAATCCGCTGCATATTCTAAAAACAATTATTTTTCCGGCGATTGCTTTTGATATTTTTACTGGTATTCGACTCGCACTGGGTGTTGCGTGGATCGTAATTATCCCCGCCGAATTCCTGGGTGTGACCTCCGGATTTGGGTACGCAATACAGGATGCACGAGAGAGCATGAATTACCCGAATCTTATGGGAGTTATACTCGTAATCGGTCTCGTCGGTTATATCCTGGACAGTATTCTTGTAATGCTGATCAAGCAGTTCTCCTGGAACAAAAAATGATTATCACGGCTATCTCTTGAAACTGATACCGAGTTCAATAGTTAATTCAACGTTTTGATGTAGATCGATTAATTAGAGGATATGGAGACAAAATGTCAAAGCTTAATATAGTGTGTGTCACTGGGACGCACGAAAAAATGCAAATGGCTGCAATGTTTGCATCTGTTGCCGCTGCGTCTGGTGATGAAGTCGTAGTATTTCTGTCCATGAACGCTTTGCCATACTTTACGAAGCACTATAGTGAAGCCGCTCCTGTTGAAGGCGAGCTTGGTGAACTTATGTCGAAAAAAGGCGTCCCGCCTTTCAAACAACTGTTCCAGCAAGCAGTAGAGCTGGGTGATGCGAAGCTATTGCCTTGCTCGATGGCGCTCGATTTGATGGAAATTACCGGTGAAGATCTTGAGCCTGAGCTTGGCCCACCAACCGGACTTACACGCTTTTTGAGTGATGCCGAAGAAGGGCATATGGTTACATTCTAATATATGCGCCCAGTAATGGCAATTAAATGAGGTATTAATGATGAGTGATACTAATAAAGTAATCGATGCAAGAGATACGTTTTGCCCAGGGCCTCTTATGGAGCTGATCACACATATGAAACAAGCGGAAGTTGGCGAGACACTGGAGTTATTATCAACTGACGAAGGTTCTGGTAATGATGTGCCAGAATGGGTTAACAAGGTCGGTCATGAGCTTGTCAGCAGTGAGAAGATCGACGGCGTTTGGCATATTTTTATTCGCAAAATGAAATAACAGGTGTTGTCTGTTGTGTCTGAATGGTAAACCCTGACCAGCAGTAACAATAGCCTGGTTCAAGTTTGGATAGGAGAATGCAATGAGAATTCTAATTGTTGGCGGTGGCACAGGTGGTACCATTCTGGCTAATAATCTGGCGCGACGCTTGGCCTCCGAAATTCGAAGTCGTAAAGTTAAATTAACGATGCTTTCAGCATCGGATAAGCACATGTACCAGCCTGGTCTTTTATATGTGGCATTTGGGCAGATGACACCAGACCAGCTGTATAGGGACCAGCAGAGCCTTCTCGAGCCTGGTATCGATTTCCATGTGGATCCTGCAGAAGAGTTCCAGCTCGATAATAACAAGGTAATTACAAAGAGTGGAAAAACACATGAGTATGACATGCTGGTAATTGCGACAGGTTCGCGCATTGCTCCAGAGCAGATTCCTGGTATGTCCGAAGGTGCGGATACTTTTTATTCTGAAGCCGGCGCAGTCAAGATGTTCAAGCGGCTGCGTGAAATTGAGGAAGGAACAATAGCAGTTGCGGTTGGCGTGCCTCATAAATGTCCCATTGCTCCTGTTGAACTCGTGTTCGCACTGCATGATTACTTTACTGCAAAAGGTATACGCGACAAAATCAAGATCAAATACCACTATCCGATTGGCAGAATTCATACGATCGCCAATGTGGCCACATGGGCAAAACCTGAATTCGACAGGATGGGAATTGAATATGAAACTCTGTTCAATGTTAAAGAGGTTGATCCGGAGAACAAGGTGGTCAGAAGCGAGGAAGGAACCGAAACCAAGTATGACATGTTGATCGCAATTCCTCCGCACACCGGCATGGAGGTTGTTGAGAAAAACAACCTTGGAACAGGTGGTTGGATACCAACAGACAGGCACAGGCTGACAATGGAAGGCTATGACAATGTTTATGTGTTGGGTGATACGACGAACCTGCCTGTCAGCAAGACCGGGTCCGCGGCTCATTTCGAAGCAGAGGTTGTTGCCGAGAATATTGCTTCAATTATCAAAATCGGCATTCCTGTAAGAGATTATGACGGGAAAGTTTACTGTTTCATTGAGACCGGGCATGACAGTGCGACTCATGCAATGTTTGACTATAAAAACCCGCCTGATCTGAAGCCATCATCCAAACCGATGCACTGGTTTAAAATGGCCTATAACCAGATGTACTGGTCCAGTGTCCGCGGATTACTCTAAGGAAGCAGATATTATGACTACTGAAAATGAAGCAACTTTAGACAATCTTGATCGGAATGACATTGAAGGGTTGGTTGAAATCGCCAACCTCGTATCAGCAGCTCGTGATGCAATGTCTGATGAAATTGTCACACGTATAGCTGGTACAATGAGTGAGGGGTTAACGCTTCTAGATCGACTGACACGTAATGAAGGTCTGATGCGCCTACTCCAGGTCCTTGACAAGCCTGAAAGTCAGAATTTGCTCATTGCCCTTTCAGAGGCGATTCATGCGACGAGCCAGGAAATATCCGCTGCGCCACCCGCAACAGGTGGGTTTGGTTGCATGGTGCGTGTCGCCAAAGATCCTGGCACGCAAGAGGGTATAAGACTCCTGTCGCTTATAGGCAAGCATATGAGCCATAGCCTGCGCGAGCAACACCATAAGGGAGGGAGTTCCGCTTAGCTTTCGGTAATACATTCACAACCTCTATCACAAGCTGAGCAGCCAGCCACTTACGCTCAATGCACGTATTAATACAGATTTTGTGCGGTAGTGGCTGAGCTAATAGTAAGATCTACCTGTAAGTCATCGATAACTGGTTATTTTCAAGTTGTATTGCAAGGATATGCTGTTTTGACTCTGCTTCGGGTTCTACAACTTGAGGTCTTATAGTGCGTTAAGGGCTCTTCATATGCTTGTGTTATTTATCGGTGATGTTGTCGGCGAGCCAGGCAAACGGGCCATAGCTTCTGCGCTTCCTTGTTTACATTCCAGTTACCCGATCGATCTTGTCATCGCTAATGCTGAAAACATAGCGGATGGTAAGGGTGTCACGTCTGAAACGGCTGAGGAGCTGTTCTCCCTTGGTGTTGATGTTTTGACAAATGGTAACCACGCATGGGATAAATCAGAAGTAATTAATTATATCGTTACCGAACCTCGTTTGCTCAGGCCTTATAATTATCCCGTTGGAACTCCGGGTAGTGGCTGGCATGTAGTTACTACTAAAAGTCGAGCTAAAATTGGAATACTTAACCTTCTGGGTAACCTCTTTATGCCCTCATCGTTATCATGCCTTTTCAAGGCTGCAGATGATGCATTGGCAAACAAACCATCAGATGTGAGTTGTGTTGTTGTTGATGTGCACGCAGAAGTGGCAAGCGAGAAGATTGCCATGGGATGGTACCTGGATGGGCGAGTATCTGCGGTTATTGGCACGCACACGCATGTTCCAACTGCTGATGAATGTGTGCTTCCCAGGGGGACAGGCTACCTCACCGATGTCGGCATGACCGGGTGTTATAATTCTGTTGTTGGGATGGATATTAATCAGTCCATGAGGCGTTTGATTGACAAGGAGTCTGTCTCATTAACTGTTGCCCATGGTGAAGGTACACTTCACGCTGCACTGCTTGAGTTGAATGAAAAAACAGGTAGATGTATAGATATTCAGCGATTACGGATGAGGGAGTCTGAATTGACCAGTCATCAACTTTGTGTATAGAGGCGCCAGTTCCAGATTTGCTAATTTGTCCACATACTGGATGTCGAATCTTGTAACCGGGACGCTTAGCTTAACGTCTCTCACAGGCTTAACAACTTTGTGGACACCCCACACCTGCTTTTCTACTCAACTCCGAATTCTTCCATTATGTCCCTCTCGGGGTGACTATTTTTTGTCCAGGCGCCGGTTTGCTCGGGCTAATAAATATGATTCCAGCACCAATCTGGCGCATTGGCTACTTGACTCGACTCCGTCTTTGTTGATTCTATTATGCCGCCCTTGTATTTATTCTGCAGAGCAGTAACAATAATTGATACAGCGTCTATGGATATTATTTTTTGAATGATTCTAAATCACGTAAATTCATAGCATTGCTGAATCGACTTTCCAGCATGGGCGATGGTGACTTTTTGAGCACGCCAGCCCGGTTCGACCCAAGTCGGATTAAACAGAATAATTATTATATTTGTTCCCTGTTAGCGGGACGGAATACTTTTAGGTGGGGTTATGGTGCTGAAGTACATAACGATGTCCCTCGTGGTGGTTGGCCTGGTATTACTGCTCTCCTCGTTGCGTCCGGTCAGGAAAATTTGTCAGGAAAAGGAATGCACCGACCTGACCTGGAATTTCATTTTTATTTTGCTGGTCTTGTTTATTGCCGGCTATATTGCCCAGTTGACGATGCTGAGCCGTCAGGCTGTCCCTGGCATTGCGGAAATTCTTGTGGCAATGGTCTTTCTGGGCGGCAGCCTGTTCGTGCTGTTAATCACCCGTAGCAGTCTTTCCAGTATTGAATACATCCGGCGTATTTCCGCGCTGGAACTCCATTACGCCTATCATGATCACCTGACCGGATTACCCAACCGCAATTTCCTGTATGAGAAGATTGAAGGTCTGATCAAGGACAGCTCGTCAGCTCACTTCGAGTTCGTGGTACTGATGATGGATCTGAACCAGTTCAAGGAAGTTAACGATTCGATGGGACACCAGGCCGGTGACAGGCTGATTCAGCATGTCGCGACCCGGATCAAGAAAGTGTTGCGGGTGACGGATACCTTCGTTCGCCTTGGCGGGGATGAGTTTGCGGTGTTGTTGCCGGGCGCAAATGATAAGACAGCAGAAGTGGTGGCGCAGAATATCGTCCGTTTTATGCAGGACCCGTTTCGAATCGACCGTCGCCAGATACCGATTGGTATCAGTATCGGTCTGGCCTGTTATCCCGAGGATGGTCCCTCGGCGGATATGCTGATTCAGCATGCCGACGTGGCCATGTACATGGCCAAGGAGAGCGGGTCCGGTTATGCGTTTTACGACGCGAGCGAGGATCAATACACCACCCAGCGTCTGAGCATGTTGTGTAATCTGCGTGATGCCATGGATAACCGGCAGATTACGCTGCACTACCAGCCGATTATCGATATGCAGCACAAGAAGGTCTGGGGGGTGGAAGCCCTGGCCCGCTGGCAGCATCCGGAGCTGGGACTGGTGATGCCGGATGAGTTTATTCCCCTGGCGGTGCAGTCGAACCTGATGCGACCGTTATCCCAGTACATTTTGCGCACTGCACTACAGCAAATGGCCGAATGGCAAAAGGAAGGACTGGATTTACGCATGAGCGTGAACCTTTCCATTCATGATATCCAGGATGCCCTATTGCCTGAAAAATTGCGCGAACTGATCGAGCGCTACCGGATTAATCCGGCCCGGTTGATGCTGGAGATTACCGAAAACAGTGTGATGACCGATTCACATGGGATGCGCGTGGTGATTGAGCAATTGCATGAAATGGGCGTCAGCCTGGCGATTGATGATTTTGGTACCGGTTATTCGTCACTGGCCTATCTCAAGCAGATTCCGGCCGATGAGATCAAAATCGACAAATCGTTTGTGCGGGATATGAGCCGCGATGATAATGACGCGGTGATTGTCCGCACGACCATCGATCTGGCGCATAACATGGGACGGCGGGTGATTGCCGAAGGTGTCGAGGCGCAGGACGCCTATGAATTGCTCGAAATATTGCGTTGCGATCTTGCCCAGGGCTATTACATCTGCCGGCCTGTCAGCGTTGCGGAATTTCGACGCTGGCTGGCGCATGGCCCCGTTACCGAGTTGCTGGCGGCGCGTGCCGACAGTCCGGCCTGAGCGATACGTTATTTCAGTCATACAGGCGTTGATCCCGGGTGTTCATGTCCCGGATAAAGAGGGACAGGGCGGCTTCGGCTTCATCGCGACTATCGTAGGGGCCCTTGTCCAGCCCTGTCCGACAGGCAAAATACCAGCGGGTATCGATATTGAATAAACGGCCGCTGCGAAAGGGAATCGCGCCCTGCTCACCCCGGCGATGCACGTGCATGACAGGTTCTCCATGATGGTTGCTTTGTGATCTATAGACCCCGGCACTGCGTTCGTCAATTTCCCGAGAAAAATACCGGTCTTTGGATGACGGCTTAACCGGCGATCAATAGTCGCACGGCATCCAGTGTGGGTTCGATCTGCAGAATGTGACGGGACAACGCGTCCCGCTGCGCCTGAAGCTGCCGGATTTCTTCATCGCGGACGTTGGGATTGATGGTGGCCAGGTGTTGCAGGCGGGTGATATCGGTCTCCAGCAGGCTCAGCATATGCCGGTTGGCCTGTTCGAGTATTTCGCGTGCCGGTGCCTGCACCAGGGTTTCGGCCCGGTCAAACATGTCTCGCAAGCTGTCCTGACGGGCGCGCAGGATCCGGTTACGGGTGGTCTTGTCCAGCTCGGTGGGGAGGATGCGCAGTGTGTCGGCCGGGAACCGCTCGCTGAGATCCCGCCCCTCGGAATCAACCACCCGGCGCACCAGGGTCGGGGGCAAAAAGCGCGGCAATTGCAGCCGTCTGGGCGCCATGCCCTCGAGAATAAAATGGCACTCCAGCAGCAGAGTTCCGGCGGGCAGACCGCTGGCCCGCAGAATCGCCAGCGCGGCGTTGCCCTGGCGCGCTTCCAGAACCTGATCCATGATGCCGCGAATCATCGGATGTTCCCAGCTCATAAACTGCCACTCCTCGCGGGCCAGAGCGGTGGCGCGGGAGAAGGTGAGCGTCAGCCCGTCATCCGGCAGGCCGGGGAAGTGATCCACCAGCATGTGCGCACCGGGATGCATGACATGGCTATCACTGCCATGCACCTCCAGATCGACCCCGAACTGGGCACAGGCCTCCTCCAGAAATTCAGACAGTCGCGGATCGTTATCCAGACGGCGAATGGCCTGTTGCAGATAATCGGCTTCTTCGGCCCGGTAGGAGTTGAGTTCGAGCAGCCGATCGCGGCCGGCGTCCAGTTGTTGAGAAAGTTGTTGATGATACTCCGCGATTTCCCCCAGCAGTGTCTCGAACGAGGTGGTGATGTTCGATGGCTGATGCATCTCCGCGTCGATGGCTTCCCGAAACCGGGTAAACACGGCATCGCCGGTGGCACAGGGATGTAAAAAAGCATCCAGCGCGTCGTGATATAAACGGTAGAGAATACTTTGCGGCGTGTCTGCCAGATAAGCGACATGGATCTGTACGGTTTGTGTCTGACCAATGCGATCCAGGCGACCAATGCGCTGTTCGAGCAGATCCGGGTGCGCGGGCAGGTCGAACATCAGCAGATGATGAGCAAACTGGAAATTACGACCCTTCGCTGCCGATCTCCGAGCAGATCAGCAACCGGGCGCCTTCTTCCGGGTCGGCAAAATAGGCGGCGGCCCGATCCCGCTCGATAATGCTCATCTGCTCATGAAAAACGGCGCAACGCAGACCGACCCGATCGGCCAGGTAGTGATGCAGTGTGCGAGCCGTCTGTGCCTGCGCGCAGATCAGAAGAAACTTTTCACCCCGGTATTCGCGTACGGTCTCGATTACCCATTGCACCCGGGGATCAAACGCGACCCAGTCGGTTGCGGCCTCGTTCTGTTGCGACCAGAGTTGTTCCGGGTTCAACCGCCAGGTGGTGTCGTCATCGCAGGCACTGGCATACGCTTGCGCATAGGCGTCGGGCAGGGGCAGGGCGGTGGCGTGCAGCTGCCGCTCGGGAAACCCGCTGATCGCCGCGCGGGTATTGCGAAACAGGACCCGGCCGGTGCCATGACGATCGACCAGCAGATGAATCAGTTGCTGACGGGCATGATGATGTTCCGTGCGATGCCACTCGTCCGTTGGCGCATGATTGGCGAGCGACATCAGGCGCTCGAAGGCGGGGTGCTCGCCGAGCGCCAGATGCAGTGCCTCCCGTGAGGCCTCACCCAGCGGTTGATCCTCCAGCAACGCATTCACCGCTCGCAGGATCGGCTGATAAAGGGCTTCTTCTTCAAGGAATTCATCCAGATCAAAAAAGCGTTGCGGATCCAGCAGTCGCAGGCGGGCAAAATGGCCGGCGATGCCCAGCTGTTCCGGCGTCGCGGTCAATAACAGCACCGCCGGGATGCGCGCCGCCAGTTGTTCGATAAAACGGTATTCGGGGCTGACCCGTTCGGGCTGCCAGTCAAGATGATGGGCCTCGTCGACGACCAGCAGATCCCATGACGCCGTTAACGCCTGTTGCTGGCGCTCGGTATGGCTCATGAACATTTCCAGCGGGCACAGAACCAGCTGCTCGGTCTCGAAGGGATTGTCGTCCTGTTCGCTCAGGGCCTGGCAGCGTTGTTCGTCCAGCAAACTGAAGCGCAGATTAAAGCGGCGCAACATTTCCACCAGCCATTGATGCAGAAGGTTTTCCGGCACCAGGATCAGCGCCCGGGCAATGCGCTCGTCCAGCAATTGCTTGTGCATGATGAGGCCCGCCTCGATGGTCTTGCCCAGTCCCACCTCATCGGCCAGGAGTACCCGGGGCGTGGCGCGGTTGGCGACTTCATGAGCAATGTAGAGCTGATGCGGCACCAGGTCGACCCGGCAGCCGCACAGCCCATGGACGGGCGCCGGCAATAACGCGTGCTGTCGCTCGCGGATCATCTGGCGTAACCGGTAAAGGCGGGCGGAGTCGATATGCCCGCCGAGTAACCGGTCCTGTGGCCGGCTGAGTTGCAAGCGGGGCGCCAGAGCGGTTTCAACGATCTGGCCGGGGTGGCCCTGCTCGTCGTGACCATAATAGATGAGCACGCCGTCATGCTCTTCCACGTGAGTGACAGACCACTTTGTGCCCTGATCATCATTGACGGTGTCATGGGGCAGAAAACGCATTCGCGTCAGCGGGGCATTATCCAGTCGATAGAGGCGATCTTCATCGATCGCCGGAAAGTAGAGATGGACCTGCCGGGGCTCGACAGTCCGTACGATACCCAGACCGAGTTCCGGTTCATTGTCGCTGTACCAGCGCTGGCCTGGGATGAAATTTTCCATGTCGCGATTGTGTCAAATAACGGGGCCCACAGACAGTCTTGTCCCTGCACGTAAATTGTGCAAGCGCGAATGTCGTGCACAAAAAGGCGGCAGGGAACAGGCCAATGTGACGCCTGTCAAATTGTGATCATCTTGGAAGTATATAAGTAATTACCCGAATAGTGATGGCGTAATGTTTGCTTTAAAATTCCTCATAAGTGTTCTGAATGCCAGGTCCGGAGAGATTGCTTTGTTAAGTTGTTCCTCGCAATGACCCCACTATTGTCGTCATTGCGAGCGAAGCGAAGTAAATCTTGTGAACAACGTGACCGGGCATTCGAAACACTGAACTGGTGTGATACATGTTATTTATAAAGGAGGGGCAATGTCCGCTCATCTGTTTACTTACGGCACCCTCGAATTACCCGAAGTGTTTGCGGCCGTGACCGGCCAGAGCCTGGACGGCACCCCGGCCAGGTTGAACGGCTATGCCCGTTATCGCCTGGAGGGCGAAGTCTACCCCGGCATTATTGTGACACCGGGAGAGGGCTTGCAGGGAACATTATACCGGGATCTGGACCCCGCGATTCACCGCAAAATCGATCACTACGAAGATACCTGTTATGAAAAGCGGCAGGTCAGAGTGACGACAAAAGAGGGGTTGGAGTTGTTCGCCATGGCCTACGTGATCCCCGACGAAAAAGGCCGCCTGCTCTCATCCCGCCAGTGGGATCAACAACAATTCATCGAACAACACCTGGAAAACTTCCTGCGTTATATTCGCTAGGGAAAGTTGGCAGAAAAGCGAAGTTGGCAGACGTCAGATGGCAGTTGACAGCCAAAAAGCCCTGAATCAGAGTTTTGCCAACTGCCAACTGCCAACTGCCAACTGCCAACTGCCAACTGCCAACTGCCAACTGCCAACTGCCAACTGCCAACTGCCAACTGCCAACTGCCAACTCTCAACCCAATCCCTGTAGGAGCGGGCTTCGACCGCGACTGGTGCCAGATTCGGCAGTCGCGCCCGCGGGACGCTCCTACAGGCTCACTATTCAGCCGTAGGTTACATTGGCGAAGCCTATGTGACGATTCCCGGTCGATTGTCAGGTAATGCTGCGCACAACCTGACCTAGGCTGCCGGGTTTAAATTCAACATTCAACATTCAAAATTCATCATTTAAAATTTCTCTGCCAACTCTCAACCCAATCCCTGTAGGAGCGGGCTTCGACCGCGACTGGTGCCAGATTCGGCAGTCGCGCCCGCGGGACGCTCCTACAGGCTCACTATTCAGCTATTTGCCAACGTTCAACCCAATCCCTGTAGGAGCGGGCTTCGACCGCGACTGGTGCCAGATTCGGCAGTCGCGCCCGTGGGGCGCTCCCACAGGCTCACTATTCAGCCGTAGGTCACATTGGCGAAGCTTATGTGACGATTCCCGGTCGATTGTCATGTAGCGGTGAAAAGAAAGTTGACAGTTTTCAGATGGCAGTTGACAGCAAAAACTGAATTAGAATTTTCTGCCATCTGCCATCTGCCATCTGCCATCTGCCATCTGCCATCTGCCAACTCCGATTTTATGCCTGTTTTCCGTAAAGCCGTTGATACAGCCCGCCGGCTTCGATCAACTCTTCGTGCGAGCCATGTTCGATAATATGCCCATCCTCGAAGACATAGACCCGATCGGCCTGGCGCACCGCGCTGAGCCGGTGGGCGATGATCAACGTGGTGCGTTCCTGCAGGTAATCATGCAGGGCCCGGTGCAGGCGTGCTTCGGTGTCGATATCCAGGGCCGAGGTGGCTTCATCCAGAATGACGATTTTCGGGTTGGCCAGGATCATGCGGGCAATGGCCAGGCGCTGCTGCTGGCCGCCGGAGAGGCGCACGCCCTGGCGGCCGATCAGCGTGTCCAGCCTGTGCGGCATCTGTAAGACGATCTCTTCGAGCTGGGCAATGCGCAGAGCCTGCCACAGTTGTGCGTCGTCCTGTTCCTCTCCCAGGGTCAGGTTGTGGCGAACGGTGTCATTGAACATGGCCGGCTGCTGCAGCACCGTGACGACGTTCTCGCGCACCACATCCAGACCAATGCGGGTAATCGGCACATCATCGAAATAGAGCATGCCGCTGTCAAAGGGATAGATGCCAAGCAGCACCTGAACCAGCGTGGATTTGCCGCCGCCGCTGGCGCCGACCAGCGCGATTTTCTCCCCCGGTTTGACGTTCAGCGAAACATGACGCAACACCGGTTCGTTGTCGCCATAGGTAAAACTGATGTCGTCCAGGCGAATGCCGGTGGTGATCTTGCCGGAAAACGGATTCTGATGATGGGGATAGCGGGGCTCCAGGCGCAGGTCGAGCAGGGTATTGATGCGCTGCAGGGCGGCTTTCGCGGAATAGAACGCATACTGCAGGTTCAGCAGTTCCTGCACCGGTGTCATCATGAACCACAGATAACCGAACACCGCCATCATCTGGCCAATGGTCAGATCCGAGAACACCACCATTAACATGCCGATGGCGCGAAAGCTGTCAAAGCCGAGCAGAAACACGCCGAACGAGAGTCGACTGGCGGCATCGGATTTCCAGGAGTAGTCGGCCGAGTGGCTTTTCACCCGGCGTGCGGCGTCGATCACCCGGCCCAGATAATGGCGCTCGCGATTACTGGCGCGTATCTGGCGCACCGCGTCGAGGGTTTCCACCAGGGATTCCTGAAACAGCTCAAAGGCCTTGTTCTCGCGCTTTTTGAGTGTCTTGACCTTTTTGCCCAGAGTGACGGTGAAATAGATCACCAGCGGATTGAGAAACAGGATAAACAGGGCCAGTTGCCAGTGCAGCCAGAGCAATACCGCGGTAACCCCGATCAGCGACAGGCCGGCAATCAGGGTCTTGCTCACCGACTGGCCGATAAACTCGTCGATGGCATTGAGATCGGTCACAAAGTAGGAGGCCACCGTCCCGCTGCCGAGGGTTTCGTACTCGGCCATGGAGATGCGTCGCAGGCGATTTAACAGCGTGCGACGAATGCGATACACCACATCCTTGGCCACCAGGGTGAACTGGCGAGTCTGCCAGACTGTGAACATGATCGAACTCAGGCGCAGTAATACAGTGACCAGCAGGATGAACAGAATATACAGCACCGGACCGTGCCACGGCGCGGGAAACAGCCCCTGCATAAACCCGACCAGCGGCCCGGGCTGTTCCAGCAACACCTCGTCCACCAGCAGCGGCATCATCAACGGGATGGGCACGCTGGCCAGCACCGCGACCACGGCAATGAGGTTGGCCTTGACCAGCTCGCGTTTGTGGCGCAGCGTTGCATTGAGAATGTAGGACCAGCCGTATCCCTGCGCCGGCGCGGAGGCGGCGTCGTCATCAACCGGCACCGGCCGGGTTGGGGAGGAAGTGGTCATACAATGGCGTCGGGGCTGGCGGATCGGGTTACTGGGGCGACAGCTGGTTGAGTTCTTCGAGAATATTCAGCACCAGTTGTTCGCCGCTCGGTCCCATGCCTTTACATAATACGTCGGGGTCCCGCTCGCCCTGCAACAGACGGTTAATAATCCCGCCCAGCTGGCGCATGTCGCCGGGGACTTGAATCATGTATTCGGCCATGTTGGCCAGCGCCTGTAACGCCTCGCTGTTACCGTGATTGGCGGCGTGGATCATCTGCGCCAGGCCCGGGGCGGCGATGGTCGGATCGGCCTGCACCTCGGGATCGGGCAGGGTCTCGGGGTTTTGCAGTCCCTGCAAAATAGCCTGGACGATTACCTGATCTTCCTCATCCAGATTCAGCAGCAGCGATTCGTCCCGTTGCCCCTGCAAAATGGATTCGATGCGATCCACCAGTGCGTGCCAGTTCTGTTCCCGGGCCATTTGCAACATCGGTTCCAGCCGCTGCCGCTCTTCGGCATTGAGGCAGGCCTTGACCACCTGCTGGATGAGCGGGGCGTGGGTTTGTCGAATCTGTTGATCGCGTTCTGATATACTCATTGCAACTACTCCGGAAAAACGAACCGCTATTGTTTCCAATATCCGGGTCAGGATCAAATCGGCTGCCGGATGGGGCGGAAGCAATAATTAAAAAGGGGGTTCAATGGCGAGGAGGGAAATTACCTGGGTCGGAATCGGCTGGCGCTTTCTGGCGGCACTGGTGCTGGTCTTCTGTACCTATAACCCGGAAGGCTACTCATTCGTCCACTGGGCGGCTGACACTGCGCAGGGGCCGCTGTCGCTGAAGATCTTTGTCGGAATCCTGCTGATTATCGGCTGGACGATTTTTATTCGCGCCACACTCGGCTCGCTGGGCGGCTTTGGCATGCTGCTGGTGGTCGCGCTGTTCGCCTCAATGCTGTGGTTGCTGAGGGAATGGGGCGTGATCCCGCGTGGTTCGTTTGACACCGTGGCCTACATGGTCCTGTTTGTCATCAGCGCCCTGCTGGCCGTGGGCATGACCTGGTCGCATATCCGCCGGCGCCTGAGCGGCCAGTTCGATATTGATGATGTCGAAGACTGAACCATTGCAGCGCAGCCCGGGCCGATAAGATGGCGAAAAAACCGGAAATTTATGTCAGCGTGGATATCGAGGCCGACGGCCCGATTCCCGGTCCCCATTCGATGCTCAGTATCGGCGCGGTCGCCTATGACGAGGCCGGCGAGGAAATCGCCCATTACAGCGCCAATCTCGACACCCTGGAAGACGCCACCGCCCACCCGCGCATGGAAGCCTGGTGGCAACACTTCCCCGAGGCCTGGGCCGCCTGCCGGGAAAACACCCGGCCGCCGCAAGCGGTGATGAGCGAGTTCGCCGACTGGCTCGACCAGTTGCCGGGCAATCCCATTTTCACCGCCTGGCCGGCGACCTGGGACTTTATGTGGATCTACTGGTACCTGCTGCGCTTCACCGATCGGCGCGCCTTCGGCGAGCACGGCATCGACATGCGCTCCTATGCCATGGGCATGCGCAAACGGCCGTTTCGCGAGTGCGGCAAGCCCTACCTGCCCAACCGCTGGTTCTCCGAACAGGAACACAATCATATCGCCCTGGACGATGCCCGTGAGCAGGGCGAACTGTTCGTGAACATGCTGCGGGAAAACCTTCATGGAAAATCATCCGGCAACGATGACGATGAGCGCTGATACCCTGACACATACGATCCATATCGGTATCAGCAGCTGCCTGCTGGGCCAGGAGGTGCGTTACGACGGCGGGCACAAACGCAATGTGTATGTCCTGAATAACCTGAGCGAGTATTTCGAATTTGTTCCGTATTGTCCCGAAGTGGCGATCGGGCTGGGTATTCCCCGCCCGCCGATCCGGCTGGTGCGCCGCGAAGACGGGATACACGCGGTCGGCAGCGAAGACCCGACGATGGACAAGACCGACGCGCTGCGTGACTATGCCTTCGAGGTCGCCGGCCAGCTGCAACAGATTTCCGGCTATATATTAAAGAAAGACTCGCCCAGCTGTGGCATGGAGCGGGTGCGGGTGTTCGATCACAACAACGTTCCCGCCAAAACCGGCAGCGGCATTTATGCCGAAACCCTGATGCAGTGCCTGCCCAACCTGCCGTTCGAGGAAGAGGGGCGGCTGATGGATCCCGTATTGCGCGAGAACTTCATCGAGCGGGTGTTCGTCTATTATCGCTGGCAACAGATGCTGCAAGCCGGCCTGAGCCCCTCGGCACTGGTCGACTTCCATTCGCGGCACAAATTCAACGTGCTGGCCCACGACGAGCCCGCCTACCGCCGGCTGGGCCGTCTGGTCGCCGACGCCGGCAAGGAGCACCTGCATTCACTGGCCGGCAGCTACATCGACATCCTGATGCAGGCGCTGAAAATCCCCGCCACGCGCAAGCGGCATACCAACGTACTGATGCATGTCATGGGCTACCTGAAAAACTCGCTGGACGGCGACGACAAACAGGAACTGCTCGAAGTCCTGGAAAAATACCGCCTCGGCCAGGTGCCCCTGATCGTGCCCATCACCCTGCTTAAACACCACCTGCGCAAAAATCCACAGCCCTACATCGATCAGCAATACTACATGAATCCCTATCCCGAGGAACTCATGCTGCGCAACAGCCTGTAAGTGATTAACCACCAGGACACGATATTCACCAGCAAGACAAGATATTAACCACCAAGACGCCAAGGCACCAAGAAAAATAATGTTTACAAGCCATTACCGTGTTGAACTGTATACAAACACTTCCTGAATAAGTCTTTGACAGAATAAATATTAACTTTGTGTCTTGGTGTCTTGGTGGTGAGATTCTTAGTCAGGAGAACCCCATGGCGACTAAAAAGAAAACCTCGCGCTGGTCACAGAAAGTCACCGAGCAAAGCGACGCCCTGGAACTGGATGAAGGCGTCTTCACCTGGAAGGACCCGAAGAAGATCGCCAAATCCCTGCGCGACTCCGCCGAGGCCAGCACCCGCCGCAAGACCGAACCCTACCGCTCCGCCATGTCCATGCTGGTCTTCTACATCAACCGCGCCGGCAAGAACCTCGACAAGCAGCAATTGCAGATCCTGGAACAGGCCAAGGACGAATTACGGACGCTGTACGGCAGGGAGAAGAAAAAATAGCCGCCCGCCCCGGAGAAAACGACAAATTCCCGCCAAATCGCATTGACCTGTTCTGATTATGGGTTATACATTTAACTACAAACATATTGAATATAGCCAGGGTTAAGGAATGACTGTTTTCGACCCAAAGCGGTCATCCAGAAGGCTCAATAAAGAAAAGCGATGTCGGACAAATTCCCGGATACCTCGAGGTCCTGTCGCCTTCGACAATTCGCCTGCGTCAGGGTAAAGCCCAATATCTCGACAAAACGAGGCTTTGCCAACCTCGAAAAGCCCCTTCCTCCCTGCTACGATTATGGGTAATGTCTGTAATATCAGGACCCGGGTCTGGAATAGACAGAATCTGTCTATATCCTGGAAAAGGCAGATTCTGTGTAAATCACTGTTATGTTTACGGGCGAAATCGAAAACGCATAATCTAGAGAGACATAAAATGTCGTCGTACATAGTTTTTGACACAAATTACCTGAGGTCTCTTGGATCAAACGATTATCTTGAAGGAAACATCCCTGAAAGATTGCGCACTCAAATTCAAATTGCAATTAAAAGAGGTGATGCAGTCGCTATTCCTAGAACGGTTCAGTTAGAGCTGAATGCATGGGTTAAAGACTTGGCAGCCAAAGATGCTGCTAACATTCGGAAAGCGTGGGAGCTGCTAAACGAAAAAGGATTTAATGTATCGCCTAAACCAGAAGAAACAGAAAATATAGTTGATGTATATGGCATTATTAAGAAGCGATTTTCTGAAGTCTATTTGCTTGAGCCGGGAATAGAAAACTACCTAGATGCAGAGCAACGAACATCATTTCGGCTCCCTCCACATCCAAAAAACGCAGAAGGAGAGGAGTTTAGAGACAGGATAATTTGGAGTCAGCTGATATCGATCTCTAAAAAATCAGCATTACCGATAGTGATTGTCTCAAGTGACAAAATATTTGAAAACGGCGCCAACACTGAAGAAGGCAAGTCTGCCCGAATAATTAATTTAAAAAGCGAGGATGATCTAAATCAATTGTTGGATAAGCGTCCCGCCCCGATTCAAAATCTTATAAACGATATATTTATATTTAGCGATAAACTAGCACAAAACAACATAATATTGTGTGAGGATAATATTAGCCGAGTAGAAGACTTTCGGTCCAAGAAAGAAGCGAATGGAAATATGACAAGTAAATTTGTTTTAGTTACGGATGAGGCCAATGCTCTTCCACCTAGAATTAATGGGAATCTAATATATCATGCTGATGTCCCAGTAATACTTGATTTAAAGCTAGCTGATATAGTGGTGCAAATCCACAGGGAATTTACTCCCCAGGAAGAAATACAAAGTGAAATAAGACGTCAAATGGAATCCTCTAAACGTCAATTTTTAGAGGCTGAGCTCAAAAACTTAATTGGTGACTGAAACATGGACTTTAAAATAGGGTCGGTCAGTTTTAATAGTGTAAAAATCCCTTTGCTTTGGGGAAAGAAAGCTATTTTGTCTCATTCAAATGGTGCTCTTTCGGTAATTGACCTAAGCGGTGAAAAAGCCAAACCTCAAATTGTCGTTGACGAGCCATGGAATGAAATTGAATACGCTGAGAAAGAGGATGGGTTCGTAATATACGAAAACGAAATACAGTCATATTTCTACTCACCTACGAGAAAAATATTTAGAGATTTGACTGGAAGGTTGCCTGAGTGCGAGCTCGGAAAAGAGTTCACAAGAATAGGTACTAATAAAATCGGCGGTGGGATGGTTTCAGGATTTGGCGTGGGAATTGGCGTATCTGAAAATGGCTTTTTTATGGGCGGCCCAATACCGGAGGGCTTAGCTAGTTTAAAACTGTGAAAAAAATAACCAAGCCATCCATCGGATGCCAAAACCTTCGCTTCGTTGCGGCTTTGCCACCAGCGGAACGGGGTCAGGTCCAACATTCAAACATTCAAGTTGTTGAGTTGAACAGGATAATTAGGAACAGACCACGATTTGACGCGTAGCTCCAATGGCCGCTCATGGCCGGTAAGTGACCATACCTGGCCACCCACTGCCCAATTCCAGTTTGATTTCAGTTTGTTCCGCCATTTTTAGTACATCATCTACCTCAATACCCAGATAGCGGGCTGTGCCCCAGCTTTGTATGGCCAGGTTACAGCTAAACTACACGCATATGCTTCAGACAAAAAATCTGAAAGGTTTGCAAATGATTTTCTTACTGCTATGATTTATAAGGGGAAATTAACAATTCAGTAAAGGTGGGGAGGTATGTCAAATACCCTGGACACTCCGATTAGAGATATGCTTACTATTTCGGGAGAGCCTGAGAATTACACATCGAAGGAATTCATCAGTCGTCTGCTTACCATTATTCGGCGTCACCTCAAGATGGATGTTGCCTTTATATCGGAACTTGTCGATGGCCGACGGTATTTTCGCCATGTTGATGCCAAACAAGGAGAAGACAGGGTTAAGGTCGGCGGGTCGGATCCAGAAGAAGATAGTTATTGTCTGCAGGTCATCGAGGGGCGCCTGCCCGAGTTAATTCAAGACGCTAACGATCTCGAGGAGGCACGGAAACTGGCGGCAACTAAGGATTTTCCTATAGGCGCTCATCTCAGCGTGCCGATAAGACTTGAAAATGGCCGTATCTACGGTACATTCTGCTGCTTCAGCACTCATCCTGACCATAGCCTCAACGAGCGGGATTTGGCGATGATGCACGCTTTTTCTGAAGTTGCAGCAGAGCAAATCGAACAGGACCTGGAAGAACGAGAAAAACATAACGAGATAAAACACCGTATCAGCCGAGTCATTGATAATGAGTTGCTGAATCCTGTGTTTCAACCAATATATGATATTACAACGAATACGCCGACTGGCTTCGAGTCACTGACGCGATTCAAGGCCGAACCGGCAAGAACACCCGATGTCTGGTTTAACGAGGCGGCTCAGGTTGGTCTCGGTGTAGACCTTGAGATCATGGCCTTGCGACGTGTGCTTGCCGAAGCGGAGCGAATTTCATCAGGTTACTACGTTTCCGTTAACCTTTCGCCAAAAACGTTGCTTGATGGTCATATTGAAGAATTACTCTGTACGCAACCTGATGGTCGCCTGGTACTTGAGTTGACAGAACATGCTGTGGTGGATTGTTATGAGGACCTGGTTGATGCCTTGCTTCCTTTGCGTAACTACGGCGTGCGGCTTGCCGTGGACGATGCCGGGGCAGGATTTGCGAGCTTCCGTCATATCCTGGCTTTGAAACCCGATATTATAAAACTCGATATAAGTATCACCCGCAATATTGACCGCGACGCCAACCGATGCGAATTGGCACGTGGTCTCATGGGTTTCGCTCACGCGGTAGGCAGCAAGATCGTGGCAGAAGGTGTGGAAACGGAAGCCGAACTCGACGCCCTGCGTAAAATCGGTATCGACATGGCTCAAGGCTACTTATTGGGTAAGCCGATGTCTGTTTCTGAACTTATAACTAACAATTATCTCTGAGACGCCTATAATTAACCTGGCCATGTGCGGTTGAAAAGGATTGATACAGACCTTCCCTTGTTTTGCCTGCAGGCATCCATTCACGATGTCCAAATTCGTTCTCGGCAAAGTTGTCGAACCATGAGGTTCTCATTATGACCTCTTTGGACACTTGCTGTTATACTCTACATGGTCGAATATCGACTTCTGGCCGAAAGCTGACACTAACTTGCCGATTCTGGTGTCGGCATTCTAACCCTCTGTGATCCAGGGGATTATGATCTCCAACGCTCTCTTTCTTGTCTACCTCCAGCGCAGTTTCCGTTATCGAACAGGCGCTCTGCACCAACTGTCGGTGCACACGGATTGACCAGATTTTTTCGCCCCAATTGCTTACAAAACCGACCCTGAAGCGTAGACTGTTGTCACGATTCAAGGGAGAACAAGTATGATTCAATCCGTGAAAGGCAATGGTCACGGGCCGCCGGGCCCACCCGACCTGTTTGAGATAATGAAAAAATTCACTGGCGGGGGCTCACCGCGTGGCCGGATCGGCGGCGTCATCGGCGTCGTTGTACTCCTCCTGCTGGCCTGGGCGGCGCTGACCTCTTTTTACACTGTTCAGCCCGAGCAGCGGGCCGTGGTGAAACGATTCGGTTCCGTCACGGGGATTACCGATCCCGGCCTGCACTTCAAGCTTCCTTTTGGCATCGACCAGGTTCAGCTGGTGGCCACCGAGCGGGTGCTCAAGCAGGAATTCGGCTTCCGCACCCAGGGCACCCGCCAGGGTCAACGTTCGACCTACAGCGCCGCGCAATTCGAAGATGAGTCATTGATGCTCACCGGCGATCTCAACATGATCGATGTGGAGTGGGTGGTCCAGTACCGCATTGATGACCCGATCAAGTTCCTGTACCGGATGCGTGAGCCCACCCGGACTCTGCGCGATATTTCCGAGTCGGTCATGCGCCGTATCGTCGGCAACATGCTGGGCTCCGAGGTGCTGACCATCGGCCGGGTGGAGATTCAGAAGAAGGCCGGCGACGAGATTCAGGAAATACTCAACCAGTACGATGCCGGCATTCGTATCAGCACCGTCGAAATGCAGGATGTGGTGCCGCCCCCGGCCGTGCAGCCGGCGTTCAACGAAGTCAACGAGGCACGCCAGGAACGGGAGAGGATGATCAACGAAGCGCAAAAACGCGTTAACCAGGAGATCCCCAACGCCAAGGGCGCCGCCCTGCGCACCGTCGCCGAAGCCAAAGGTTACGCCACGGAACGGGTCAACCGGGCCGACGGTGAGAGCGCACGCTTCAGTGCCGTCCTGCGCGAATACCAGCAGGCACCCGAGGTCACGCGTTCACGCCTGTATCTGGAAACCCTGAACGAAATCCTGCCCAGTATCGGACAGATACTGGTCGTACAGGACGGGCAGGTGGGGCCGCTCCCCTTGCTCGATGTCAACCGTAAAGCCGCGCGTGCCACCGGAGGTGACCAATGAAAACCACAGTGCTTGCCATCGTGGCCGTGATTGCCGTCATCATCGGCTATGTCACCCTCTACACCGTGGATGAAGCCGAACAGGCCATCGTGGTCCAGTTCGGTGAACCGATCGGCGACGTTATTGACGAGCCGGGTCTGAAATTCAAGCTACCCTGGCAGAATGTGCGCTATTTCGACAAACGCCTGCTGGTCTGGGACGGGGACGTGACCCAGATCCCCACACTGGGCCGTGAGTTCATCCTCGTGGATACCACGGCGCGCTGGCGGATCACCGATCCACTGCTGTTTCTGACCAGCGTCCGGGATGAAGCCGGTGCACGCACCCGACTCGACGACATCATCGACTCGGTGGTACGCGACATGGTCTCGTCCACCGAGCTGGAAGAGATCGTTCGTTCGAAGGACTGGGAAGTCAATGTCGATGAGCTGGATGACCCCGCGCTGGCCGAACGCAGTGACGTCAACCTGGAGAAAAAACCCAAACTGGGTCGTGAACTGCTGGAAGCCGGGATTCTGGAGCGGGCCCGGGATTCCATGCCCGCGCTCGGGATCGAGCTGGACGATGTGCGTATCAAGCGGGTCAACTACATTGAATCGGTGCGCAAGCAGGTGGAAAGCCGCATGATCGCCGAACGCCAGTCCATTGCCGAACGTTTCCGCTCCGAAGGCCGGGGCCGCAGTCAGGAAATCCTCGGCAACATGGAACGTGACCTTCGGCGCATTCGCTCCGAGGCCGCGCGTGACGCCGAGAAGATCCGGGGCGAGGCCGACGCCGAAGCGACCCGGATCTACGGTGAGGCATTCGGGGCCGACGCGGAGTTCTATTCCTTCTTCCGCACGCTGGAAAGCTACCGGGCCCTGGGCGAGAACAGCACCCTCATGCTCAAAGCCGACTCCGACTTCTTCCGTTACCTGGAAGAGTCTCAGGTCAGGTAAATCCCGGCCTTCCAGGGACCGCGCCCCTCCGGGTGCGGTCCCTGGTTAATTACCAACCTCTATCTTTCTCTATACAAATCAATAAAATCAGAGCGTTCTGATTAATTAACCCCTCTATTAGTATGACAATATTTCGATTATTTCGTATATTGCGTTTATTTCGTTTGTGTGCCAGGCTTATAAACAGTCGGGAATGTATTATTAACTGAGGGCTGGAAATGGAGCAGGCATTCAAGCTATCTGATCAAGCAGGCCGACCGCCGAGTGAAGAGGATATGAAAATCGCGGCCGAGAGCAGCCGCTTGCTTGCGGCCTGTATCGGTAAGGGTGACAAGGCCCAGATTCAGATAGTTGATGGAGACCAGAAGATCACCGTGCCGGTATCGGCGATGCGGATGCTGGTGGATATCCTTGCCCATATGGCTGAAGGTGAGGCGGTGACGCTCATTCCGCAGCATGCAGAACTTACTACCCAGCAAGCAGCCGATTTCCTGAATGTTTCCCGTCCCTATTTCGTAAAACTACTCGAGGAAGGGAAATTACCTTTTCATAAAGTTGGAAGTCATCGACGGGTCTATTTTCATGACCTGGTAGCCTATAAGGAACAAAGCATGGATGCACGACGCAAAGCATTAGACGAACTGGCGGAACAAGCACAGGAATCAAAAATGGGATACTAGGCACATGGCAAATTTTACTGCCGTATTTGATGCCTGTGTTCTGTATCCTGCCCCATTACGCGATCTCTTGATGAGCGTCGCCCTGACAGATCAGTTCCGTGCAAAATGGACCACTGAGATTCAGAATGAATGGATACGTAATGTTCTGAAAGATCGTTCTGATATCCCCGAAGAAACTCTTTATCGCACAGCAGAGCTTATGCGACAAGCTGTTCCTGACGCGATTGTTGAAAATTACGAAGGTTATATTGATTCTTTGCAATTACCCGATCCTGATGATCGGCATGTTTTGGCGGCAGCGATAAAATGCCAGGCTGATGTGATAGTCACAAACAACCTGAGAGATTTTCCCGATGAAGCGCTTGCTAAACATGAAATAGATGTGCAAACACCAGATATCTTTCTTGGCCATTTGTTTGATCTTAATCCAACTGCATTTTGCGCTGTAGTACGCGAACAAAGAGAACGGCTCAAGAATCCGCCTTTTACAGCAGAAGAGTTATTGGGGATTTTTTATAACCAGGGATTGCCCATTACTGTAGGGAAACTAAAAGAAGTCATAACATTAATTTGAGGCTCTTCCCCAATTGTGGTGGGTTGAGATATCAGTGAGAACTATGATTTCCCAGAAATCTGTTTCTTGTATGCCTCCAGTGCCGCTTCCCGGGTTGCCTTGAGATCCAGGATCGGTTTTGGATAATCCTCGCCGATAATACATTCCGCCGCTTGTTGAACTTCATCTGGTGCTTTCCATGGCTCATGGATATGTTTGTTTGGCAGATGGGTCAGTTCCGGAACCCATTGACGGATATACAGGCCCTGTTTGTCGAATCTCTGGCTCTGGGTGACGGGATTGAAGATGCGGAAATAGGGTGCGGCGTCGACGCCGCAGCCGGCGACCCATTGCCAGTTCATGCTGTTGGCGGCGAGATCGGCGTCCACCAGGGTATCCCAGAACCATTCGGCGCCTTTTTTCCAGTGTTGCATGCCGTTTTTGGTCAGGAATGAGGCGACGATCATCCTGACCCGGTTGTGCATATAACCGGTGTGCCACAGTTCGCGCATGCCGGCGTCGACGATGGGATAGCCGGTTTGGCCCTGCTGCCAGGCCTGTAACAGCTTTTTCGATTGTTTCCATTTGAAGTTGTCGAACCGCGTGTCGAAGGGTTTGTCGGTGGTGTGCGGAAAGTGGAACAGCACCGAATGGGCAAAGTCGCGCCAGATCAGCTCGCGGATAAAGCCTTCGCCCTGCTTGCGCAGTCCCTGGCGATCCAATTCGGCCAGGATAGCGCGCACGCTGATCTCGCCGAAGTGCAGGTGTGGCGAGAGACACGAGGTGCCCTGCAATGAGGGCACATCCCGTGCCTGGTGATAATCCGCCAGATCGTCATGCAGAAAGCGGCGCAGCTGTTTCCAGGCCCCGGCCTCGCCGGGTTGCCAGTGATCGACAAAGCCGCTGTCCCATCCGATGGTGGGCAGCAGTTCCAGATCGGCTATCTTTTCGGATTTGATCCGGGTGGAGACGCCGGGCAGTTGTCCGGGCGTTTTGTAGATGTGGTTGTCCCAGCCTTCGCGCAGATAGCATTTATAAAACGGGGTGAAGACCTTGTAGGGTTGTCCGCTCTGGTTGTGCACGGTGTCCGGTTCGCGCAGCAGGTTGCCCTGGTAGACGCTGAAGGTGATGCCGTTGTCATTTAACTGCCGGTGCTGTTGTTTGTCCCGCTTGAGCCGGGCCGGCTCATAGATCCGGTTGCAATACACGGCCTCGGCGCCGGTTTCGTCAATGAGCTGTTGCACTACCCCGGTACTTTCCCCGGTACGGAGGATCAAACGGCTGCCGCGCTGTTTGAGCTGGTCCGCCAGCGCGGTGAGGCTATGGTGCAGCCACCAGCGACTGGCCGCACCCGGCGCCCAGGCGGTAGTGTCATCGTGTATATATAAAGGAATGATCCGCTCGGCATCCGCCAGTGCGGCCTGCAGGGCGGGGTTGTCGTGCAGGCGCAGGTCTTGCCGGAACCAGAGAATCAGGGTACGGGACATACGGGCCGGGCCGGTTTCAGCGCTTGAGCGCCAGGGTCAACCCGTCGCCGATGGGCAGCAGGCTGATGTCCACCCGCGAGTCGCTGTGCAGGGCGTCGTTCAGTTCGCGGATCGCCCGGGTATCCTCGTCGTTAACGGCGGGGTCGGCGACATCGCCATTCCAGAGCGTATTGTCGATGGCGATGAGACCGCCCCGGCGAATCAGCTTGAGGCACTGTTCGTAATAGGTCAGATAATGGCTTTTGTCGGCATCGATGAAGGCAAAATCGAAACTGTTGGCATTGCCGGTGTCGATCAGTTTTTGCAGGGTCTTGTCGGCCGGCGCCAGCAGCAGCTCGACTTTTTTATGGACTCCGGCCTGTTGCCAGTAACGTCGGGCCATGTCGGTCCATTCCTGGTTGATGTCACAGGCCACCAGGCGCCCGTCGTTCGGCAGGGCCTCGGCCATGCACAGGGCGCTGTAGCCGGTGAACACACCGATCTCGATCACCTGTCTGGCACCGAGCAGTTTAACCAGCAGATTGAGCAGCTGCCCCTGTTCCGGGGAAATCTGCATACGCGCCATCTCCAGGGTGGCGGTTTCCTCGCGCAGCTGTTTTAACAGCGGACTCTCGCGCAGGGAATGATCAAGCAGGTAATCGTAAACAGTGTCAGTCAGGTTCAGGGTACGGTTTGACATGCATTGCCTCGTCACTGGGCGGGAAGACGCCGTCGCAAGGCGACGGGATTTCCCGTTATGGTAAACTAGCCGTCGATAATTGCAATTCATCTGCCACTGCCGCCGGGCTGCGCAGTTAACAGGGGACATCAGCGGGCATGGCCATTCTCTGGCAAAAGACTTACCAGGGTTCCACCTATGAAGTGCGCACCGCGGGACGCACCCGCCGTCTGTATACCGACGGGGTGTTTCACAGCCAGTATCATCCGCAACGGACCCTGGCGGGCGGCATCTGGGATCTGTTGTGGCTGCCGGCGTTATTTCGGCAACCGCCCCGGTTTGGGCGGGTACTGATGCTGGGCGTCGGTGGGGGGACGGTGTTTCACCAGTTACAGCGTTATGTCGATGTTACCGAAATGGTGGGGGTGGAACTCAATCCGATCCATGTGCAGGTGGCGCGGGACTATTTCGAGATCGCACAGTGCGGCGCACAGCTGCACCAGGCGGAGGCGGGGGAGTGGTTGCGCAATTATCGCGGCCCGAAATTTGACCTGATTATCGAGGACCTGTTCGGCGAACAGGCGGGCGAGCCGGTCAGGGCGATCAGCGCGGATCAAGAATGGTTCGAACTGCTCACGCGCAACCTGAGCCGTGACGGGATGCTGGTGATGAATTTCGTCTCGCGCAAGAGCCTGCGCGATTGTGCCTGGTATCATCAGGCGAAGTTACGCAAGGCGCTGCCGCAGGGATATCAGTTTACCTTGCCGGCATTTGAAAATTATATTGCCTGCTTTTTACGTCAGCCCTCATCCAGCCAGCGATTGCGCGAACAACTGAACGGGGTGCCGGCACTGGCGCAGGAGATCAGCCGCGGCAATTTCAATTTCACTGTACGGCGTTTACTGGCTGGCCGATAATGCGACAGGCGACGACTATCTGAGAAATTACCCGACTATGGCAGCGAAAAAGAAAGTCAGTAAAAAGAAGACGGCGGCGAAAAAGAAAGCCAAAAAGAAAGCCGTGCGCAAGAAAAAAACCGGCAAGCTGGCGCCGCGCAAGGAACAGCGTGGACTCAAGGCCGAGCAGGTGGTCCTGCCACTGGAGGACAAGAGCGTGGCGCCGCTGATCGACGAGATTCAGGCCGTCGGTGGCGCCGCCATCGGGGCGTACCGCGAGCCCCTGTCCGGCCGGCCGGTGGTGATGGCGGTGCTGCCGTTCAGGGCGGTACAGCCGACGCCGTTCCAGCGCGATCTCTCCCCGACCCATGTCAAACGTCTGGCCGAGAAGATCGAGGAGAGCGGGTCGTTTCTGGATCCGCTGATCGTGGTGCGCGGCGACGACGGCAGCCTGTGGACGCCCAATGGCCGCCACCGGCTGGCGGCGGCCAAAATGCTGGGCCTGCGCCAGATCACCGCGCTGGTCTCGCCCGATGAGGAGCTGGCCTATCGGATCCTGGCCCTGAATACGGAAAAGGCCCATAACCTCAAGGATCGCAGCCTGGAGGTGATCCGCATGGCGCGTGCGCTGGCCGGGAACAAACCCCGGGCCAAGGAGATCGATTTTGCGGCCGAGTTCGAGGCGCCGGAGCTGCTGACCCTGGGGATCATCTATGCGCAGAACAAGCGCTTCGCCGGCGGGGCCTACAGCCCGCTGCTGAAAAAACTGGATCGCTTCAGCGAGCGCACCCTGCGCGTCAGCCTGCGTGAGCGCGAAGCCCAGGCGGCGCGGTTGCAGGAGATCGATGTACAGGTGAAAAAGATTATCGAGAAGTTGAAAGCACGCGGCTTCAAGTCGCCCTACCTGCGCAACTACGTGGTGGCGCGGATCAATCCGGTGCGCTTTCATCGCGCCAAAAAAGGCGATACCACCCCGCCGATGAGTGTCTCGGCGGCCCTGACGCGCATGGCCTCCGCGGCGAAAAAATTCAATCTCGATTCGGTCAGGCCGGGCGAGCTGGCGCTGGTGGCCGCCATGTCCGGCGGGGAGAGCTGATGGCTGATTCGAATAAAA
Organism: Thiohalophilus sp.; assembly: GCF_034521165.1. Lineage (NCBI taxonomy): Bacteria > Pseudomonadati > Pseudomonadota > Gammaproteobacteria > Thiohalomonadales > Thiohalophilaceae > Thiohalophilus > Thiohalophilus sp. The sequence goes on from NZ_JAXHMV010000008.1 coordinate 752,644, forward strand.
GGGGAGTGACAGACACCATCGCCTGTCGGGCCGGGTGTGGCGCCTGTTGTATCGCGCCGTCCATCTCCTCGCCGATTCCCGGGATGCCAGGCGGAAAACCGGCCGGCATACGCTGCATCCAGCTGGATGAGAATAATCTGTGTCGGCTGTTCGGGCGCCCCGAACGGCCCGCGGTGTGTGAACAGTTCAGCGCCACGGTTTCGATCTGTGGGGATGATGATGCGCAGGCGCTGGTAAATCTGCAATGGCTCGAGCGACAGACCGGGTGACGGGTTAAATGGCCAGCTGGTTGTTATATTGCCGTGCCGGGTTCGAGAACGAATGTGCCGCCGAGATCCAGGGCGAGGCACTGCAGCGGGGTATCAGCGGTTACTGCAAGGCCCGGGGGGACAATGGCTATGTGGTTTACACCAGCCATGATCCCGGTGCCGACCTGTTTGCGGTATTGCGCCTGGAAGATCTGATCTTTACCCGTCAGTGGTTTGCCATCGATGAACTGCTCAATGATCTGCCGCTGGCCGATCGGCTGACCCCCATCCTGAGGTTATTGCAGCAACAGTCTCGCCAGTATGCCGGGTTCTTTATCGAAACCCCGGATACCAATACCGGCAAGGAGCTGCAGAAACTCTGCCGGGCGCTGGCCCGCCCGCTGGAGTCGCAGCTGGAAGCCGGCGGGTTATACCGGGCGAACGCGGACTATCGACTGCATCTCTGTTTTCTCTCCACCCATGCCGCCTATGTCGGTTACGCGCCGCTGGCTAACAGTTCGATCTGGCTGATGGGTATCCCGCGCCTGCGGGCCCCGCGCAACGCACCGAGCCGTTCGGCCCTGAAGCTCGAAGAGGGCATCCTGCGACTGATGTTCGAGGATGAGCGCGAACAGTTTCTGCGTTCGGGCATGAAAGCGGTGGATCTGGGCGCCGCGCCCGGTGGCTGGAGCTGGCAACTGATACAGCGGCATCTGTTTGTGATTGCAGTCGATAACGGGCCCATGCAGGAGGAACTGCTGGACTCGGGACAACTCGAGCACGTTCGCGAAGACGGCTTTCGTTATCAGCCGAAAAAGACAGTCGACTGGATGGTGTGTGACATTGTCGACAAGCCGAAAAAAGTCACCGCCCTGATGGCCCGCTGGCTGGTCAACGGCTGGTGCCGGTATACCATCTTTAATCTCAAACTGCCCATGAAAAAACGCTACCAGGAAGTGCAGGAGTGCCTGACCATGCTGCATGACGAACTGGCTCATGCAGGCATCAATACCACCATCCGCTGCAAGCAGCTCTATCACGACCGTGAAGAGGTCACCGTCTGCGTGTTGGCCACAGACTAAGCTGCCACTTTTCTCATGCCGCTGCAAATAACGCAAAGGACGCAAAGACGCAAAGGTCGCAAAGATTTTTTTGAATAAAACAGCGAATATGGTGAGTTAACCCTGGCCAGGATTAATTGCATGGTTATGTGATTTTGAAATAATTTTTTCTTTGCGTTCTCCGCGTCTTTGCGTCCTCTGCGTTCCTTCCACAGATGCTCAGCAAGAGGGCTATTTATTCAGACCCGCCTTCCTCGTCTGACGGGACCGGGAGGGGCTTCTGCCCGGGGTAGGCGAAGTACTGGCGCGGCGCGGTGTCGGACTGCTGGCCGGTGTTGATGTTGAACTTCTTGCGTTTGGGCTTCATCAGGATGATGTCGCTTTTGCGGGTGATATCGATGTCGTGGTCGAGCAATACCCGGCGATGGCGCTCGCAGACCTCTTCGGATTCACGACGTAACAGGGCCTGTACATCCCGACCCCGCAGCCAGTTATAGGCCGTACGCCGATAGGGGTAGGGGATCTCCATAATCCGGTTAATCAGTTCCTCGATTTCGGTCGGCGACTCGTTTGGTTTTTTACTGCTGCAGAACTGGATGATGTACTGATACTGGTTCTGCTCTTCCAGGTTTTCGATATGGCTGGCGGCGAACTCGGCAGAGTCGAAGCGCCGGGCATCCCGGACAGGGACCAGCTGATCGTTCTCGCCGAGAAAAATGTCCCGTTTGGCCAGCCGGGTCTGTTCCGTGCGGAGTTGGCGTTCTATCCGGATGACGAAGTATTCATCCACGCGGCTGTTGGTTTGTTCGTTGTTCATGGCTTGAGAATAGCATGGATCAACCCCGTTTCGCGCGGGGCGGGCTTGCCCAAACGGTTACTATCACATACAGTTAGCGTTGATATTCTCAGCTTTTGGCGATACCGGTGTTGAACCAAAAACCTCGATACATGTTGCCCGAGCGGCTGGTCTGGCCGGGTTCACTGAAGTATGCCGCCGTCGTGCTCGCGTTCGGGGTGGCCTATTATCTGCTGGGCGAGCTTGGACTGCAGATCGAGTCGGGCTATTCCGGGGTGACCCCTTTCTGGCCGGCATCAGGCCTGTCTGTCCTCGTCTTCATTCTGCTGGGACCCCGTTACTGGCCCGGCATTGTTATTGGCACGGCCTTGTTGATTTATCGACTGGATATGCCATTACAAGTGGGATTACTGGTTTCATGTGGCCAGGTGCTGGAAGCCCTGGCTGCCTGGTACCTGGTTATGCGTGGTCGGCTTAAACTCCAGTTTCGTCATGTCCGGGAAGTATTGCATTTCTCACTGATCAGTTTTTCTGCACCCCTGATCTCCAGCCTGATCGGAAGTACAAGCATGGGGGTCACCGGGTACGCAACAGGCCAGGACCTTGTGTATGTCTGGATGACATGGTGGCTTGGAAGCAGTGTTGGAATTTTGTTGATCGTCCCGTTTTTTATGGTCTGGCGCAATCTGCTGTATTTCTGTCGCAGCGCTGACAGCAAGGCACGCCTGGATTCCGATATTATTGATGATTGCCAATATATCCTGCAGCCGAAGCGGGTTGGTCAGTTTTCGCTCTATGCCTTATTACTTATCCTGATTTGTTTATACAGTTTTTCCTGGGGTCCGAATAATGCGACCGGTAAACTGGCATTGTTTTATCTGATATTACCTTTGACAGTATTCGTTGCGATCAGCTTTGAACAAATGGGTGCAACACTCGCTTCCATTATCATCAGTATGGCCCTGTTGTTTTCCTATCATCCTGACTGGGAATTATTTTTGTTCGAATCCGGAGTGCTTGGTCTTCTGTTTGTGATCATGTTTATCTGTGTCACCACGATTACGGCTATGGTTGTCGCTGCTATTTTTACCGAGCGACGCGATTCAGAAAAAGAATTGCGTACTTCACATCGACGCCTGCAGGAAAGTGAATTACGGTTGCGCCAGTTGTCCGAGAATATCAATGAAGTCTTCTGGCTTGTGGATGCCCGGGACGATCATGTCGTTTATATAAGCCCTTCCTGTTTTGATATCTGGGGGCATGAGCCGGAGACGTTTTATGCCGAGCCGAATTTGTGGTACGACTCGATCCATGCAGAAGATCAAGTGCGGGTCTTCAGTGAGTATCAACACTTCAAGCGGGGCGCTAAATTCGAAATCCAGTACCGTATTGTCCGGCCGGATAATACGGTGCGCTGGATTAAGGACAAGGGTTTCCCGGTGTACGATGAATCCGGTCGGATTTACCGACTTGCCGGTATTGCCGAAGATATTACCGAGAAGAAACAGGCGGATGAGCAGAAACATCACCAGGAGGAAGAGCGGGCCCGTCTGTCTCGCTATATTTCGGTGGGCGAGCTGGGTAACAGTCTGGCCCATGAAATCAATCAGCCGTTAACCTCGATTATGTGTTACGCCAAGGGCGGACTGAACCGTGCCAGAGAAGGCCGTTTGAGTAACAAGGATCTTCAGGAGGTTTTTGGCCGTCTCAGTGATGAGGCGGAACGCGCCGGGAAAATCATCAACAAGTTGCGTGATTTTGTCAATCGCAAGGACATTAAATTTTCCTCTGTGGATATCAATGAGCTGGTACAGGATTCCCTGCGGCTGGTGGAGAACAAGATAAAAAGCAGCCAGGTTCAGGTAATTTACGTGCTTGGGAAATCCCTGCCACTGATCCTGGTTGACTCGGTATTGACCCAGCAGGTGATCCTGAATCTGGTAATTAATGCGATCGAGTCAATGGATGAGATTGAGTCAGAGCGAATACTGACCATCATGACCGAACAACAGGATGAGTTTGTCAAAGTCTCATTCCGTGATACCGGGCCGGGTGTTCCTGAAAATATGCGCGAAAATATTTTCACGCCGCTGGTGACCACCAAAAAGCATGGCATCGGCCTGGGTCTGCCAATCGCCAACAGTATCATCGAAAGTATGGGCGGCGAATTACGCGCCTACCCGGGGACCGGACCGGGTTATGTCTTCGAATTCAGTTTACCGATAAAACAGCGTCACGACAGGAGCAAGCATGCGGTATCGAATTGGAACTGACCCGGAGCAGGCCCGCCAGGAAGTCGATGGCATGATAGTTGGAACGGCCGTGTTCGGTCTGTTTACCGGTGTTATATTCGTGCTTGCCGGTATGCGGGCCCGGCAATTCTGGCTGGCTTTCTGGGGAGCCGGACTGGTTCTGGCCAGCAGTGCCTATCTGCTCTATACGCTGATCAGGTAATTTCCATGTCCCGCGAGGTTGTCGTTCTGGTTCATGGTATCTGGATGACCGGTCTGGAATTGCGGCCACTGGGTCGTCGTCTGCGAGAGTGTGGTTACGACTGTCGTTATTTTCGATATCCCGGTCTGCGCCGGACACCACAGCAAAATGCAGCCCGATTACGGGACTATCTGCAATCTATCCAGGCCGATCGGGTACATCTGGTGGCACACAGCCTGGGTGGCATCGTGCTGGCGCATTTGTTTGAGCAGGGGACACCGGCGCATCCCGGTCGGGTCATTATGCTGGGAACCCCCTTGCAGGGCAGCGTGGTCGCACAACATCTGGCTGAACATCGTCTTACCCGCTGGTTGCTGGGACGCTCGATGCACGCCGGGCTGCTGGGCGATGCACCGAAATGGCATGGCGTGCAGGAGTCTGCGATGATTGCCGGTAACCGGCCGCGGGGGATTGGTCTGTTGCTGGCGCCGGGCAAGCTGGTCAGGCCGCATGATGGGACGGTGTCGGTGAGCGAAACCCGCTCTGACGGACTGGCGCAGCATCTGACGCTCCCGCATACGCACCTGAGCATGCTTTTTGCCCGCGATGTGGCGACTCAGGCCTGCGCATTTTTGCAACAGGGTCGGTTTAGCGACTAGATACCCAGGGTGTTCGCGCCCGCCAAACGCTTGATATACTGTTTTGCGTTATCAAGTCCCGCACTACCTGCGCGGTGTTCACTCGAATAAATGTCATAAAATTAATCAGGACTCACGGATCATGTCATTACCCAAACTCAAGTTAATCAGTTTCTCACTCTGCCCCTTTGTTCAACGCTCGGTTATTACATTACTGGAAAAAGAGGTGCCCTACGAGATCGAATATATCGATCTCAATAATCCTCCGGCGTGGTTTCACGAGGTTTCGCCTCTGGAAAAAGTCCCGGTCCTGCTGGTGGACGATCAGCCCCTGTTCGAGTCCATGGCGATTTGCGAGTTTCTGGATGAGGTCACACCCGGCAGCCTGTATCCCGAAGATCCCTTTGCTCGTGCTAAAAACCGTGCCTGGATCGAGTTTGGCAACGAACTTCTTGGCGCGGTCTTTACGTACGCCAATACCCCCGATGAAGCGACCTATAAGCAGAATCTGATGGGAGTCAAGGATCGTCTTGAAACCCTGGATGAGTTTTTCGAAGGCGGACCTTATTTCAATGGTGATAACTTTTCACTGGTTGATGCCGTCTATGCGCCGATTTTCCGCATGCTACGTTGTCTGGAAGGGATGCAAGCACAGGATGTCTATGAAGATGCGCCGCAGATCGCGCCCTGGGCGGAGACCCTGTTGCAGCGTCCGTCCGTCATCAATGCGGTACAGGCGAGTTATAACGAAGATTATTGCAATCGTATCCAGAGCAGTGGATCGATATTTGCGCAAAAAATCGGTGTTTAGTTCGGGTTAGAGCACCGATGCGCGTGACGCCGCTGGAAATCGCCCTGGAGTGGGACAGTCCTCATGCCCATCATCGCGATCGCTATTACTTCGGGCAGATCGATCTGACGCAGGAGCGTTTCCCGGCCGATCTGGGATCTCGCTTGCAGGAACTGTCTGCGGATCAAAGCGCGCAGGTGGATATTCTGTTCGATGACTGGCAGGAGAAATACCAGCAAAATCTGATCAGGACTCTGCCCCGGGAACAATTTCGGCGTCGAAGCAAGCATCCGCTGCCCCCGGTGACACCGCGTACCGGCCGGTTCTATCCGTATCGCTTTGTCAGCGAGGCGATCGAGGTCAATCCCGGTCCGAACCGGGCGTTACGTTGCCTGCGGGCTAGCGAGCGGGAATTGTGCATCGATCTCAATCACCCGCTGGCAGGCCGGCGCCTGCAATTGCAAGCTACCCTGCCGGATGAGCCTCAGAACGGCAGTGATCAGGTCGACTCACCCGGCGATATCCTGGCGGCCTGTGCCAGCCATGGTCCGGGGATGCAGGCCAGCCTGCCGGATACCGATACCGACTTTTTTACCGAACAGGCCTTTCGGCGAATCGATGAGGCGGAGGATAGTGAGTTCTATACCAGCCCCCGTCTGGTACAGCACCTGGATGCCACCTGTCGCCGACACATCCAGGACTTCTACGCCCGTTTTCTGCAACCGGGCATGCGGGTCCTGGATCTGATGTCGAGCTGGGTCTCTCACCTGCCGGCGCAGCCCGATAATCTGGTAGTCCACGGCCTGGGCATGAATGCCGAAGAAATGCAGGCCAATGTGCGACTGCATGACTATACCGTGCAGGATTTGAACCAGGACAGTTACCTGCCATTCGAGGGTGAGCATTTTGATGCGGTGATCTGTACCGCCTCGATCGAATACCTGACATCTCCCCGCCTGGTCATTGACGAGGTCGCGCGGGTACTGAAACCCGGTGCCCCGCTGCTAATCACCTTCTCCGATCGCTGGTTCCCAACCAAGGCGGTCCAGTTGTGGAGCGAGCTGTATGAGTTCGAACGTATGCAGGTGGTCATTGATTACCTGCGTCTGGGCGGCCGGTTCGAACAACTGGCCTCCGAATCCCTGCGCGGCCATCCCCGGCCGGCCGAGGACCCCTATAGCGGGCAGCTGGATTATTCGGACCCGGTGTTTGCGGTGATGGGTAAAAAAAGTCCTGAGTTGTGAAGGGAAAGTTGGCAGTCGCAGTTTGCAGTCGGCAGCTGTAGGAGCGGCTACGCCGCGATGGTGGGGAAGGGTTTTTATACAAGCCTTACCACGCGAACAAAGTAGGCAGTCATCAGTTGACAGCAAAATACCGGAATCAGAATATTCTGCCATCTGCCATCTGCCATCTGCCATCTGCCATCTGCCATCTGCCATCTGCCAACTGTCTTCTTTTTGTCATCGTATTTTCTCTATTTTGTCACACTGACCCCCTAGGCTTGTTAAAAACCAGCCGAGGTCAGGATAATGAATTCCGTCCACCAGCTCCGTCCCCTCCGGTACCGCAGTGTCTGGTTGTCCGATATCCATCTGGGTTATCGTGGCTGCAAGGCCGAGTATCTGATTGATTTTCTCGATTCAGTGCAGTGTGAGTACCTGTTTCTGGTCGGCGACATTTTTGATTTGTGGTATATGCGCCGAAAAGGACTTTACTGGCCACAAAGTCATAATGATGTCATACGCAAGATACTGGGCAAGGCCAAACACGGCACCAAAGTGGTTTATATCCCGGGCAACCACGATGAGGACTTCCGGGAACTGGACGGCATGGTGTTTGGCAATATCGCCATTCATAACCGTTACATCCATGAAACGGCCGATAAAAAACGCCTGCTGATGTTGCATGGCGATGAATTCGATAATGCCATCCGCTGCAGCAAGCTGGTCGGGTATCTGGGTGAACGGGCCTATGATGTGCTGCTGTATACCAATCGCTGGCTGAATGCCTTCCGTCGTCGTCTGGGGTTCCCGTACTGGTCCATTTCCACGTTTCTTAAAAGCAAAGTCAAAAACGCTGTTAACGTGATTCACGATTTCGAGCAGGCTGTCGCCCACGAGGCCCGCCGTGTCGGCGTGGACGGGCTGGTCTGCGGTCACATTCATCATGCCGAAATTCGCCAGATCGGCGATGTGCTGTACTGTAATGATGGCGACTGGGTGGAAAACTGTACCGCCATGGTCGAGCATCGGGACGGCATGCTGGAGATCCTGCACTGGTCCGATGTGGTCAGGCCCATCAAGCAACATCCGGTCACGGATGCGGACAAGAAGATCGCATGAGAATTGCCATCGCGACGGACGCCTGGGCGCCACAAACCAACGGCGTGGTGACCACACTGAAAACGACCGGGCATATCCTGGAACAATCCGGTCATGAAGTGGCCATGATTACCCCCGAACCGTTCAAAACCGTGCCGTTGCCGACCTATCCGGATATCCGGCTGGCGCTGTTTCCCTATCGGCGGATCGCCGCCATGCTGGAGGCGTTTGCGCCGGAGGCGATCCATATTGCGACCGAAGGGCCGGTGGGGATGGCGGTGCGGCGTTATTGCCGGCGCCACAAACTTAAATTTACCACTTCCTATCACACGCAGTTTCCCGAGTATCTGCGTCTGCGTGCGCCGATCCCCTTGCGGCTCAGCTATGCTTTTTTTAAATGGTTTCACGGTCCGGCCGAACGCACGCTGGTGCCGACACCCTCCATGCAACAGCGTTTGCTGGAACACGGCTTCACGCATGTCGAGGTATGGGGACGCGGGGTGGACGTTAACCTGTTTCGACCCTATGGCAAGGATTACCTGTCCGCGCCACGGCCGATTTTTGTCTATGTCGGCCGGGTGGCGGTGGAAAAGAATATCGAGGCTTTCCTGTCGCTGGATCTGCCGGGCACCCACTACGTGGTGGGTGATGGGCCGGACAGGGAAATGCTGCAGCAAAAATATCCAGAGGCGGTGTTTACCGGGTTCCGTTTCGGCGAAGAGCTGGCAAGAACCATCGCCGCCTGTGACGTGTTCGTTTTCCCCAGTCTGACCGATACGTTCGGCCTGGTGATGCTGGAGGCGATGGCCTGCGGTGTGCCGGTGGCCGCCTATCCGGTGACCGGACCGAAGGATGTGGTAATCAACGGAATCACCGGTTGTCTGGACGAGGATCTTGGTCGGGCCGCGAAGCGGGCACTGGCGATCAACCCGGAAAATCCCCGCGATTACAGTTTGTCCCATTCCTGGTATCAGGCCACGGATCAGTTTTATGCCAACCTGGCGCCCAATACCGGGGCGGAACCCGCGGTACAAAAGGCGGCTTCGAGCCTGAAGTAATTTCTCTCACGCCGGTTTGTTCAGGTGGTCGAACGTTCGGTTTGCGCAGAATCGGCGGCTGATGTGACAAAGGTGTCGATCGTGTGCCGATAGAGATCCGCCAGAGAATGTGCCAGGGCACTGTGCGACCATTCGTGCACATAGTCCTGCCCTTCGTGGCTCATCCGTCGTTGCAGCCCGGGCAGTTCCAGTACCTGTTGCACCGTGGCGGCGAACTGATCCACATCCTCCTCGACGACCAGCGCGCCACGCTGGGGCAAGAGAATATCCCGCGTCCCCAGTTCGGCGGTCGAGACCACCGGTACGCCACAGGCCATCGCCTCGAGCAGGACCAGTCCCTGGGTTTCGGTGCGCGAGGAGAAGACGAATACATTGCCGGCACGGTAACAGTCGAGCAGCGTGGTGTTGCGATCCAGATAGCCGACAAACCGGATATTATCCCGGGTGCCCAGTTTGTCGCTCAGTTGTTTTAAATGTTCGAGCGCGGGCCCTTCCCCGGCAATCACAAACAGGGTCTGTGGCAACTGTTGCAACACCTGGTGATGCACGTGCAGCAGAAAGTCGATGTTTTTCTCGTGGCCGATACGCCCGATATGCACCATCACCGGACGGTCCGGTTCGATATGATGGCGCTTGCGAAAGGCGTGTCCGTCACCGCGCGAGAAACGTTCGGGATCGATGCCCGTGGGCAGGGTCCGAGTTGGCAACGGTATGTGATAATCGCGAATCACCTTGAGCATGGCGCTGGAGGGGACGATCAACCCCTGCAGGTTGTGGCACTGCCGGCGGGTTATAAAGCGGATCAGGGGACGAAATACCCGGCGGGGAATCAACGGCACATAGTTGTGCATGTATTCCTCGAAATGGGTGTGATAGGTCTCGATACAGGGGATGCCCAGTCGGCGAGCCATGCGTTTGCTACTGCGGTGGGCGGCAAACGGCGTCTGGATATGGATCAGATCGATCGGTTTTTCCCGATGCAGTCGGGCAATTTCCCGATCCACGGCGGTAACGGACATCAGCCGGTCCTCGGGATCAAACGGTACCGGGCGCGACTGGATACGCGAAATACCTGTCTGGGCCGGATCCTCAGCGCTGTAACGGGGTGCAATCAGCCGGATATCGTGTCCCAGTGCCTGCAGGCTGTCACGAAAAGTCTGAATGGAAGTGGAGACGCCGTTGATGCGGGGAAAATACACATCGGAAACCATCACTATCCGCATACCACCGCCCGCTTAGCCGCTTATGGTGAATGAGAGCAGGGCAAGCCCGCCGCCAAGCAGGGCGCCGCACAACACGTCAGTCGGATAGTGCAGGGCAAGGACCACCCGGGACAGGGCCACCAGTGCAGTAAACGGCAGCAGGACGATGGCCAGTTCGGGGTAATAATGCAGGGCCACCAGGGTAAAGGAGACCGCATGCATGGTGTGTCCGGAGGGGAAACTGTACTGATCCAGCGGGGCCGTTCCCAGCAGCAGCTCCTGTTTGACCACACAGGGCCGGGGCCGTTCGGTGACGGATTTGATGGCCTTGTACAGTGCCAGTGCCAGTGCCCCGACGATTGACATATGCAGCGCTGCGCCCAGTGCCGCGCTGCCATAGATCAACGGTAACAGCGCGATCAGCGTGTACCAGAAAATCCCGTCACCCAGCCGGCTGATAAAGGCAAACAGCGACTTGATGACCCGGACATGGCTGGCACGGTTGAACTGGCTGCACAGGGCCAGCTCAAATGCCACCATGCGTTTGATAAACAGACTGTGGCGTATGGCATTCATAATCAGGATACTCTTTATATAATCCTGCCAGTAAGGATGGGATATGTAGATGACAAAACCCTGACAGCCCGATGAACGTTTTGTGACCACGGATGACTGCCGGATAAAGAAATTCCGGGTGATGAAGAAAAAGTTGGCAGCTGTAGGAGCTGCTGCGCCGCGATGGTGTCTGAAGAGAAAGTTGGCAGTCGCAGTTTGCAGTCGGCAGTTGTAGGAACGGCTACGCCGCAATGGTGTCGTAGCCCGATAGGGTGCGTCCCATGCGAACAAAGTAGGCAGTCATCAGTTGGCAGCAAAAACCTCGCATAAAATTCTGCCAACTGCCAACTTCTATTTGTGGGAGCGGGCTTCGACCGCGATGGCACCAGATTCGACAATCGCGCCCGCGGGGCGCTCCTACAGACTCACTATTCAGCCGTAGGTCACATTGGCGAAGCCTATGTGACGATTCCCTCTACACAATCCCTGTAGGAGCGGGCTTCGACCGCGACGGTGCCGGATTCGGCAGTCGCGCCCGCGGGGCGCTCCTACAGACTCGCTATTCAGCCGTAGGTCACATTGGCGAAGCCTATGTGACGATTCCCGGTCTATTTCTGCCATCTGCCATGCACAGTGCTAGAATAACTCAATATTCATCAGAGTCTGATCTATGATCAGATTACCGGCATGCGGAGAGCACATTATGCGCATTGATCTCGATCCCGACAGCGACGTGGTACAGGAACAGTTTGCCGTGGTCTATTGTCCGCGGCGCAAGCGGGATCGCTTCCCGGAAGGCAGTGTCGAGGTGGTTGCCAGTGCCGAGGCGGCGCTGGCCGGCGCCAATCCGGAGAAAAATTTCTATCCCGCCATGGTGGTTGGCCCCTCCCGCTCCTCGGAAGGGGCGCGGCTGTACTATCTGGTCGAATGGCTGGAGTCGGACAACCCATGAGCCAGAGTGAGGATCGTAACTTCGATCCCCTGCATCAGCGATTTAAAAAGAATATCTATGCCTCGCTGAAAGGACGACTGCGGCTGGAAGTGCTGTGGCGGGATGTCCAGCAGCATATCCCGCAGCTCGACGCGGGTCGCCCCTGGCGAATTCTGGACGCCGGTTGCGGCATGGGCCATTTCAGCCGGCGGCTGGCCAGGCAGGGACACGAGTTGTTGTTGTGCGATATTTCGCAACAGCAACTGGCTGCGGCCGAGGTGACGCTTAACCAGGGCGGTGCCATGGCGCGCTATGTTTTCCGGCATATGCCGTTTCAGCAGCTGGCCGACGGCGAGACAGAACCCTTTGATCTGGTGCTGTGTCATGCCGTGCTGGAATGGCTGGCCGATCCCCGCCAGGCAGTGGCGGCGTTGCAACAACTGGTCCGCCCCGGCGGCTGGCTCTCGCTGCTGTTTTTCAATCGTCATGCGCTGGAGTACCGGCATCTGCTGAACGGCAATTTCAAAAAGCTGCACAGCGGGGATCTGGCCGGGGAAGGCAAATACCTGACTCCGGATAATCCGCTGGTACCGGAGGAGGTTGGCGATTGGCTGCAACAAGCCGGATTGCAGGTGGTGGCCAGCAGCGGGGTGAGGACGTTTGTCGATTTCATGCACCGCCCGACCCGGGATAAAATGACGTTCGACGAACTGCTGGAGATGGAGCTGCGTTACTCCACGCTGGAACCGTTTCGTTCCATGGCCCGCTATATTCACATTATCGCACGACGCAAACCGACAGAGTAAACTTATGCAGATGATACACATTCGCGTATTACGCCACTCCGCCTTTTACAGCCCCCTGCTGGCGACCATGAGTGCCGGATTTTTAGAAGCCGAAGGCCTTGAGGTCGAGTACAGCGTGGTCGATGCCGAGCATCCGCTGGAAGACGGCCTGCGTGATGGCACGGTACATGTCGCCCAGGCCGCTCCTGCGACCAGTTTTGCCTATCTGGAACGCGGTGAGACTCCGCCTTATGTTCATTTCGCCCGGATTAACGATCGCGACGGGTTCTTTCTGGCTGCACGCCAGCCCGAGCCCGATTTCAACTGGTCACAGTTACCGGGCAAGCGTGTCCTGGTGGACCACCTGTTCCAGCCTGCCGCCATGTTTCGTTATGTTCTCAGGCAGCAGGAGATTGACCCGGGCACCATCGATATCATTGACGCCGGTGATGTCACGGCCATGGACCGGGCGTTTCGTAATGGCGAAGGAGATTACATTCATCAGCAGGGCCCGGCCCCGCAACAACTGGAACATGACGGCATTGGCCATGTGGTCGCCTCGGTGGGCGAGCAGATCGGTCCGGTCGCCTTCAGCAGCCTGTGCGCGACACCGCAGTGGTTGCAAACCGATATGGCAGGGGCCTTTATGCGCGCCTATCGCCGCGCCCAGCAACATGTGATCGAGACGCCGGCCGAACAACTGGCCAGAGAAGAACAACACTTTTTCCCCGGCATCGACCCCGAAGTGCTGATGCAAACCCTCGCCGCCTACCAGGCACTGGATTGCTGGCAGAGCTCGCCCGACATTCCCCGCCCCAGCTATGAGACCCTGCTGGATGTGTTCGAGGCCGATGGCCAGATCAGTCGGCGTCATCCCTATGAGGATGTGATCACGGCTCCACCGGCGTGATGCCAGAAAAGAAAGTTGGCAGTCGTCAGATGGCAGTTGGCAGAAAAGAAAGTTTGCAGTCATCAGATGGCAGTTGGCAGAAAAGAAAGTTGGCAGTCGTCAGATGGCAGTTGGCAGAAAAGAAAGTTTGCAGTCGTCAGATGGCAGTTGGCAGAAAAGAAAGTTTGCAGTCGTCAGATAGCAGTTGGCAGAAAAGAAAGTTTACAGTCATCAGATGGCAGTTGGCAGAAAAGAAAGTTGGCAGTCGTCAGATGGCAGTTGGCAGAAAAGAAAGTTTGCAGTCGTCAGATGGCAGTTGGCAGAAAAGAAAGTTGGCAGTCGTCAGATGGCAGTTGGCAGAAAAGAAAGTTTGCAGTCGTCAGATGGCAGTTGGCAGAAAAGAAAGTGGTTCTTCCCCAATTGTAGTGGGTTTGCTAGGTTAAATCGATGATGGACGAGACGACCTTATATGAAAAGATACTGGGCATCGGCTCACCGTGGTTTGTCAGCGGCATTCAATTCATCGCGTCGGACAAAACGGTTGAGGTTCACGTTGAGCTAGAAGACGGAGCATCGTTGTCTTGCCCCACCTGCGGTCAATCGGCACCGCGGTATGACAAGCGCGCCCGTCGCTGGCGACATCTGGATACCTGCCAATTCAAGACCCAAGTGGTGGCCGACGTGCCCCGCATTCAATGCCCTGAACACGGCGTTCAGACGATCGAGGTCCCTTGGGCACAAGATAATTCGCGTTACACGGTCTTGTTTGAGGCCATGGTGATCCGGTTGCTCAAAGAGAGCACCGCCTCATCAGTCAGCCGGATGATGGGGCTGAGCTGGAATGCTGTGGATGGCATCATGCAGCGAGCCGTGCAACGTGGCCTCTCGCGCCGGGGTAAGCCCGCGCTGGCGCAGCTGGGCGTGGACGAAGTGGCCTTTCAAAAGCGCCACGAGTACGTGACCGTCGTCCACGATGCCCGCGGGCATGTTCTGCACGTGGCCGAGGATCGCAGCGGCGCCAGTCTGGGCGGATTCTATGAGGGCTTGACCGCCGCGCAAAAGGCCCAAATACAGAGTATTTCGATGGATATGTGGCCGGCTTACATTCGTGCCACCTGCGAGCACATTCCCGAGGCCGAACACAAAATCGCCTTCGACAAATTCCACGTCAACCAGCATCTGAACCAGGCGGTCGATATGGTTCGCAAACAAGAGCATCGCCAACTGATGAGGCAAGGCGATGAGACATTAAAGGGCACGAAGTATGGTTGGTTGCGTAACTATGACGATCTAAAACGCAACTTGCGCCGCGAGATAGAGCAACTGGCGCGTGCGGCGAACAAAACCGGGCGAGCGTGGGTCATTAAGGAACACGCCAAGGGCTTGTGGTGCTATATCAAACGCGGCTGGGCCGAGCGCGCCTGGCAGCAATGGTATCAGTGGGCCATCCGCAGCCGCCTTGAGCCTGTCAAAAAGGTCGCTCGGATGATTAAGCAACACCTGTGGGGCATCATCAATGCCATAGTATTGGATGTCACCAATGCCCGGGCGGAGAGTATCAACAGTCAAATCAAGATGCTCAAAGATAAGGCGCGCGGCTTTCGAAATCGGGAGCGATTCAAAACCGCCATATTGTTTTACTGCGGTGGGCTGTCGTTAATGCCAGAAAAATACGAAATGGCGACCCACTACAACGGGTGAAGACCCAAGAAAGTTTACAGTCATCAGATGGCAGTTGATAGAAAAAAACCGGGTTAGAACTTTCTGCTAACTGCTAACTGCTAACTGCCATCTGCCAACTTCTATTTGTGGGAGCGGGCTTCGACCGCGACGGTGCTGGATTCGGCAGTCGCGCCCGTGGGGCGCTCCCACAGGCTCGCTATTTTGGTACGAATATAGTTGGCTCTCGCAGAGGCGCAGAACTCGCTGAGGAATAAACAGCTGATATCGCTCGGCGTCGTGGCGCCTCTGCGAGAGATAACAGGCACGCTGTCGAAACGTGGAATGCCAGCTAGCGCTGCGCGCAACCTGGCCTACACTATTTCTGCCAACTGCCAACTGCCAACTGCCAACTGCCAACTTCTATTTGTGGGAGCGGGCTTCGACCGCGACGGTGCTGGATTCGGCAATCGCGCCCGCGGGGCGCTCCTACAGACTCACTATTCAGCACTGATCCTGTGCTTCCTTCCACGCCGGATGCCGTTTGATCGCCTGCAAGGCTTTGTTGAGCAGGGTGATACCGGGTTCGGTGCGGTGCCAGGTGGAGGCGCCCGAGGGATGGGGCAGGGGAATGATATCGCGTACTTTGCCTGCCACCTCAAGCCGGTGACGTTGACCGATCACCTCATTAAGTTTACTGACCGGCATGAACTGACCGATCGCCAGTTTGCCCACCGGGATCAACAGCGGCGGTTGCAGCAGTTCGACTTCGGCTTCCATCCAGCTGCGGCAGTTGGCGATTTCTTCTTTGCCCGGGACCCGATCGCCGCCCTTGTCGAGTTTGCCGGGAAAGCAGCGACACACCGCGGCCATGTAAACCCGCTGGCGAAACGCCGCTTCGTCCAGGCCGATCCGTTCAAACCAGCCAAACAGGGTCTTGCCGGCGGTCCAGGCGAAGGGGCGGTGCAGTTCGATCTCGCGATTGCCGGGTGCCTGGCCGATTAACATCACCGGCGAGACTGCCGGCTGACCGGTGACCGGCGGGCCCTGCATGTCGGGGCAGCGTCGGCAACGGCTCAGACGGCGTTGATGTTGTTCGAGTGTCTTGTTGATATCTTTCATGAAGTTCACATCGGATTGTCACAAGTTGGACATATTGCCGGATTATCGTTTGCCCGTGATTGAAAAAACATCGGCAAGGAGAAGGCTATGTCCAGATATAAACTGGTTTCGATCGAAAAAAGCGGGCCGCCGCAAGGGCAAAGCGGCGACAACTGGTACTGTTATGTGATTGCCAGTGCAACCAGCGATATTGTCAGTTACCGCCGGGGGACGCTGGCCGAGACGCGGGCCGTGGCGCGTGAATGCGTCATGCATCTCAACAGCCAGATCGTTGGCGTCCCTTCGCGCGAGTTTGTTCGCCGTGCCTATCCGGTGGCGGATGTGGAGCCGTTGCCGGCGGCCTGAACGGGGCCGATCAGGAGGCACCGGGTTGCAATACAATCTTGCCACGCGTGTGGCCCGCTTCAATCAGCTGATGCGCCTGCATCGCCTCGGCCAGCGGCAAGGTCTTGCTGACATGCAGCTTTAACTGCCCGCTATGCAGGTAACCGGCACAACGATCCAGGATGTCTCCCTGGTGAGCCCGGGCCTGGGGAAGATTTTCTAGCATCGGGGTGAGCATTAACTCAAAGCTGATCCCGAGATTACGCTGGCGGGCAATGCCCCAGTTAACCTCCTTGCTCGGATCGAGCAGGGTCACCAGCTGGCCATAATGGGCGACAGCCGACAGACTCTGGTTGAAGACCGCCGGGCCGACCGTGTCGAAGGCCACATCGACGCCCCGGCCTTCGGTCAGCGCCATGACGGCCTCGACCACATCCGTTTCCCGGTAGTTGATGACCTCGTCGGCACCCAGTTCGCGCACAAAGGCGGCTTTGTCCGCGTCGCTGACGGTGGCGATCACCCGCGCCCCCACCAGTTTGGCCAGCTGAATGGCCACATGGCCGACCCCGCCGGCGCCGGCATGGACCAGAACGCTCTGGCCGTTTTGCAATCGGGCGCGATCATACAGCGCTTCCCAGGCGGTAATCAGCACCAGCGGCCCGGCTGCCGCGGTCGTAAAATCAATCTCGTCCGGTAACGGCCGGGCGACGGTTTCGGGTACCACGGTATACTCGGCGTAGTTACCCGGTTCGCGACCCAGGCCGCCGTGACAGAACCAGACCCGATCCCCGACCTGGTGACGTTGTACCTGGTCGCCGACTTCCACCACCTCCCCGGCACCGTCACAGCCCAGAATTGCCGGCAAGGCATCCTCGAAGAACACGCCACGTTGACGCAGCTTGGTGTCGATGGGATTGATGCCTGCCCCATGCAGTTGCACCTTGATATCGGTGGGCTGTTGCAGTTGTGGCTCGTCCTGCTCCACGACCTGTAATACGGACGGATCGCCCGCCCCGGTCATAACGACAGCTTGCATGGTGATGACTCCCTGTTCGTCAATATAAATGGTGAATGGGGGATAGACTGGCTTGCCCTTCGGCCGGACAAATAGTCGCAGTTGCCGTTGTGATGATCAAGTGAAGACGGCCATAATACCCCCTCCAGCAGTCAGCATTGGCAGGTACAGCGGTTGACGGCGTGAGCCGGTCGCTCCGGGGAGCGCCTTCAGCACCCTGACAACCGCCCGCAAAGAGGTCGGGATTCCGGTATAAAGCTTGGCCCGGACTGACATAATGCTAGACTCTGAGTAACCGGGGAGACAACCGGTCCGCCAATAAGAACAGGAGTCCTGTAATGAACCTCGAAAAGGTGATTTTCGCATTTTTTATTGTGCTTGCTCTGACGATTAACTTCGGCTTTTTCATCGGCGATATCGACAACCCTGTCCACCATAATGTCTACGAGCTGTATGCGGCACTGGTGATCAGCCTGATTGCCACGGTCTTGAAATTCGGCGATCGGACCCATATTGGCGCGGTCTTGCTGGCCACCAGTCTGGTCGCCGATGTGCAATTGATCATTGCCGTTGTGATCTGGGGCGTGGTCGAACATGTCACGCACACCGGTATGACCCCGCATGTGATGGCGGCCATCGTTTCGCTCTCCGGCGGCGCGCTGCTGGCCAATATTACTTCGGTCGTCCTGTTTGTGATTGAAACAGCGATGATGCGCCGCTGACGGACGGTCCGGCCTGATGAATAATATCCTGTTCGTTTTCCTGCGGCGTCTGCATGTCCCGCTAATCGTGCTAATCAGTGTTTATGCGATGTCGATTCTCGGGTTTGTGTTAATCCCGGGCGTGGATGATGAAGGTAATCCCTGGCGCATGGATTTTTTCCATGCGTTTTATTTTGTCAGCTATATGGGAACCACTATTGGCTTCGGCGAGATTCCCTATGAGTTCACCGGTGCGCAACGCATGTGGGCGACCTTCAGTATCTATGCCACGGTCATCAGCTGGTTGTATGCCATCGGTTATCTGCTGACCATTATTCAGGATCCGGCCTTTCGTACTTTGCTGACAGAAAGGGCGTTTCGTCGTAATGTGCGGCGGATCAGCGAACCGTTTTATCTGATCTGCGGTTACGGTGATACCGGCAACTTTCTGGTCCGCGCCCTGAGCGAGGCGGGGATTCATGCCGTGGTGGTGGAGATTGATCAAAACCGGGTCAACCAGCTGGATCTGGCCGGCTATCGAACCTTCGTCCCCGGTTTGTGTGCCGATGCATCGATTCCCGAGAACCTGGTCAAGGCCGGATTGCAGTATTACAACTGCGCCGGCGTGGTGGCCCTGACCAATGAGGACGCGGTGAATCTCAAGATTGCCATCACCAGTAAACTGCTAAATCCCGGCTTACGCACCATTGCCCGGGCGGAAACCCACGATGTCGAGAAAAACATCGCCTCGTTCGGCACGGACCATATTATCAACCCGTTCGATACCTTTGCGGGCCGGCTGGCCCTGGCTCTGCATTCCCCCGGCATGTATCTGTTGTATGAATGGATGACCAGCGTGCCACATGAACCCCTGCGCGAGCCGGTGTTCCCGCCAACCGGCCGCTGGATCCTGTGCGGTTACGGGCGGTTTGGCAAGGCCGTGCATGAACGGCTCAAAGCTGAAGGGATCGCCACCACGGTGATCGAGGCCACGCCGGAGCGAACCGGCACCCCGAGTGACGGCGTGGTAGTGGGACGCGGTACCGAGGCCGATACCCTGCATGAGGCCGATATACAACACGCGGTGGGACTGGTGGCGGGGACCGATGACGATGCCAATAACCTGTCGATTGTGATGACAGCCAGGGGCCTGAACCCCGATCTGTTCACGGTACTGCGGCAGAACAGTCGTGCCAACGATATGATTTTCAATGCTGTGCAAAGCGATCTGATCATGCAACGCGGCAGCATCATCGCACACAAGATCTTTGCCATTATCACAACGCCCCTGCTGGCGAATTTTCTGCGCCTGGCCCGCCGCCATGACGATGACTGGGCCAATGAGCTGATCAGTCGGATTGGCGGTATCACCGGCGATGAGGCGCCGCATGTCTGGATGCTGACGCTGAACGAAGCGATCGCGCCGGCGGTTCACACCATGCTGGAAGCCGGCGAATCCCTCGATATCCAGAATCTGACGACCGACCCCCATGAGTACAGCAAGCAGTTGCCACTGATTGTCTTGTTGATTCAGCGTGACGGTGACGAGGCCGAGCAGGAGATCCTGTTGCCCTCAGCCCAGGAGCCGCTGCAGAGCGGCGATCGACTTCTGTTATGCGGTCGTGACGGGATCCAGGCCTCGGTCGAGTGGCTGGTGGCGAATCTCAATGTGCTGGAATACGTATTGACCGGGGAGGACCGCCCGGCCGGGCTTATATGGCGGCGCTGGAGCCGGTCGCGCGAACAGGCGGATGAGGCCTGATTGCGGTCGACAACGATGTTTTGTTGGCCCCGGGCCTAAAGTATTTCGCCCGTGGTCCGAAGAATTTCAAGGATGAAAGGATTTAACCCGAATCAGGCAACAGAGGACAGCCATGGAGACCGGTAAGCCATTTGACGAACTACTGGCCGAACAGGGAGCAGGTATGAAGCTGGCGGAGCGCATGCGTCGTTTGCGCGATTTGCCCCCCTTGCCGGAAACGGTCATCCGGATTCTGGCGTTGCGCCAGCACGAAGAGGTTAACGCCAGGGATCTGATCGACATTGTCGAACAGGACCCGGTGCTGGCGGCTCAGTTGATCAGTTATGCCAACTCCGCTTTTTTCACTCATCATTCCCCGGTAACCGCGATTGATGATGCGGTTCTGCGGGTTGTCGGGGTGAGCCCGGCCCTGGAACTGGCCCTGGGGTTGTCGGTCGGTCGCGTGTTACACATTTCCACCGACGGCGTACTGGGTGCCCGGCGCCTGTGGCGGCATGCCACCTACAGTGCCGCGCTGATGCAACAACTGGCCGGGCAGATACCGGCGGCAAAGCGGCCGGACCCCGGCACCGCCTATTTATGCGGACTGTTACATGATATCGGCCTGTTTGTACTCGGGTACCTGTTTCCGCAGGAACATCAGGCATTGAGTCAGCTTGTCCAGCGGCATCCCGATGTGGCGCTCAACCGTCTTGAGTATAACCTGATGGGGGTCAGTCACGGCGAACTTGGCCAGATGGCCATGCGCTACTGGGACATGCCACAGATGCTGGCCACGGTGGCTCGTCATCACCACAATACCGATTACGATGGCGAGCATGAAACCCTAATCGGCTTGCTGAATCTGGTCGAAGCGCTGCTGTCATCCCAGGGCCTGACCGATACCCCGGTGCTGGAACTCGACGAAGCCCTGCTCGAGCGGCTCGGGCTCGAAGAAGAGAACGTGATACTCATCGCCGATGAAGTGATCCAGGCCGGTGACAGCCTGGAACAGTTGGCCAGACAGCTGTGTGCCTGACGGACCTGGACGCCGTTTTTCGGTGGTTATGCCTGTTTTGGTCTGATGTACAGTAGGAGGAAAAAGCTTAACTCTCGCCAAGACGCCACGGCGCAAAGAAATATGATCTTGCTTATCCTCGGCGCGCTCTGCGTCTCTGCGAGAGTATTATAGGCGGGTAGCAGTTGATTTCGGGTGTTGTCAGTAACGTTTGAGTGAGTCGATAAATAGCCGGTTTTGCGGCAGACTGTGCTCAATAAAGATATCCGTCAGGCTGCGGTACTTCTCCGCGGGGCCGTTCATATACACATCATACGCTTCCAAAGAGGGATAGTCGGTGACGATCCGTTGCCCCAGTTGCCGCAGGATCTGTTCGGGATCGGCTGCCGCCTCATCCAGTTCGTCCATGAAGATCGGTGTATACAGGAAGTTATCCAACGCGTCCTGCAACGAGCGAATATAATTGGACAGGTAATGCTCGGCCCGGCTTTTCAGTAGCCAGTAAAGATGCATGGGCTGGTTGCTTTCCAGGGCAATGCAGTGCTCGATCAGGCTTTTGAGGGGCGCGATACCGGTATCGTTGGCGATAAAAATCAGAGGTCGGTTCGAACTTTCATCCAGGGTAAATTCCCCGTGCGGACCGCTGACACGCATAGATGAACGGGGCGTCAGCTCCTCGAACACATAGCGTGCAAACGGATCCTCCCCGGCATAACGAATATGAAACTGCAGATACATGCCGTTGCAGGGACAACTGGCGACGGACTTGTTGCGCGGTGCCAGGCCGTCGATATGCAGGGTGACATACTGGCCGGCCAGAAAACGCAGGGTCTGGCTGCGCGGCGTGCGTAATTGCAATACCCGCACGTTATCGGCAACCTCATCAATTTTATACACCTTCGCCTCGATCTCCTGGTGGGGCACATCGGCGGCATTGCCCATGGTACGGCTTTCAATGATCATGTCCGAGCCGGGGGTGGCTGAACACATTAAAAACAGCCCCTGATCTTTCTCATGCTGTTTGAAGGTGAAATCATGGGGCAAATGTTTTCCGATTTCCCCCTCGATGATACGGGCCGCACATTGCCCGCAACTGCCGTTGTTACAGTTGTAGGGAACGTTCAAACCGGCACGCAGCGCCGCTTCCAGGATGGTTTCGCCGCTGGCCGCTTCGAATTCCCGGCCGGACGGTTCGATGCAGATTCTGGCCACGATAGAGTCAACTCTGTCATTTGAAATCGACTTACAGGATACTATTTTCAGCCTGTCGACTAAACGGCTAATCGAAAGCCATTTGGCCCGATAACCCCGAGGTTTACAGGCTTGCGTTGTCCGCCCGCCGGTAGCAGACTTGATGCAGCAACAGGAGAAAAGCATGTTTGCCGCAATGAAAAAAACCGCCATGCCCGGCCCCGACGAAGCCTTGCCGGGACGCGAGGAGGCCATGCCGGTCCCCGGGGCGCACTATGTCAACGGCCATCCGCTGCTGCCGCCTTACCCTGAAGGCATGCAGCTGGCGATGTTCGGGATGGGCTGTTTCTGGGGCGCGGAACGCGGTTTCTGGCAACTGCCCGGCGTGTATTCAACGGCGGTCGGTTATGCCGGGGGTTATACGCCCAATCCGACCTACCGGGAAGTGTGCAGCGGCATGACCGGCCACAACGAAGTGGTCCGTGTGGTGTTTGATCCGCAGCAGATCCCTTACGCGCAGTTGCTGCAAAGCTTCTGGGAAAGTCACGATCCCACCCAGGGGATGCGCCAGGGCAACGATATCGGCACCCAGTATCGTTCGGGCATCTATATCTATAGCCCTGAACAACGCGAGCTGGCCGAACAGAGCTGTGAGCATTATCAGCAATGCCTGCAGGGGGCCGGCTACGGGCCGATCACGACCGAAATTCGGGAGGCGCCGGAATTTTATTTTGCCGAGGATTATCATCAGCAATACCTGGCGAAAAACCCCGGCGGCTATTGCGGGCTGGGGGGCACGGGTGTGCGCTGCCCCGAGCTGTTACACGCCTGAACAGTCTGTTGTCGCCGTGCGGTTTAAAAACCGTTGGCGCGCCTGACGTGACGGCAGTTTTCAATGTATTCGCAAAGCGCCAGCTCGGCCATATGGCGGGTGCTGAACGGGCCACGATCGATCCCTTCCCGGCAGGCGAAATACCATTGACTGCCGATATTGAAAAAGCGACCGCTACGAAAGGGGACCGGGCCGGCTTCCCCGTCACGTGGAATGCGGGTTTCGCTCATACCTGTCCTCCATTCGATGCTTGCCTTCTATAGCTATAGTCAAGCGCGGGTGAAAAATCAATCAGGTGGGAACAGGGTCGGACAGGCGGTAGCCAGATGGCGATGAAACTGTAAAAGCCCCGGTTTTGTTAACAGTTAACGGCCGGTTTCGGGATTTAACCCTGCACCGTCACGGTCACCTGGCGTCGATGGGCGGCAGTGCGATGTTCCCACAGATAGATCCCCTGCCAGGTGCCCAGTGCGCAACGGCCCTGGCTGACCGGCAGGGTCAGATCGGTCTGGGTCAAAATGGTGCGCACGTGGGCCGGCATATCGTCGGGTCCCTCGTCGTCATGCTCGAACATGGGATCGCCATCCGGCACCAGATTGGCCATAAAGGTTTCCAGATCCCGGCGCACTGCCGGGTCGGCGTTTTCGCACAAAATCAGCGAGGCGCTGGTGTGATGCACGAAGACATGGCACAGGCCGGTGTCGATGCCGGCCCGTGCGACCACCTCGCGCACGTCGGAGCTGATGTCATAGGTGCCCCGCCCACGGGTGGAGACCGTAATCTGTTCCTGTACCAGCATCGTCTTACCCGTCATACAAAAGAGAGAACCATTATAAGGGAGCGGGGAAGCCGATTGAACCGCCCGCCGGATGCCGGGTGGGTCACATCGTGCAAGATCGCGGCCGTTTTTTCGTCGCCGCCGCCTTGTGGACCGGGCCCCGGTCGCCTATACCTTGAGTGACCTATTTATTCATTGTCATTGTCGGGGGTATGTTATGCATGTAATCCAGATTCATTTTCATGACAGACTCGATACCCAGCGCCTGGATGAGGTGCGCGAGCAACTGATGTCCCTGCCTCATATCAATAATGTGGAGGTGGAGGCCAGCAAGGCCCACGACATGCTGGTTGAATTCGAGGAGCGGCACAACATACCCATGAGCGTCATGGATGTGTTGCATCACCAGGGCCTGCACCCGGACATCACGGCCTGTTGATCCTCCCCCCACGATCCCTGTCACACAACGCGCCATCCGGCGCGTTTTTTTATTGCTGGTCCGGGGGCCTGTGCGGGGCGGTTTTCCCTGACCGGGATTCATGCTAAAAACATAAAACAGGTACAACGCATTAAATCCCCCGTCAGAGCGACGCTATGCCTATGTCCGATAACGTCATTGTCTACCATGGCGAACAACTGGCCCGGTACCACTTCGGCGCGGAGCATCCGTTCGGGCCAAAGCGTCACGATGCGTTCGTGGAACGCCTGCATCAATCCGGCCTGGACAGCCAGGTTACCCGTGGCGAGCCGGCCACGGCCGGCCGCGAGGCGATCGAACGTTTTCATACCCGCGAGTACGTGGACGAGGTCGAGGCGGCTTCCAAAAGCGGTCGCGGCATGCTCGATCCCGATACCCCGGCGGTCAAGGGCATTTACGACGCTGCCGCCACCGTGGTGGGTACCGGTCTGGCGGCGCTCGACCAGCTGATGGCGGGTAATTACCCGCGCGCCTTTATTCCCATCGCCGGGTTGCATCATGCCTATCGGGATCGCGCCGCCGGCTTCTGCGTCTTCAACGACTGCGGTGTACTCATCGAAACCCTGCGCGAGGTCTACGGCATCAGGCGGATCGCCTATGTCGATATCGATGCCCATCACGGCGATGGCGTTTTCTACAGCTTCGAATATGATCCGGAGGTGTTTATCGTCGACGTGCACGAGGATGGCCGTTACCTTTATCCCGGCAGTGGTTTCTCGCAGGAGACCGGCAAGGGCGAGGCCGCCGGTACCAAGCTGAACATTCCCATGCCCATGCAGGCCGACGATGAACAGTTTCTGGCGATCTGGCCCGAGGCGGAAAACTTCCTCGAACAAAAACGGCCCGAGGTGATCCTCCTGCAATGCGGCGCCGACAGTCTCAAGGGCGACCCCATCACCCACCTGCATTACAGCGAGGCCAGCCACGCCCACGTCACCCGTCGCCTGTGCCATCTCGCCGACAAGACCAGTGAGGGCAGGTTGCTGGCCCTGGGCGGAGGTGGTTACAACCTGGATAATCTGGCCACTGCCTGGACCGCGGTGGTGAAAGCGATGATCGATTTTACAGGGGATGAAGCAGCCCGCCGGACGGTTATTTCTTGATGTTTGTGGAAATAACGCGGAGGCCGCTAAGACGCAGAGGACGCAAAGGACAGAAATCTTTCCTCGTCCCTCGTAACTCGTTCCTCGTACCTGCGCCCGGAGGGCGCGCCTGGTATAATTCAAAACCCAAAATTCACAATTCAACATTGCTCTGAAAATTATGGCTGATCTGTTTAGTATTACCGCCCCGCTGATGATTCGCACCCCCGACGGCGAGGAGAAGGTCATCGCCCATCACTTTCCGCATCCGAAGGGTCTGCTGTATTTCGATCTTTACTGGCACGAAGGCCAGCCCTGGAAACAGACGCATGTCGTCGAAGGTGAGATCACCGGTGAGGGGCCATGGGAAGTGGGTGACCATGTCATCAACCTGCTGGGCTGCCAGGGCACCAATCCCGATCTCGCCATGCAGTTCGAGCAGTGGCAGACCTATATACAAAGTGCCGACGCGGACTATCCCCCCGAACCGCTAATCGCCGCCATCGCCAGAAAAATGGGCGCCACTCTCGATTAGTCGCCATTGTCGTCATGCCGGCGGAGAGCCTGCCCCGGCATGCTCTAAGCCGGGGCCGGCATCCAGTTTATCGAAATGGTACATCCTGTGAGCGAGCTGAATTTCGAAAACAGACTCTAAATAACTGTTCCTAAAAGGTGTGCAGACGGGTAGGTAGGTCAGGTTGCGCGTAGCGCTACCTGACATTCTCCATATCGCAGGGGTGTCACGCAGGCTAACGCCAGCGTGACCTACTGGATTAGCCAAAGTATAAAGTGGGCATGAATCTGGAACAGTTATTTGGCCAGTAGGCCCGATAGAGCAAAGCGGTATCGGGCAGCTCCATCTAATTTGGTACAAATCGTGGCCGCCTAAATTTCGTAAACAGGCTCCCACCGAATGTCCTCGAGTCAGGATCATGGTGAACCCTGATACCCGGGTAAAAAGTCAGGTCTGTGTATGTCGAAAAGAAGCGAAAGCTTGATAGGATTGAGGTTATGCAAATGTTTTTGAATATCGTTCGTAATGTCCGCCTCACGGGATTCAGACCGAATGGTGTCTGTATAATTGTCTTGACCATTGATTAATGAGGAAGAAAATGTCCGGCAACGACCGCTACTCTGCAATATCGACGATCAATCACTGGATAACCGCGCTACTTGTTGTTGTCATGCTTACGCTGGGATTTGCGGCGTCGTTCGCGCCTTCAGAGGTGGTTGAGGAATATGTGATAGCGATTCATATATCGTTGGGTTTCTTTGTGTTTCTGTTCGTGGTATGGCGATTAATATTCAGACTGTACGAGGGTTTTCCGGAGAATATCGGGAAAAGCGCTCTGGAGCGCCGGGCTGCCTATATCGTACACAGGGCGATATTGGCATTTTTGGTATTACTGATTATTACAGGACCGATGTATCTGTTTACAGAAGGTGAATGCATGGATGTTTTCGGGTGGTTTTCCGTTTGTATTCCGCTGGGAAGTTTTTCGATTATCCATGAGCCCATAGAGTGGATTCATGTAAATGCGGGTCTATATATTCTTCCGGCTTTGCTTGTGTTGCATCTTATCGGTGCAATCAGGCACTACGCCGTTCGCGGGCAACAGGAAACTCCGGCAGATATGTAAAAGTTCTGTCTGGAGGGTAGCGGAAGGATCAATAGATGATTGAAGTAGCGCTTTTGGCAATTGCACTAAGCATGGATGCTTTTGCCGTATCGATTGGTCTGGGGGCCAAACAAAAAACAACACCTCACGCTCTGGCTGTCAAGTCTGGAGTATATTTTGGGCTTTTCCAGATGCTAATGCCGCTGATCGGTTATCTTGGAGGGAAAGGTGTCCTGGGCTGGATTGAAGAATATGCGCATTGGGTTGCATTCTTTCTTCTTGTGTTGATCGGCGGGAAAATGATTTATGAATCCTTTTCGGAGGGAATAGAAGAGGATATATCGAATATTACGCACAGAGTCATGTTAGTGCTTGCGATAGCAACAAGCATTGATGCAATGGCGGCCGGATTCACATTAGCCCTGCTAGAGGTAAATCCGTTTGTTGCCTGCCTTGTTATCGGGCTGACGACTTTTGTTTTTAGTTGGGTTGGTGTGTTTATTGGGGTCAGAAGTGGAACCTGGCTAGAGAGTAAAGCCGAATTTGCAGGTGGTATTATACTTGTGCTGATCGGCTTGAAAATTTTATTTACATAAAACCCTGCTGCAGATATTAAAACCGGTCGGTGATAAACAATAACTCTTTATATTAGGATTTATCCGGCCAGCTTGAATTTCCGCTAATTATCACTACAGCCAGGTTCTTTGATGAGGTTTGTCTGTTACGCTGACTGGGGCGAGCTACCAGCGAGTGCGAATGCGCTTTTCGCGCAGGGGGAGAAGGAGAGCATCTTTCTCTCGCGAGCGTGGTTTGAGAATCTGGTGGCCTTCGGGCTGGATGCGGATCAGACGATGCTGCTGGCCTGCGTGGTGGACGGGGAGCAGGTGATGGCCATTCTGCCGCTGGCCAAATGTGCCGGTAATACCTGGTACGCCCTCAGTCATCGTTACACGCCATTTTATAGTCTGCTGCTGGCGGATACTGATCAGCCGCAAGTTCTCGATTGCCTGGCCCGGGGGCTGGCGCAGCTGCCGGTCGATTCATTGCTTCTGAAGCCGGTGGCCGACGATGATGGCCGGGTGCATGATCTGCAACGGGCGATGGCAGCGGTCGGATTCAGCTTTTATCGTCGATTTCGGCTGTATAACTGGATTTATCGTGTGCAGGGCGAGTCCTATCAGGACTATATCGCGTCACGCCCGGCCCGGCTGCGCAATACAATTGCCCGCAAGCGACGCAAGCTCGAGCGCGAACACGGTTATGACATTCGCCTTTTTTGTGGCGATGAGGTGCCCGACGCCATGGCCGATTATTACGCGGTCTACGGTGCCAGCTGGAAGGCGAATGAGCAATATACGGATCTGGTTGACGGGATGGTGGCCGGCTTTTCCGGGCCGGGCTGGACCCGGCTGGCGGTGCTGTATGTCGCGGGCAAGCCCGTCGCCGCGCAGTTGTGGTTTGTATTGCACGGCAAGGCGAGCATCTTTCGGCTGGCGTATGACGAGGCGTGGAAGCCCTGGTCACCGGGCTCCATCCTGACCGCGTTTTTGATGGCGTATGTGATCGACACCGACCGGGTCGAGGAGATCGATTTTTTGACGGGCAATGATGCCTACAAGCCGGACTGGATGTCCGAACGCCGGGAGCGTTTCGCGTTGAGTTGTGTCAAAAGCATCAAACCGGCAGGGTGGTATGAACAGTTTGTTGCCCGGTTGAAAAACATGTTCAGAGGCCGCTGACACATTCCATCGTCGGGCCGCGCTGCTCAGAGTTTGCTTAAAAGGTGTTTCCATCCCTGGCTCTCGTTTTCGGGGGTGAACAACGGCTGTTTGGCAATGCAGGCCTGTTCGAGCTTTTTGTAGAAGGGGCTGTCGGTTTCCGCCCTGTGCAGGCGATCGGCCAGGGCCTGCTCGTTTTCCACCGGGTAATAGCCGGGGTAATCTTCACCCAGCAGTCCGATCGACCCTTCGATGTCCGAGGCGATGACCGGCACGCCGGCCACAACGGCTTCGGAAATGACATTGGCCCCACCCTCCATGCGCGAAGGCAATACCAGCAGATGGGTGCGCTGGTAGACCTGTCGAATTCGGTAGTGGGGAATTTCGTCGTGCCATGTATAGCGGGAGTTGGCCTGCATCTCGGCGCGCGCCTGTACAGCCCAGTCGTCACTGTGCGCTTTACCGTACTGATGCACCTGGATGCGGCTGTCGGGCGCAAGGAGACGGGCGGCGAGCGCCGGTCGCAGGGGATCCTTTTCCTCGCGTAAATGCCCCATTACCGAGACATGAAATAACCGCCGGTATGGCTGGCGCCGGGGGACGGATTTTGCCGACTGGTAAATGACGTGCAGCTTGTTGCGCTGATCCTCTGGCAGTGTATTGCCGATCAGATCATGCAGGCCGACCAGGTGGCTGGCCAGGCGGATCGATTGCAGGGTGGTATCGGGGTGAGTATGTATAAAACGGTAGGCATCGGTGCCGGTGATGGCCACAACAAGGGGGCGTTGGGGGAATGCCTCGGCAAACTGCCGGATGGGTTCGGCGCTGCGCCAGGCGTGTAACGCGATCATCATATCCGCGTTCTGGCCGCTGAAGTCGGTGCTGATCGCCACACGATGACCGAGCGCGGTCAGGATCGTGGCCCAGCGGGCAGCGGTGGTCCGGTTGCCGGCCCGGGATTTTGGCGGTGCGGGGGTGACCAGAAGGATGCGCATAAGTTTATTACGTCAAGATGGTAGAAAAATAATTGTTTTCAGGCCACTGCGTTGTCTTTGACAGGGCATTGCGGGCCCGGCCTTGCAACTTTATACTAAATTTATTCATGCAAAAAATCGTGTCTTGCTTGTCGTACATGGATTTGCTTGCTGATCAAAGATGATAACCCGAGTCACTCAGGCATGTATAAACTTAATCCGGATCAAATCGCAAAGCAAATCGATGACGCCCACGCGCGCACCCTGGCGCTGATTGACGGTCTCTCGGCGGAACAATTGATGGGTCCCCGGCTGTCCACCGTTAACCCGCTGCGCTGGGAGATAGGCCATGCGGCCTATTTTTATGAATTCTGGGTCTTGCGAGAGCACCTGAAAAAATCACCGATCCGCGAGGATGCCGATCGGTTGTACGACTCGATTTCGATCGGGCATGACGATCGCTGGGATCTGCCGCTGCCGGGCATGCCGCAGACACTGGACTATATCCAGACGGTCAGGGAACAGGTAAAAGCTTCTCTGGCCAGCGGCGAGGATGCGCAGCGGGATTACCTCGCCCAATATGCGGTTTTTCATCATGACATGCACAATGAGGCCTATACCTATACCCGCCAGACACTGAATTATCCCGAACCCGACATCGGCCGGCCGGGCTACCGTATCCTGGATGCCGGTGGCCTGGAAGGCGATGCCAGAATACCCGGTGGTGAATTCATGCTCGGGGCAAGACCCGCCGAGGGCTTTGTCTTCGATAATGAGAAATGGGCACATCCTGTCGAGCTCGAACCCTTTGCCATCGCCAGGGCGGCGGTGAGCAACGGCGATTTTCTGCGCTTTGTCGAAGCCGACGGTTACAACAAACGTGAATACTGGGATGACGAAGGCTGGCAATGGCGTAACCAGGTTCGGCTCGAACATCCCGTCTACTGGCGTCTTGATGCCGACGGCTGGAAGATCAAACAATTCGATCAGTGGCAGCCGATGCCCATGAATGCGGCGTTGAACCACGTCTGCTGGCATGAGGCCCAGGCCTATTGTCGCTGGGCCGGTCGGCGCCTGCCGACAGAAGCCGAGTGGGAAGCGGCGGCTGCCGCCGAGCCTTCACAGGACGGCCGCAGTTTATCGCCCGTCAAGCGCCGCTTTCCCTGGGGCGATGAACCGCCGCGCCCGGATCAGGCCAATCTGGATGGCTACGCCCTGGGCACGGTGGACGTTGGCGCGCATGCCGCTGGCGACAGTGCCTTCGGCTGCCGGCAAATGATCGGCAACGTCTGGGAATGGACCGGGGACACGTTTGGGCCCTATCCCGGTTTTGAACCGGATATGTACGGGGACTACTCGCAGCCGTTGTTCGGGATAACCCGGGTCCTGCGCGGCGGCGCCTGGCCGACCCGCGCACGGATGATTCGCAATACCTGGCGGACCTACTACGGTCCTGAACGCAACGATGTTTTCGCCGGTTTTCGGACCTGCGCCGAACGCTGACAGAGCTGTTGAATCGTTATGCATAAGACAGACGCGCCGGTTGTTAAAGACCTGCTCCTCATCGGCGGGGGCCACTCCCACGTTACAGTTTTAAGGCGGCTCGGTATGCGGCCGGTTCCGGGTTTGCGGGTTACCCTGCTTACACGGGATATTCATACGCCCTATTCAGGCATGCTGCCGGGTTTCATCGCCGGCCATTATGACTATGACGAGTGCCATATCGACCTGGGGCCGCTGGCCCGCTTTGCCGGTGCGCGCCTTTATCATGCCGAGGTCGAATCGCTGGATCTGGATAACAAGCTGGTATATGCCAGCGGGCGTCCACCGATTGCGTACGATATTTTGTCGATCAATACCGGCTCACGACCGGTCAGCACAGATATCCCGGGGGTGGATGAGTTCGCGTTGCCCGTGAAACCCATCGATGTCTTTCTGGATAAATGGGAACAGCTGATCGAACGCGTCCGCGTGAGCAAGGGGCCGTTTCGCATCGTGGTCGTCGGCGGCGGGGCCGGGGGCGTGGAGCTGGCGTTATCCACGCAGCTGCGCTTGCAGACAATACTCAAAGCGGCCGGCAAGGATCCCGAAAACGTGGTTTACACGCTGTTGAGTGCCAGCGACGACATTATGTACATGCACAATGCCGGGGTGCGGCACCGTTTCGAGCGGATTCTGCGGCAACGCCATATCACGGTCAAAACCGGGGCACGGGTGACCGAGGTCAGGGCGGACAAGGTGCTTACCGCCGAGGGCGGGGCGTATGATGCGGACGCCGTACTCTGGGTAACTTCGGCCTCCGCGCCGGCCTGGCCGGCCAAAGCCGGTCTTGCAGTAGATGAAGCCGGTTTTATCAGGGTGGATGAGCATCTGCAGTCACTGTCTCACCAGGATGTGTTTGCGGCGGGGGATGTCGCCTCATTACCCGATTCACGGCCCAAGTCCGGGGTGTTTGCCGTGCGCCAGGGACCCGTACTCGCGCATAATCTCCCGGCCGCCGCGACAGGCCGGCGCTTGCGTCGTTACCGGCCCCAAAAGAATTTCCTCGGGCTGATCAGCACCGGCGATCAATACGCCGTGGCATCGCGCGGGAACTGGTCCTATGCGTCGGCCTGGTTATGGACCGTCAAGGACTGGATCGATCGTCGCTTCATGCTCAAGTATAACGAGCTGCCCGAGATGGACGAGGAAGACAGCCCTGAACTGGCCAGTGGTATCGCCGATGCAGAAGCGATAAAAGAACTGTCCACGCTGGCCATGCGTTGTGGTGGTTGTGGCGCGAAGGTGGGCGCCACGGTGCTGTCCCGGGTGATGCAGCGTCTGCCCGACACTCAACGTGACGATGTATTGATCGGCCGGGACTCCCCCGATGATTGCGCCATGCTGACCCTGCCCAAAGACAAGGTGATGGTGCAGAGCGTTGATTATTTTCGTGCCTTTATCGATGACAACTATACATTCGGCGCCATTGCCGCGAACCATGCCCTGGGAGATGTTTTTGCCATGGGGGCCGAACCGCAATCGGCGCTGGCGATTGCCACCGTCCCCTACGGACGTGAACGTATTGTGGAAGAAACGCTGTATGATGTACTGGCCGGGGCCATACAGGTTCTTGAATCTTCCGGCGCCGTGCTGGCCGGCGGACACTCCAGCGAAGGCGCGGAGCTGGCCTTTGGATTGACCGTCAACGGCCTGCTTGATCCCGATACCGCCTTGCGCAAGCAGGGTTTGCAGCCGGGTGATGCGCTTGTGTTGACCAAACCTATCGGTACAGGAACGCTGTTGGCGGCAGAAATGCGCGCGAAAGCCAAAGGGCGCTGGATCGACGCGGCCATCCAGTCGATGCTGATCTCGAGTCAACAGGCTGCACGGTGTTTGCGGCAACACGGGGCAACGTCGTGTACCGACCTTACCGGTTTCGGTCTCGTCGGGCATTTGATCGAGATGACCCGGGCCTCGGACGTTGATGCCACGCTGTATATGGATGCATTACCCATACTGGATGGCGCCCTGCAAACCGTTGAGGCGGGTATCCTCTCATCCCTTCAGCCGCAAAACCTGCGCCTGCGGCGTGCCATTGACGATGTCGAGCGGGTTTCACATCACCCGGCCTATCCTCTGTTATACGATCCGCAAACCGCCGGGGGCCTGCTCGCCGGCATCCCTCGGGAAAAGGTAAGTGCCTGCATTGAAACGCTGCACGGCATGGGCTATCCGACGGCGGTAATCATCGGTAAAGTTGAACCCCGTTCGGACAGGGACGCCTCCATTCGCATCCAGTAGCCTGCGGATTGTACTGAATAACGATTCCTGGAAGGTGCGCAGAGGCGCAGGTCAGGTTGTGCGCAACGCTACCTGACATTTTCAAAAGGCCCGGGGCCGGTGGCAAACGAGCACGGTTTGCATTATCCTGCCTCGCGGCCCTTCATCGACGAGCAATCACACTGCCATGACCATGAAACTTGTCCAGAAACGCTTTTTAAAAGGCACCCGGGAGTTTGAGATTATTAATGACGTCATCCATGTGCGAATAAAGACGCCATTTAAAGAAGAGAAGATCACGCTTGGTTTGTCGGTGCTGGATCCCGAGCCCATTGTCAACAATGCCTGTGTCGAGTTTTATGGCCGTGCCGAACCCGAGCCATTGCTGTCGTTATTGATGGATAATCCCAGCGCCGATGAATTTAACCAGTTTGTCGTGGCGCTGCAGCAACAGATAGTGCAGGTATCCAATGGCTTTACTGATTCCGAGGCAGATACTCAACCGGCCGGGATCGCCGGCAATGTTTTTGACGAACCGCCGGAATTCGACGAACCAGAGTCAAAAAGATCAAAATACCTCGGTAAATCCATTCGTCCCGCCCGGCTTGAAGAGGCCATCCAGATGCTCGAGCAATATGTGGCTGACGAGGAGATCAAGCCGTTGCTCGCTGCCCTGAAAGCACTGAAGGATGATCCGGAGAATGAATCCTGTATGGAACAGGTGGTGGATGCATTCAATGACCTGGGCATTGTGCAGGGGGCGGTACTGACCTACGCCCCCTATCTCAGCGTCTTGCTGATGGATGATCCCTACGGGGAAAATTAACAATTTTTTGACGAGCAAACTGGCAGACCGGCCACAGCACCCTGCGGGCCTGCACGATCGGCTTTTACTCGTCCCTCGTCCCTCGTCCCTCGCCCCTCGTACCTCGTCACTCGTCCCTGCACCCGAAGGGTGCATTGATTGATAATTATCAACTGCCACAATTTATATCGCTATTGATGCGTCTGCCCGGGTTGCAAGCGGGCCTTCTTATCCTCACAGCATTTCCTATACTCAAGCTGACCGTTGCGGCGCGTATGACCATATGAAGCGAAAGGATATCGTTATCTGGCCGTGCTGTTGATACTGCAATTACCGGTCAGGTTACTGGTTGGCGAGAGAAAACGTAAAAGGAGATGCATATGTTTCTGGAAAAAATCAAATCCCCCGGATTGGCTCATCTGTCCTATATCATCGGCGCCGACGGCCAGGCGGCCGTAATTGATCCGCGCCGGGATATCGAAGTCTATGAAGAAATTGCCGCGGCGAATAACGTCCGCATAACCTGTGTATTTGAAACCCATCGCAACGAGGATCTGGTCTCCGGAGCCGGCCTGCTGGCCGAACGCACCGGGGCGACGGTTTATCATGGCCCCCATGCGGCCGGCGAGGTGCGCTATGCGCAAACCGTTCGCGATGGCAAGACGGTGCAACTGGGCGATCTGCGCCTGAAGGTGATGGAAACGCCCGGACACACCGACGACAGCATTTCTATCGCGGTCTATGACGATGCCAGTGGCAAGGACGCTGTTGCCGTATTCACCGGCGATGCCCTGTTCATCGGCGATGTCGGGCGGACCGACTTTTACCCGGAGCGGGCCGAGGAAGTCGCCGGACTGTTGTACGAC
The DNA here is from genome assembly GCF_034521165.1 of Thiohalophilus sp. NCBI lineage: Bacteria > Pseudomonadati > Pseudomonadota > Gammaproteobacteria > Thiohalomonadales > Thiohalophilaceae > Thiohalophilus > Thiohalophilus sp. Next base: position 788,036 of record NZ_JAXHMV010000008.1, read on the forward strand.
AGCCTGCAACGGATTCTGGCCCTGGGCGATCAGGCGATCGTGCTGCCGGCGCACGGCGCCGGGTCGGTCTGTGGCAGCGGCATGGCCGATCGCGAGTTCTCTACACTGGGACACGAGCGGCAGAATAATCCACGTCTGCAGATCACCGATCGCCATGAATTTATCAAGGTGAAGGTGGCCGAGCATCATTATCAGCCGCCGTACTTCCGGGTTATGGAGCAATTGAACCTGAGCGGTACAGACCCGATGCATCCGGAACCGGCCGCGCTGGGTGTCGACGATATCAAGGACCTGGGCGATCAGGTAATCCGGATCGATGTGCGCAGCACCGAAGCCTATGCCTCGGCACACCTGCCGGGCTCCCTGTGTGTGCCCGAAGCGATGATCCCGGCGTTCGCCGGCTGGTTGATCAAACCGGAACAGCGACTGGTCCTGATTGCCGAGAATGCCGATCAGGCCTGGCAGGCTGCCCGTCATCTCGGTCGCATCGGCCTCGATCGGGTCGAAGGTTACCTGGCGGGTATCATGGACTGGGTGACCGCCGGCGAGCCATTCGAGTCAATCGACTTTGTCGATACGGCCACCGTCGAACAGCGCCTGAACAGGCAACCGGCCGACTGGCAGTTACTGGATGTCCGTGGAATTGACGAAGTCGAGGCGAGCCGCATGCAAGAAGCGGTGCATACCTATGTGGGTGAACTGCCCGATAAGCTGAACGAGCTGGACAGCAACAAGGCCTACACTGTCATGTGTGCCAGTGGCCAGCGCGCCGCCATCGCGGCCAGTGTGCTGGAGCGTGCCGGTTACAAAAACGTGGATGTGTACCTGGGCTCCATGACGGCGTGGCAGCAACAAAAAAGCGCAGCGTAAATATCGTCGCGCCTGAACCCGCCATTTCTCCCGTCCTCTGCTAAAAACGCAAAGGACGTGGAGATCCAAACTTGATGCGGGGGAGAAGTGATTAAAATCAGTGCCGGCGTATCCCTCTGGTTCCTCGGACCTCGTCCCTCGTCCCTCGGCCCTATTTTTTTGATGCCATCTCCTGAATCATGCGATCGACCTCCAGAAACTGCATCAGCTCGTGTCTCTTGTTCATGGTATCCTGATAGCCCAGATCGATCAGTCTGCGGGTGTAAGCGCGTTCGAACAGCAAGTAGCTGACCAGATCCGAACCGTCCGAGCGGTAGGCGCCGATGCCGCGCAGTAGCAGACGCATACTGCGCGGCAACTGGTCGATATATTCCTCGGCCAGATCGCCGATATCCTGGCTGGGCGAGATCACCAGCGTGTCGATATGGCGCAGGGGGAAGCCGTGCTTGTCACGCTGCTTTTGCGGAATCAAATCGACCGTGTCGTTAATCCGCTCCAGCCGTTCGATGTCGGCATCCAGCGAGTCGAGAAAGATGCTGTCCAGCACATGCCCGGCGATCTGGCCGATGGTGGGCGCGCGATTCTCACGGGTGCGTTGGGGTTCCTGATTCTCCATGTGGTTGCCGATGATCATGACCTTGTTGGCCCCCAGATGCAGGGCGGGACTGATCGGCGCCATCTGGCGCATGGAACCGTCGCCGAAATATTCCCGGTTGATTTTCTGCGGCGGGAACACAAACGGAATGGCCGACGAGGCCATCAGGTGCTCGACGTTGATCTCGGTGCGTACCCCGATACGCCGGAAACGGTTCCAGGATTCGAGTTCGGGCTGGCCATGGAAGAAGGATACCGACTGATGCGAGGTATAGCCGGACGCGGTGACACTCAATGCATGCAGATACCCCTTGTCGATGGAGTGCTGAATGTCTTCCGTGCGAATGTACTGTTCGAGCAGGTGCTGCAGGGGGGAACGGTCCAGCAGGGAGAGCGCGCGGCTGTGATGGCTCATGCCCAGGGACATCAGTGCCATGAACCAGTTGAAGCTGGTGCGCAGGATGCCCGGGACATCGGTGCGAAAAACCTGTTCGGCATGAAAGTTGGACCAGATGATCGCGATGCGCTGTACCGACTTGCGAAAGTCGTAGGCATGAGTGGCCAGTGCGCAGGCATTGATGGCGCCGGCCGAGGTGCCGCAAAGAATCTGGAACGGGCTGCTGGCTCCGCGTGGCAGGATGTCGGCGACGGCTTTGAGTACCCCGACCTGGTAGGCGGCACGAGCACCGCCACCGGTCATAATCAGACCGGTTTTTGGTTTATCGGACTGCATAGGTGCTGCCTGTCGGGTTATTGCTGTTATACAATCAGGCTCTCCTGCTCACACTGTATAGAATAGTCAGAGATTGTCATGTCGCCAACCGGTTCGTCTGTTATTTGCTCAACCATTATTCCGGGAACGGTCGCTCGCGCCGATATGCCATGAATAGTATGTTGTATCGCCAGAGTCTGGTTCTGGGCAGTCTGTTTATTATTCTGTCTGAATTTATGTTCGCCTCAATGGGGGCGGCGGTCAAGGCGGTCTCCGCCGATATGCCCAACGAAATGATCGTCTTCATGCGCAACCTGTTCGGCGCCCTGGTGCTGTTGCCGCTGCTGTGGCGTTACGGCTGGCGGCATTTGCAAACCCGCGTCTGGTATTTGCATGTCATGCGCGCCGGCTTCGGCGTGGCGGCTATGTACTGTTTTTTCTACGCCCTGGCCAATATGCCGCTGGCCAGCGGGATGTTGTTGAAGATGACCTCGCCACTGTTTATCCCGCTGGTGGCGATTGCCTGGCTGGGTGAGGGGATCACCCGTCGCGCCTTGCTGGCCGTGGTGGTCGGTTTTATCGGTGTCATTCTGGTGTTGCAGCCGCAGGGCGGGTTTGAAGCGGTGGCGTTGATCGGCCTGCTGGGCGGCGCGCTGGCGGCGGTGGCCAAGGTGACCGTGCGGCGGCTGGGACGCAGTGAACCCACCACCCGCATCGTGTTCTACTTCGCCCTGGTCGCGACCCTGGTCTCAGCCGTGCCCTTGAGCTGGAGCTGGCAAACGCCGGATACCGACAGCTGGTTATTACTGCTGTTGATTGGCATAGTGGGCACTCTGGGACAGCTGTTGCTGACCCGGGGTTACAGTATCGCTCCGCCGTCGCAGGTAAGCGCCTTTACCTATACCTCGGTGGTGTTTGCGGCGTTGTTCGGCTATCTGTTCTGGGACGAGATGGTCGGTTACCTGTTTGTGATCGGCGCGCTGATCATCGCCGGAGCCGGCATGCTGGTCTTGCAGGAGCGCCAGAACGTGAGTCTCAACAAAGCCCGTTTCGATAATGAACCGCTGTGATGCGGTGCGCCGGATAATGTGCAGGAGAGAGAAATGACGGATAAACAACTGTGGTTGTTACGCCATGCCAGGGCCGAGGCGGGTGATAATATGATGGAGGATGCCGATCGTCCCCTGAGTCATGCGGGGCGGGAGCAGGCGGACCGGCTGGGCGAGTGGATGTTTGATCAGGGTTTTCGGCCCGGGCTGATTGTCAGTTCCCCGGCCGTGCGGGCCCGGCAGACGACCGAACTGGTTTGTGAGCGGCTGGAGTTCGATTTTAACCACATTCATTATGATCCGGGGCTGTATCTGGCTTCGCGGAGTGACCTGCTGCGGATTATCGACGATATGAGAGTGCCCCACGGCCCGCTCATGCTGGTCGGTCACAACCCCGGGCTGGAGGAGCTGCTGGTCTGGTTGTGCGGTGAACCGCTGCCCCGCACAGATAAAGACAAACTATTAACCACGGCCAACCTGGCACGGATAGCGATCGCAGATAGCGGTACCCTCGGTGAGGAAAGCGGCCAGTTGATCGATCTGACCCGGGCCGATGAACTGACGTGAGATGGGTCAGTTGGAGCAGATCTGCGCGTTGTGCGGGCGGCAGGAGAGCGGCCTGACCAAACATCATCTGATCCCGCGTACCCGCCATCGCAACAAGCGGGTGAAAAAACTGTTCAGCCGCGAGGAAATGACCGGTCGGGTGTTGTGGCTGTGCCGTCCCTGCCATCATCACATTCACCGGGTGCTGGACGAAAAGCAGCTGGCCCTGGAATACAACACGCGCGACAGGTTGCTCGCGCATCCCGAAATAAAACAATTCGTCGACTGGCTGGCCAATAAACCGGCCGGATTCAAGCCGCGCTCGTCCCGTTAGCGTCGATCACGGAGCAGACTGTTACAATGCAGTCGCTAAATAACTGTTCCCCAAAGTTGCACAAGGCGCAGGTCAGGCTGCGCATCGCGCTGCCTGACATTTTGGCATTCCCAAAGAACGGTGTGGATGCCCTGTTCTTAGAGTCATGTAGGCTTCGCCAACGTGACCTGCAAGATTCGTCAGAGTATGGAGTATGCAGGAATTTCGATCAGTGAGTCCTGCGGCGGTATAGCAGCACCACTGAAAACACCGAAGCCACTGAACTCCCCGAAACGGAATATTCATTATGTTTTTTTTCAGTGTTATTCGGTGTTTTCAGTGTTTCGGTGGTTAACATTTGCCCTGCATTATCCTCACGATGCGGTTAAAGGCCTGTTCTAACTGGGGATATGACGGTGGCATTTCAGTACGGTGCTGCTAAAACTAATTAAGGACTGGCCGTTACAGACAGGTAAGCGTCAACCATGCAGGGTATACCCGCAAGATTTGCGGGGAAGGTATGTCAGTGGTCGTGTGTGGCGGGTTCACGACGGGAGGGGGTGATGAGCTCAACCGAGTTGATGTGCGGGCCGGGTCTGGAGCCGGCCGAACCGCTGTATACCCGGGTGCCGATTCGGGATGAAACCGGGCAATATCTCAGCGACTTTATGATGATTATCCCCGGTCTGCGCAGACGCAGCGTCGATATGCGTCAGGAGATCATCGGCCGCATCGATCATGTCCTGCAACTCTATAAGCGTACCGTGGTGTTTGCCGATCTGAACCTGAAAACCAACGTCCTGTGGGTATCGGTTAAACCGGTGCCGGGCATTTGCCTGGAGTTACCCGCAGTGATCAAATTTCACGTCCCCGAAGCCCTGCTGGTCAGCCATCGTATACCGGGTTAAGGCATTAATAATTTGTTGAATGAATAACCACGCATTTGTCAGGGCAGGGGGACGGCCTTCATAATAGCAGTCAAATTGATAATCCATGGAGAAAGTAATGGCAGAAGCCCTGAATGCTGACGCGCTCGATACCCTGTTTCGCAAGGCCCGCAGCCACAACGGCTGGCAGGATCGGCCGGTCAGCGATGAACTGTTACAGCAGTTGTACGACCTGATGAAATGGGGGCCGACCGGTGCCAACTCCTGCCCCGCCCGTTTTGTGTTTGTCAAATCCGATGAGGCCAAGGCCCGGATGAAACCGGCGCTGGCCGAAGGCAACGTGGAAAAATCGATGACCGCGCCGGTGGTGGCGATTATCGGTATGGACCTGGAGTTTTACGAGAAACTGCCCAAGCTGTTTCCACATACCGATGCCAAATCCTGGTTCGAGGGCAAACCCGAGAAGATTCAGGACAGCGCGCATCGCGATGCCTCGCTGCAGGGCGCTTATCTGATGCTGGCGGCGCGCAGCCTGGGACTCGATTGCGGGCCGATGTCCGGTTTCGATAATGCCAAAATGGACGGGGCGTTTTTCCCTGACGGCAAGATCAAGTCGGTCTTTATCTGTGCCATGGGCTATGGCGATGAATCGAAACTCTATCCGCGCGGCCCGCGACTCGATTTTGACGAAGCCTGTCATATCGAATAAGCCCCGTCTCATCGGCGTAATAAAAACGGCCACCCGTCGGTGGCCGTTTTTTTTTGACGGTTATTAAAGCTCAATACGCTGACCGGGGTTCCTGTCTGTCGCGGACGATACTGCCGCATCGCAAATAGCGCCTCAGGACCTGTTCCGCTTCACTAAAGGTCCCATACGGTTAGAAGGTGATGCATTAGCGGATATAAAAGAACCATGGCTGGCTGTTGAAATAAAAGCACCGGCGGCGTGGTGGAATCAGCCTGTTTTTCCCATTGCGATGCGGTTCATTATAATCCGGTTTCGATTTTCGTCATGTGAGTGTCGAATTTACCCGGTTGCTTCTTCGTTATACTGATTCTCCGGCAGGAGCTCTCCCGCAATGGCCTTGTAAACAAATATCTCGGCCTCCCGTTTATCAACAAACGGCCCGCCGAGTCCCTCCCGGGTCAGTGCATACCAGCCTTGCCCTGTAACATGAAAATAACGATCGTTGTTGATACGATCATGTCGACCGGAACGAGGGGGCCCCCCTTCCAGGGTTCTGACAAATCCCATTTGTAATCCTTTTTTTACCAGAAACGTCAGTCAGGATAGGTATGGGTGGGGCCTGGTGTCTGTCAGACCAGGCTGAAAATGATGTAGGCCAGATCAGACAAGTGGTGTAGGAAAAGTCTGACAAAGTGTCGGTGATGGCTGATCGAATCAGAGTGGGGCTGTGCGACTCGAACAGGGAAAGAGCGGTGATTATTTGCCCTGGATATAGCGGGCGTCGTCGAAGGTTTCGATCCATTCCGGGCGCATGGCTACCAGAATACTGGTGAACATGCCGGTGATAAAGGCTTCGGGAAACATCATCAGCGGCAGATAGGGAAAGTAATCATAGGCCAGTTGGCCGGGACTGTAGGCGCCGGCGATCAGTAACAGGCCGGCAGCCAGACTGGCGGCGCCGGCCATGGCCAGGGCCGCGCCGAAAAAGCCGTTGATGAAAATATAAATGAAGACATGGTGGGGCAGTCTGGATTCGGCCAGGCGTAGAATCGCGGTGCTGATCAGGATCGGGGTCAGGCCCATTACGAGCACATTGAGCGGGTAGGTCTGCCAGTCGCTGCTGCCGTTATAAATGAGTCCCAGCAACACCAGGCTGATCACGATCAGGGCCCGTTGCCAGCCGAACATCAGGGTCATCAGGGTGGCGCCAAGATAGTGGTATTCCAGACCCGGCAGGCGGGTGGTGGTGATCTGCCACAGCAGGATCAGGGCGACACTGCTGCCGAGAAAAACATGGGCCTTGTGTGGCTGCGCCAGATACTCGCGCCAGTGGACCTGGATAATGGCGAGCAGCAGGATCAGGAAATAGAGGACCCCGGCGAGCCATAACCAGCTTTGCGGTACCATGTCGGCCGGGTAATTCACCAGTCAAACTCCACGATCTGGCCGTTGTCAAAATTCAGTCGGGCCATTGTCTGATCATCCAGGTCATTCAGCAAGGCACTGAGCGCGCGCAGGGTTTCTTCATGCACCACCAGCAGCACGCTCTTTTCGGGTTGCTCTTGCAACCACGCTAGAAACCGGCCGATGCGTTGTTTGTGTTCGAGCAGTGACTCCCCGCCGGGCGGCCGGGTGTTCAGCGGATCGGCGCCGATAGTGTCAAAATAGTCGGCCACCGGACGACCGTCGAAGCCCGAACGAATATCGTTAAGATCGGGATGCGCGCTGATCGGGATCTGATGATAGCGGTTGACGATGTCGGCGCTCTGGCGGGTGCGGGGCAGTTCGGAAGTAATGATATGTTGCAGCGGCACGTCCCGCAGGCGTTCGGCAGCGGCCTCGATCTGGGCAATCCCGGTGTCGGTCAAGTGCACGTCGCGGCCCGGGTCATCATTACACAGACCGAGATCATTGAAATTGGTGCGACCATGGCGCATCGCGTACAGGGGCATGGGATTCACCGTGGCAACGACATTCCTGTTTATAATAACATAGCCAATTCGCCTGACGGCAGCGAGCCGCAAACCAGTAAATTCACGAGGGAGGCCCCTTGAGCAAGCCCAATACCCTGATTGTTCGACCGGACGGACCCCTGCAGTTCGAAGGCGAGATTACACTCGAGGATGGCGAGGGGAATCTCCTGCTGAATGGCAATGAGGCCTGGTTGTGCCGTTGCGGCCAGTCGCGGGATAAACCGTTTTGCGATGGCGCCCACAAGCGCTGCGGTTTTGCCGATCCCGCCCGGTTTGACGATGAGCGCCGTGAAGCGCTGGCAGATGACGTCACGCCATTACAGTTGACCGTCAAGAACGATGCGATGCTGATTGCCAGGGGGCCGCTGACCATTCGCAGCAAGGATGGAACATCCAGCACGACCCGCAACCGTGCGGCACTGTGCCGTTGTGGCCAGTCACAGAACAAGCCGTTCTGCGATGCTAGCCACAAACAGTGCGGTTTTCGCGGCTGAAGCGTGTTATAGCGTTTACAGGCAGGAACAGGGCGTTCCACGCAGCGTTATCCTGGTATCGAGATGGTGGTGCGCAGGACGCACTTTATCCGGCTGTAGAAAGGAAAACTCAACGCAGAGACGCAAAGGCGCAGAGGGCCGCTGAGAAGGAATATAAATTGGTCCGATCATGGCGGTCTCGCTGGCGATTGCCTGCGTGATACCATCCAGAATGGATATAACCACCGAAATACCGAACACACTGACCGGCACTGAACAAACAGAGGATTTAATCGTCGGTGGGTTTCGGTGTGTTCAACAGCGTCGAGCGGACAAAATCAATCAGGCAGCCGAACAGCTGGTGGCGATTGCCCGGGTGGGGATAACGATGCCCTGTCACAGCTGGTGACGGCCAGGATGGTACAGATTATGCCAATTCAGCATACCGAAACCAGGCTCGCATTCCAGGCTTTTTCCCGCCACGACCTCGAAGCGCTATTTGCTATCGGTTCCTGAATCGGGCCAGGGGCGGGCATACACTCCCCGAATGGCCGGCAAGGCGTCCGGTAAATGCTGGAAGGCATGATCGCCGTCATCATACAGCCGGATGTCGGCACAGTTGTCATAGCGTTCGGTGGCCAGTCGATAATCGAGCAGTTCGTCGCCCTTGTCCAGCAGTAACAGCGTCGGCGGGGAGGCGATGCAAGGGTGCGGTACATCCAGCGCCCGCAGCGCATCCAGATGCCGGGTGGTCAGTGTATAACGCTCACCCGTATAGTAATTGATGTTTTCTCCCAGACAGGTTTCCAGGCTTGCCAGGGGCATCAGCGCCGGATTGATTAACACCCGTTTGAGCGAGTAACGTTGCCCGAGGTACTGGGTGTAATAGCCTCCCAGGGACGCCCCGGCCAGCAGCAGATTGCTGTCCAGTCGCAATGACTCCTCGACCAGGTGTTGCAGCATGACAATAGCCCGCGAGGGATCATAATGGTAAGTTGGTGTCAGTATCGGTATATCGTCCAGTTGCTCACGCAGAAACTGGCCCTTGGCCGAGGCGCCGCTGCTGTTGAAACCATGTAGATAAATGATCATGCGTTAGCGTAATTTTGATGTGTGCGTTTGTTGTATCAAGTTTTGCCAAAATACTACGATACATTAAATAGAGACACCAGTTCAGGAATGCCGCCTGCCCTATGAGTACACCGCAAGAGCGCTATCAGTTTGACCTCGAGCACAATGGGTTTGTCCACGACCCGCAGCAGGCTGCGGCGGTGGAACAGACCCAGCGTCTGTACGAAGCGCTGCTGGCGGCGCAACAGCGGCGCCCCGGACTGCTGGCGCGCCTGCTCGATCGTCGCTCGGAGCCGGTGCGGGGACTGTATGTCCGCGGCGGCACCGGCCGTGGCAAGACCTACCTGATGGACAGCTTTTACGACTGCCTGCCGTTTCGAGACAAACACCGGGTGCACTATCACCGTTTTATGATCGATATCCACGCTCGCTTGCGCGATCTGCCCCGTTCACCCGATCCGCTGGTCGTCATCGCCAATGAAATCGCCGATCAGCTCAAGGTACTGTGCCTGGACGAGTTCCACGTGCATGACATCGCCGATGCCATGTTGCTGAGTGGCCTGCTCAAGGCGCTGTTCGACAAGGGCGTGACACTGGTGGCGACATCCAATACGCCGATTGATGAATTGTATAAAAACGGCCTGCAGCGCGAACGCTTTATGTTTGCCATTGAACTGCTTAAATGGCATACCTGTGAAGTGGATCTGGAGCAGGGGACTGATTACCGTTTCCGGCTGCTGGAAGCCAGTCAGCATTTCTATGTCGCCGGGCCTGAAGAGGGTGAAAAGTTTATTACCACCGCGATCGAGCAGATGGCGCCGGATACCCTCAAGCACGATCGCCAGTTAACCGTGAACAAACGCCCGATTGCCTACCGGGCTCTGGCGGATGATGTGGTCTGGTTTGATTTCAACGCCCTGTGCAATACACCGCGTTCGGCCAATGACTATATCCGGATCGCCCAGCAATTTCACACAGTTTATATAAGTAATATATTTCGCATGACCGAAGCACACGATAATGTTGCCAAGCGTTTTGTGCACTTGATCGATGCGCTGTATGATCATAATGTCAAACTGGTCGCGGCGGCGGAAGTGCCTCCCGCCGAACTGTATGCGGGCAAGCGCCTCGCGTTGGGTTTTGAACGGGCTGTCAGCCGGATTTCTGAAATGGGCAGCAAGGCCTATCTGGCCTTGCCGCACCGGTTGCGGACCCATCCTCTTACCTGAAGGAGAATCTCATGTGGCACCGTCTCATCCTGTTTCTGGCGGTCGGAACGTTCAGCGTGATTGGTTGCCAGTCGATGTCACAACCACAGCCGCCGCCGTTTGCCGATATCCACCTGCATTACAACTGGGATCAGGACGAAATCTACAGCCCGGAACAGGCACTGGAGGATCTGCAAAAACACAATGTGGTACTGGCCGTGGTCTCCAGTGTGCCGTCCGATTTTGCGCTTAAACTGTCGGAGCTGGGTAAAGACTGGATCGTGCCGTTTTACACTCCCTATTACGATGCAGGCAATCGACTGAACTGGTTTTACGATGAAAAGGTCGTTGACAAGGCCCGCGAGGCGCTGGCCAGCGGGAGGTTTTACGGACTGGGGGAAATTCATCTGGTTGCGGGCGCCGGTCCGCGTCGCGACAACCCGGTATTTCTCGGCTTGCTGGATCTGGCCAGGGAGTTCGATGTACCGGTTAACATCCATACCGATTCATCCCGTTATGAATACATGTTGTCGATTTGTGAGCAACACCCTGATGTTACCTTTCAGTGGGCGCATGTCGGCGGTATCCTGCAACCGGCGGCGATCACACCGGTAATGGACGTTTGCCCCAATGTCTGGGCGGATATGTCGGCGCGGGATCCCTGGCACTATGGGGATTTCGTTGTCCGTGGCCAGCCGATCCCGGAGGAGTGGCGGCAGTGGATAATGCGGTTTCAGGATCGCATCATGGTCGGAACCGATCCGGTTTCAGGCGGACATGAAGTCTATACCTGGCATGAGGCCGACGATGGCTGGACCCAGTATGCAGCATTATATGACTATCATCGCGGCTGGATGAATCAGTTGCCACCCGAGGTGGAAAAGAAGATCCGGCTGACCAATGCCCAACGCTTTTTTGATTACGCGTTGCAAAAGATTCGCTAGTGGACTATTCGTTCTCGCCAATTGGCGTGGTTCATTCCTGTTTTTCCGATAAATTCGGTGTGCCGCGCCAGCCCCGTCTGGCGCCGGCAGCGACCGGTCAAATAGAACTCCTGGCGCCCTATAACCGCGAGGAAGCCGTGCGCGAGCTGGCGGGCTTCTCCCATATCTGGGTGGTATTTGTCTTTCACGAGGCCAAGCGTGAAGCGTGGAAACCGACCGTGCGCCCGCCGCGACTCGGGGGAAACCGGCGAGTCGGGGTCTTTGCCAGCCGTTCGCCGGAACGACCCAATCCGATCGGCCTGTCCCTGCTGACACTCGATGGCGTGGAAACCGGTGAAGGTCGGGTCACATTACAGGTGAGTAATCTGGATCTGATCGACGGCACGCCGGTGCTGGATATCAAACCCTATATCCCCTATGCCGACAGTGTGCCCGACGCCCGGGCCGGGTTTGCCCCGCAGGCGCCGGACAAACAGTTGCCGGTTAACTTCTCCGCTACAGCCCGCCAGCAGCTGGAAAAATTCAGCGCAACATATCCCAATCTTGCCGACCTGATTGAACAGGTGTTGCAACAGGATCCCCGCCCGGCCTATCAGGACAGAGCCCCCGACAGTGAGCGGGTGTTCGGCATGCAGTTGTACGATCTGGAGATCAAATGGCAGTTGCAAAACGGCGTGGTGCAGGTGATCGCGGTGGTAACGCAATAGGCGATCGAATACCGTGCCGGTAGGAGGTGTGGGCGTACCGGTTTGCGAGAAAAAATTTAGCCTGGCGTATCCGCAAACAGGATCTACAGTGCGATGGGAACCAGGTCAGTGCACGACAGGCGCGGGATCTTTTTCCTGCGAGATATCCCGTGGCATGGGCGAGGCGTGATGCAGGAACATTCGCCAGCCCTCGGCGGTTTGCTGGTAAATGTTGGTTACAACAAAACGGAAAACCGTTTCCGGCTCTTCCAGGGTATGAATATTCTCCACCAGCGTATGCACGGCGAACCGGTCCGTGGCATGAATTACCCGATCCGATAATTCCACGATGACATCGCCGGTATTTCTTAAAATGGTTTCCCAGCTTTTGAGAATCGCTTGGGTGCCGAGCAGTCGATCGCCCATCGGGTGGATGCAGCTGGTATCATCGCCATCCAGCCAGATTTGACGCATTGCTTCCAGGTTGCCGCCGCTGAAGGCGGCATAAAACGCGGTTTCCGCGTTGCTTGAGGTGGCAAAGTCGCTTGAACTCATGGGATTTTACCTGTTATTTGGCCCATCCAGTGTAATGAAAACGGCCTGCCATCGTCTATTGCGTATTGATCACGGCAGCTGGCTCCTGTCGCGAGGGAGGGGGAATAATTGTCAGACAATTTTGTCTGATCGGGTGTGAGAATCGATAATTCCCCGCGATGGACAGGGGTGTTCAGGACGTCATGGAACCGTCTGTCCGCACGGCGGTCGTATTATCAACGCTGACAGTATTTTATATTCAATCAATAGCAGGTTTATAAGGTTATGCCGTTACAGTATTCGAAATTGTTGCGCCTGGGGTTGTTACTGGCCTGTTTGAGCCCCGGCCTGGCCGTGGGCGAGACACCGCTGAAGGATTTTGAAGGCGAGCCCCGGACAATCAAGGAATTTACAGGGGGCGAACAGTGGACGGTGGTGATGATCTGGGCCTCCGATTGCCATGTCTGCAATCGTGAAATCCACAGTTATGTCGATTTTCATTTTGTCCATTCCGATCAGGATGCCCGCATGCTCGGGATCTCCATCGACGGCTGGGCCGGTAAAAAAGACGCGGAAGACTTTATCCGGCGGCACAAGGTCGATTTCCCCAACCTGATCGGCAATGCTGACGCCGTGGCCCACTGGTTCATGCAACAAAGTGGTGCCCGCTGGGTCGGGACGCCGACCTTCCTGCTTTATAACCCAGCCGGTGAACTCAAGGCCCAGCAGGTGGGCGCGGTGCCGGTGAAGGTCATCGAGGACTTCATCGGCAAATCCGGCCAGCCCGCAGAGCCGGCCGGCTGAACTTTTCGATCAGGTCTTGAGCTGATTGACCCGTTCCTGCAGTTCATAGGAAAGCCGGGCCAGTTCACTGCTGGAAATCCTGGGTCTGTTGCGTGCCAACCGCGGTCTGATTGACCATCCTTAGAGAGTTTGTTCAACATGGGTGTGCCTCGAGCAAAAACGGGTTGAGTGACGCGGTCGAGGTAATCGGAAGAGCATTAGTAAACTTTAATATAAAAATGATTCTTATTTGCAATAACCTGCCTTTCGAAGGGTTTTTGTACCAACGCAGTTGAGAGCCTGGTCCGGTTTCCGGTTCGTGGTCACTTCCGCCTCTCTGCTAAGATGGCCGTCTGTTATTAGCGGGAGTCGAACATGAGTGAAAAAGTCGCGGTGCTGGTCAATGGCCAGGAGACGATTGAATACGACCGCAACAAGGCCCTGAGCGATCTGCAGAAGCAGTATCTGGACAAGATGGACCGGGAGATGGATCAGGGGATTGAGCTGGCCGGGCAGCACATCGCACAACCGGATCAGACCCAGCGCGCCAAATACGTGGCCAATGCCCTGCTGGAGTCAATTCAAAGCGATAATGAGCCACGTATTGCCGCGACCTGTTCCTACCTGGCCGAACGACTGCCCGAGTTAAAACAGATCCGCGCCGATCTCAGGGGCGAGAGTTTCAGTATCGACCTGGTCTTCGACCGGCCGCATGAGAACCAGGTGCGCGTGGATTTCGACCCCGGTGCCGGCAAACACGGTTTTCACTAAAGTGGCGCTAAACTTGTATACTCGAAAACGACAGGGTACAGCGGTACTCCCGGCTAAATACAATCTCTTCCAAGAAAATAAGAGCGCCTCGTGATGAAGCAGTTACTGATTGAACTTAAACCGCTGCGCATTGTGCTGATCCTGTGTGCCTTGCTGACGGTGATCCTGCAGCCGGAACCGGGTGCCTCGCCAGTTTATCATGGCTGGGGTGTGGTCCCGACCCTGCTGATTCCGGTGCTGGCGCCGTTGCTGTTTATGTTGTTGATGCTGGATTCGCTGATGACTACCATGCTGCGCAGTCAGAGTACCGGCGAGGAGCACGCGCGCTATGGCCGGGTGCGCAATACCGTCCTGGTCGCGGGCATCCTGGTGTTGCTGGCCTGGCTGCCTTACTTTATTGCCCTGATGAGTTAACGGAGCCGGACATGGCGCTTTTAGTGCAGAAAACCGATGACAGTGCCGGCATCAAACTGCCGATCGACAAACAGCGGATCACTATTGGTCGCAACAGCAGCAACGACATCAGGCTTGAAGATGAGCTGGTGAGCAAGAAACATGCTGTTATAGAAGTCATGGAATCTCCCGCCCATAGTGGCCGGATAGAGTTCCTGATCCAGGATCTGGACTCCACCAACCAGACGTATGTCAACGACTGCCCTATAGTGCTGCACAAACTGCGCCATGGTGACGTGATACGGATAGGAATCAATCTGTTCAAATTCGTGGATGAATCCCGTGAGGACACCAAGGAAACCGCCCAGCTCTACAAAACCTGGATCCCCGGCGTGTTCTATACCGGCAAAAAGAAAAAACAGACAAAGAAAAAAACCTCAAAAAAGAAACGTTAAAGCTGAGGCGGTATTCGGAAGAAAAATTTTACCGCAGAGACGCGGAGTGCGCAGAGGCTGAAAATAATGTCGAATTTTGAATATTCGGAAATCGGAAATCGGAAATCGGAAATCGGAACTCAGCACTCAGCTAAGTAGGGTGCGTCCCACGCACCGAAAACTGCAAACTGATGACTGCCTGCTGCCAACTTTTTCGTTGCACTCAGAACTCAGAACTCAGAACCCGGCATGTTGTTCGATGAAGTCACGGATATAGCCGGCGGTTTGTGCGCCGCTGAAACGGGCCTGTTCCTCGCCGTGGCGAAACAGGATGATGGTGGGGAAGCCGCGGACCTGATAGCGTCCGGCCAGTTTCATGTTGTCGCCTTCATCCACTTCGACCTTGGCCAGTTGCACCCGGCCCGCATACTCGTCGATGACCTGTTTCAATACCGGCGCGATGCTGATGCAGGGTGGACACCATTCGGCCCACAGGTCGATCAGTACCGGCCGCTCATGCGAGGCCGCCAGGACTTTTTGATCGAATTGTTCCAGATCGACGTCGAAAATCGCAGCTTCAGCCGGGGTGTCATTCATCGCGGAGTCGTCATGCCAGTCAAAGAGCGGGATTATAGGCGAGGGGGGTGGTTCGCGTCACCCGGCTTACCAGGGATGGTGACGCAGACGCCAGGCATAAAGCACGCGTGACAAGCCCCGGTCCAGCACAGTAAACAGGACCGCAATCAACAGGATCGATGGGCCGTCGAGTTCGAGCGGGCTGGCAAGGAATATCAGCGGTAGCAGAGCCTCCGGTAATTGATCCAGGGCCGGCGCGGGCGCGCCACTGCGCCATTTCAGGCGACGTTTGGTGAAACTGGCGAGCAGATCGCCGAGCATGCTCAGGGCGCCGAATACCGCGCCCAGCCACAGGGGGTAGTCTGCCAGCCCGGCAACCACGGCGGTGAGCAGTGTCGCCGCAACGATGCCGCGCCAGGTTTTGTGCGCCCCGAACAGGGGCTCACCATCGGGGAGTCGATAACCGCCATCCAGGGGCCGGTTCCAGCGGCGCAGTCCCGGCAGCAGACGGGCCAGGATGGGCGCGCCATTGGCCACCAGCAACAGGAACAGGCAAAACAAAATCGTCATGTCTCAATGGTAAGGTTTGCGCTGCCTGCCCGCCACTGTGGCCGACCCATTACAAAAGCCGATTAACTGGCTAGGATCAGTACAGGGCGCCGGGGAGTGGTAACTGCTCCGCGCGGCCGGTGAGGCAGTCAAGGAGGTAAAGACGATGTCGGATAATCGATGTGCTTTCAGCAGCCCGCTGATCGCCGAACAATACACCTGTCACTTTGGCGAACAGGTCGTCCGCCGCGGCGGGACCGAGGTCGCCTGTCGCGACGCCGCGGCCTGTTCCCGTTGCGAGGCGGTGTTCGAATGGCTCAAACAGGTGAGCCTGCCGGTCTTTGGGGTGGAAGATGATCTGACCAGCATGCCGCACAGCGTGATTCAGAAAATCCAGTTCGGCAGTCTGAGCGGTTTGCAGAACCAGCTGGGTATCGAACCCGCACAACGTGTGGATATTGATCACCTGCTGGACCAGGCCGCCAAACAATACGGGGGAATAGACAGCTTGCCCTATGCCGGTTTAGTTGACACCATAACGGCCTATCAACTCAAACGACGACAGCACCGCCGTTAATGACAACAAATTCAGGAGTACCGCATGGCTATCCCCGAGGAACTGCAAGTAATTGATCAAAAAACCGGCGAAGGTGATGAGGCCGTCAAAGGCAAGCTTGTCGTCGTTCATTATCGTGGCTGGTTGTATGACGATGAGGCCGAGGATAACAAGGGGCAGGAATTCGACAGCTCCTACGAGCGCGAACCGTTCACCATCCCGCTGGGTGCCGGCGTGGTGGTCAAGGGCTGGGAAGAAGGCCTGGTCGGCATGAAAACCGGCGGCCTGCGCACCCTGATCATTCCCCCCGAGCTGGCCTATGGCAGCAACGGCGCCGGCGACGTCATCCCGCCCGATACAGCGTTAATCTTCGAAGTCGAACTGCTGCAGGTGCGCGGTTAGAGAAAAAACACCCAACGCAGAGGCGCAAAGGCGCAGAGAACACAAAGTTGTTTTTTTAGTCTCCTCGCGACGTGATTGTCTCGTAATGGACAATGCTTCTAGAGATAAAAATCAGTCTGTATACGTAAAAGATAAACATATTTTACTCTGCACCTTTGCGCCTCTGCGTTGAGGTTTTTAAAATAAAAAAGGGAACCTGACGGTTCCCTTTTTGTTTCCCTGGTTCGGTTGGTTAGTCGTTGTTCTTGCGCTCGTTGGCCACGTTGACTTTCAGTTCGCGGCCATAGAATTCGGTGCCGTTGAGCGCCTTGATGGCGTTGCGGGCATCCTTGCGTTTCATTTCGACAAAGCCGAAACCGCGCGGCCGTTTGGTGGCGCGGTCGGTCATCAGTCGCACGGCATGAACTTCGCCATAATCCTCAAACAACTTGCGCAGAGCATTGGGGGAGGCTTTGAAAGCCAGATTGCCGACAAAAATGGATTCCACCTCGGTGCTGGTGGCCGGATAAATCCGGGTATGGCTGAGCAGGGCGCCAAGCAGGGCACCGGCCAGAATGCCATAGGTAAACAGGCGTTGTCCGGGGACCTGTTCCAGCGCAAGTAACGGAAAGAGGAAATAGGCGACAACAGCCAGGATGACGCTGACAAGAACAATCTGGATTACAGTCTTGAGAGTTGGGAATTCAAACTTCATGGCACTCCATCACACGCTTCAGATAGTTTTAACAAAATTCCGCCACTGCAGAGGCATTGGGCTGGCGGATCACGGGTCTGTTTCTCGTCAAACAGGCGGGCATTTTACACTTTTGAGTCGCGCGCGTCTCGATCGGCGGGACAGATAGAGGGGTTTCAGGCTATGCTTGCTGCCACAGTTGCGATGAGTGACAGACATGCAACAGATAACCTTCTCCCTCGATCTCAGCGGCGGCCAGTGCGAGAAGTACTATGCCGGGCGGGTTCGGTATGTGCAGGTACAAAGTGATGATGGTCGGCAGGTGCGCTTTCCCGCCCGGGCCCTGTTGCCCTATATTGGACACGATGGCGTTTACGGGCGTTTCGTATTACAACTGGATGCCGGTAACCGGTTGATCGCACTGGAGCGACTGTGTTGATGGCGTCGCAGGCGGATCGATCGCTAACCGAACAGGAACGCTGATGTCACACGACGATCTGGTCGCACACCGGGGATATCCCCGGCACTATCCCGAGAACAGCCTGGCCGGGATTCAGGCCGCGCTGGCCAGTGGTGCCCGCTATGTGGAAGTGGATGTGCAACTGAGTCGCGACGGGGTACCGGTGCTGTGCCATGATCGTGACCTGCAGCGATTGTGTCATCGCCCCGGTGCGATTCACGATTACACCTGGTCGCAGTTGCAGACGTTTGAGGTTCATACCGATAGCGACGTGCCTCGCCTGTCGCGGGCACCGTTAGCGGCCCTGAGCGATCTTGTGACTGTCATCCCGACAATGCCCGGGGTGCGGTTTTTTATCGAGCTCAAGCGCGTGGCATTCGAACAATCGGGGATTGAGCCCGTGCTGGAGGCGGTATTGCCGATACTGCAACCCGTGGCCGGGCAATGTTGTGTGATCTCGTATCAACTGGCGGCGTTAAAGCGGGTGCGGGAACGCACGACACTGCCTATCGGCGCCGTGATCGATGACTGGTCGGAGCACGAGGCACCGGCGCTGGTTGAATTGCACAGCGATTACCTGTTCTGCAATCTTGAATCGTTACCCGAACACGGTCCGTTGCAACGGACCGGCGCTCAGCTGGCGGTATTTGAAACCGTGGATCCGCAGCAGGCCCGGCAATTGCTGGCGCGCGGCGTGGATCTGGTCGAAACCTTTGCCATTGGCGAGATGCGCCAGGCGCTGGAACGAGGAGACGACCAGGGCGTGGATTGCGATGTGCTGATCGTCGGTGGCGGGATCCAGGGCGTGGGGGTGGCCCAGGCCGCCGCAGCCTGCGGGTATGATGTGCGTTTGCTGGAGCAAACCGATCTGGCGGCCGCCACCTCCAGCCGTTCCAGCAAACTGATCCACGGTGGCCTGCGGTATCTCGAATCGGGTCAGTTCGCCCTGGTGCGCAAATCCCTGCAGGAGCGGCGCATTCTGCTCAAAATCGCCCCCGATCTGGTGCGCCTGGTGCCGTTTTATATTCCTGTCTATCACCACAGCAGCCGGGGCCCCTGGACCCTGCGGGCCGGCCTGTCACTCTATGCCCTGCTGGGCGGGCTGGATCGCCAGGCAAGGTTTCGACGCCTGTCGCGCACCCGCTGGCCCCAGCTCGATGGCTTGCAACAACAGTCACTGCGCTGCGTCTTTCGCTACTGGGACGCCCGGACCGACGATGCGGCCCTGACCCGGGCGGTGATGGCCTCGGCCCGAGCGCTTGGCGCACAACTGCAGTGTCCCGCGCGATTTGTTTCGGCACAGGCGCAGACCGATCAGGTGACGGTCCGGTTTCAACATAAGGGCCAGATACAGGAATTGACCACCCGGGTGCTGATCAACGCGGCCGGCCCGTGGGTGGACCAGGTGCTGGACGGCGTGACTCCGGCACCGCAACGGCGGGCGTTCGACCTGGTTCAGGGTACCCATATCGTGGTGGCCGACCCGGCGCCGTCGGGGGTGTTTTACGTGGAATCGCCCCAGGACGGACGGGCCGTGTTTGTCATGCCCTGGCACGGGCGGACCCTGATCGGCACGACCGAAACCGCCTACACGGGGGATCCCGCCGCCGTGGCGCCGCAGGCGTCGGAAATCGACTATCTGCAGCGGATTTACCGCCACTACTTCCCCGCCAGCGACGCCACCGTGGTCGACAGCTTCGCCGGACTGCGGGTATTACCGCGCAGCGAATCGAGTCTGTTCAACCGTCCGCGCGATACGCTGATCGATGTTTCCCTGCCGAGGGTCGTGAGTCTCTACGGGGGTAAATTGACCGGCTATCGCGCCACGGCGCAGGACGTCATGCATGCCCTGCGACGCTGGTTACCCGAACCGCGGCGGTGTCAGGACACAGCGCAGCTCCCTCTGGAACAGGTACGAGGTACGAGGGACGAGTGACGAGGCGGGTTTGTCGGGACTGACAGCACTCAGTACTCAGGAGTAGGCCGGACATAGCAACGCGGTGTCCGGCAACCCGGGGGAAATGCCCGATACCGCTATCGCTATATCGGGCCTACCAGATCAGGTGCCAGGTCCCAGGTCCCAGGTCCCAGGTTCTGGATCCTGGCCCCAAGTCCTATGGGGTAGGCCGGACATAGCAACGCGGTGTCCGGCAACCCGGGGAAATGCCCGATACCGCTATCGCTATATCGGGCCTACCAGATCAGGTGCCAGGTCCCAGGTTCTGGATCCTGGCCCCCAAGTCCTATGGGGTAGGCCGGACATAGCAACGCGGTGTCCGGCAATCCGGGGGAAATGCCCGATACCGCTTTGCTATATCGGGCCTGATATGGATTGACCTGTCAAACGCTTGCACTGATTATGTTGTTTTCATTTCCTTATCAATGGCTTCGGCTCAGGATATGAAAGGCAATTAGCGACGGTGGATCACTCTGATATGCGTGGGTTGGTTACCGACCTGACTTCACTTCGTCGCGGAGCTGCCCTTCTCTACAGTCGTGGGTCTGCCCTCCCTAAAAAGGACGCCACATAGGCCCGGCAGGGGTTCTCCTCACCGGCCTCCCATACCCTGAGCCGAAGCCACTGACCGTGCGTCATGCCAGTGCCTTGCTGCCGTGGGCTTTCCCCTGAACTTCACAGACGATGGCCCAGATAAAGCCCGCTAGTTCCCGCGCCACGGCGGTGGTCACCTGCTTTTTATCCTTGCCCGCCTGCATCAGCGTTCGGTAGCGTCCACACAGGCGTTTTTGTGCCTGCCAGGCGATGGCCTGAACCTGGGGGGACGTTTTCTCGGCACGCCGTTCAATACAGTGGGTCTTGCGGGCGGCAAAGCGGTAATTCCAGGCGGCCTCCACCAGCACGCGTCGCACATGGCCGTTGCCCGTGCGGGTAATCCCGCCCTGACGTCGTGACGGGCCGCTGGAGTGTTCGCTGGGCACCAGTCCAAGATAGCCCATCAGTTCCCGGGGCGAGTCAAAACGGGTAATGTCGCCCAGCTCGGCCAACGTTGTCACGGCCGTGACAAGACTCACCCCGCGCAGCGCCATCAGCGCTTCGGCCACCACGCCAAGCGACCAGATGCCAAGATGGTCGCGCATCTGCGCCTCCAGCTGTGCCACGCGCCGTTGGGCCGACCTGACACTATCGATGTACTCCTGTAGCACGAGTTGCTGGAGCACCTGTTCGAACTTGACGCCCTCCAACCAGCGCCAATGTGCCTGGGTCCATCGGCTCTTCCCGGGATAACGCTTGCCATGACGCAGCAAAAACGCGCCCAACCGTTGCCGTGCCTTGAGCTCCAGGCTTTTCATGTCCTCCCGGGCCCGACTCAGATCACGCATGGCTTCTTGTTCTTCATCCGGTACCCAGACCGCCGTCAGCTCGCCGGAGCGATGCAGCCGGGCCAGCATCAGCGCATCACGCCGATCGGTCTTCATCCGCTCGCCGGACTTGCGAGGAATGAGCGAGGGAGCAACCACCTCGCACGCATGACCCAGGCCGATCAGTTGCCGATAGAGACCGTAACCGCACGGGCCGGCTTCGTAACAGAAGCGCAGTGCCTCGCCATCCGGGCTCAGCCGGTTGATCAGCTTGGCCACAGCGGCGCAGCTGTTCTCGATTTCGCCGTGATATTCCGGCTCGCCACGTCCCTCCCTGGCAACGGCAACCGCAATCGTGGCTTTGTGAACATCCAAACCAACGTAAATGTTGTTAAACTCGTTCATGACCTGCCCCCTCGATGTGGCTCTGTGTTAATGGGTTTTCCCAACCTCCTAACATAACCCACGTTGTCGAGGCTGGGCAGGTCAATCCATTATGTCTACGATCAGATCAGGTGCCAGGTCCCAGGTCCCAGGTTCTGGATCCTGGCCCCAAGTCCTATGGGGTAGGCCGGACATAGCAACGCGGTGTCCGGCAACCCGGGGAAATGCCCGATACCGCTATCGCTATATCGGGCCTACCAGATCAGGTGCCAGGTCCCAGGTTCTGGATCCTGGCCCCCAAGTCCTATGGGGTAGGCCGGACATAGCAACGCGGTGTCCGGCAACCCGGGGGAAATGCCCGATACCGCTATCGCTATATCGGGCCTACCTCGTCAGGTCCTAGATGCTAGGTCCTAGATACTAGCCCCTAGCCCCTGGGCCGCGAGAGCCGTGTCCATGGCATCCTGCCAGGAGTGGTAACGCTCCTGCAAAGAGGTGTTGCGTGTGGGTGAAAATTCGCGGCCCCGGCCGGGTTCCGGCCAGTTATCCGGTTGACCGGCGATCAGGAAGGCGCTGCCGCGGGCGGTGGCTTCGCAGTCAGCGGGGCGGTGAACCGGCTGGCCGGTGAGGTCGGCCAGGCGCTGGCAGAGATCGTCCAGGTGGGAGAGGCCGCCGGTGATTTGCAGTCGCCGGGGGGCCGGGCGATGTCGGGCCATGCGTTGCAGGTTGGTCTGCAGCAAAAAGACGATACTCTCCAGCACGGCCACCGCCTGTTGGGGCAGATCGCCGTCGCCGATAAAGCGTGATTCAAAATCGGCTCGCCAGTAGGGGGCCGCCAGCCCCGCCACGCCGTTGAGAAACAGCGGCAAGGAGGCATACTCGCTCTGTAGCCACTTGCCCAGTTGAGCCGGCGCCAGTTCCTCCTGCCCGTGTTGCCGGGCCAGCCAGTCGAGTGCCGCCCCGGCACCATTGACGGTGCCTTCCAGGACATAACTGGACTGGTGGGGGCCTTGCAGCACCACGCTGCTGAGCAAACAATCATCGAACAGCGGCCGCTGGCCGACCGGGCGCGAGACAAAGGCGCCGGTGCCCAGATTCAGATAAGCGGTATCCTCGCGCAGCGGGCCATAGGCATACAGGGCGGCGGATTGATCGCCGTTGACCAGCGCCAGGGGCAATTCCAGCTCGCCCGCCACCAGCCGGCCATAGTCGCTCAGATTCGGCAGGCAGGGGGGCAGCAGTTCCCCGGGGATGCCGAACAGTTCCAGCAGCTCGGGATGCCAGTCATGATCCTGCAGGGACCACAGCTGGGTGCGTGAGGCGTTGACCGGATCGGCCCGGGCCTCGCCCTCGCGGGTCAGCCGGCCGGCCAGCCAGGCGGCCATGGGGCCGAGACGCAGACGGCCCTCGCGTTGCGCCTGCTGGACCGCCGGCAGGTTATCCAGGCACCAGCGCAGTTTGCTGGCGCCGTAATGCGGCGAGAGGGGCAGGCCGGTCAGTTCGTGAATCCGGGCGGCCCGGGGTTCGAACTGCCGCAGCCAGTCGGCGTGGCGGGTATCCTGCCAGCTGATGACCGGGCTGAGTGCCGCGCCACTGTCATGATCCCAGCAGACAATGTTGGAGCGCTGGGTGGCCAGTGCCGCGGCGGTCAGTCGCTGGCGTTGCGTACCGAGCTGTTGCAGGATGTCATCGAGGCAGGCACGCAGCGAATCGAGCAGCGTTTCGGCCGGGTATTCGATCCAGCCCCGGGCGGTCTGTTGCGCCACCAGTGGCTGGCGGGCGTGATAGCGCTGGCGGCCGTGGGCATCGAACACCAGCGCGCGACTGGCGTGACCGCCCTGATCCAGGCACAGATAAAGCGGGTCGTTGACACGGGCACACATGGGGATTCTGACGCTCCGGTTAATTCGCAAGGCAGAGCCGGGTGCGGTCTGCGGACGAGGGATTGTGCTAGGCTAGCGGTTTTTCAGGGAGAGTGCACGGCGTGACAATGCGGGGAAACGGCTGGCTGCAGGGCAGATGGATTACGGCGGCACTGGTGATGGTGTGGCTGGTCGGCTGCGCCCGTCCGATCCCCCCGCCGGACGAACCACCGGCTGTCACGCCGGCCGAGCCGACCCTCCGCCTCGATCCGCAACTGGGCATCGCGACGCGCCTGGCCCGGGCGACGCTGGAGCGCATCGGGCAACAGCATGTTACCCCGATCCCGGCCGATGTCCTTGATGCCCGTTTCGGCGAACGGCTCGCGGCACAACTGAGCGAGGGGCCCTGGCGCGAACCGCCGCCGTCACCGCAAAAGGCGAGCCTGGCCGGGGTGATCCGTGCCCTGCACCGGCGCCATCCGGATCAGCCGATCCTGCCGGCGGTGGAGACGGCGCTCGAGAATGTGGTGCGCAGTCTGGGGGATGGCAGTCTCTATTTCGATCGTCGCCAGTTCGCGCTGTTGCAGCGGCCGTCCGCCGAGCGCGCCGGGGTCGGGGTTTTGACCGGGCATCGCGATCAACAGGTGGTGATTCGCGAAGTCCTGTCCGGATCGCCGGCCGATCGGGCGGGGCTGGGGCCGGGCGATGAGCTGGTCGCCATCGACGGGGAACCGGTGGCCGGCCAATCCCGGGATCAGGTGATGACCCGCCTGTTCGGCCAGCCCGGTTCCCGCCTGGCATTGCGGATTCGCTTTGCCGAGGGCGACACGCGCGAGATCGAACTGCGTCGTGAATTTCTGGATCGGCCCCTGGTGGAGGGGCGCTGGCTGCCCGGCGCGATCGCCCATGTCCGCTTGCGCGCCCTGTCCGATACCACGGTGGCGCAATTTAACGAAACGTTTCTGGGCCTGATTCGCAAGCAGCGGGCCCCCCGGGCCCTGATTCTCGATTTGCGCGATAACCACGGTGGCGTGCTCGATGCCGCCGTGCAACTGGCGGATCTGTTCGTGGCCGAGGGCACCCTGTTGAGCCTGCGCGGGCGGGTGGAATCGGAACAGACCCGGTATATGGCGCAACCGCGCTCGCAAATTCTGGAACAGGATCTGCCTCTGGTGGTCCTGATCAATGGCGAGACGACTGCCGGCGCCGAGAGTATCGCCGCCGCCTTGCAGGATCACCGGCGCGCGTTACTGATCGGTCAGCGCAGTCGCGGGGCGGGGCGGCTCTATTCCGTCTTCAAGCTGCCCGACCATCGCGGTCTCAAGCTCGCCATCGGTCATCTGTATCGCCCCGCCGGGGACGCGATTGCGCCGCACGGGGTTGTGCCGGATATCTGTGTGCCCAACGGGGAGGCCTTCATCAGCGGCCGCGCCGGGACGCCGGATTGCCCGCGGGAGGCGGGGCCGATCACCGCGGGCAAGGATCCGGTTTTGAGTCGGGCGGCACGGATTGTGGCCGACAAACCGTTATATCGGGATTTGCTTGAAGGGCGGATCGAAGCGTTGCCCGAACCCTGAGAGGGCCGTTTCAGGCGGCGTTGTTGAAGCGGGCCAGCAGGGCCTTGTCGTAATTGCCCGCCGGCAGCGCGATGCGCACCTGATAGCCGCCGCCGGGGGCCTCGTCCATCGGCTCGCCCTTGAGGCTTTCCATGTATTCCAGGGTCAGAGTGCGATTACCGTCGGGGGCAATGACCTCCAGCCGGTCGCCCCGGCCGAACTTGTTTTTGACATCCACGCTGGCCAGTCCCCGCTCGGCATCGAAGTCGGTGATCTCGCCGACGAAACGCTGCTGTTCGCTGCTCGAATAGCCGGAGAGGTAATTCTGATAGGCCTGATCCGGGTGACGCACATAAAAGCCGTCGGTATAGCCGCGGTTGGCCAGCCCCTCGAGCTTGCCATAGAGACTGGCATCGAAGGGGCGCCCGGCGATGGCATCGTCGATCGCCTGGCGATAGAGCTGGGCGGTGCGCGCCACGTAATAGTGGGACTTGGTGCGCCCCTCCACCTTGAAGGAGTCGATGCCGATCTTCGTCAGCCGTTCGATATGCTGGATGGCGCGCAGGTCTTTTGAGTTCATGATGTAGGTGCCGTGCTCGTCCTCGAGAATCGGCATCAGCTCGCCCGGGCGGTTGCCCTCCTCGATCAGATAGGCCCGGTCGGCCAGCGGATGACGCTCGATCTTCTCCTCGGGGAACAGCTCCGGGTCGTTGATCGCCGCCATGGCGTCGAAGTCGATCTTCTGGATATCGCCGCTGACATCCTCCTCGGCATTGTGCATGCCGTAGCTCCAGCGACAGGAGTTGGTGCAGGTGCCCTGGTTGGGATCGCGGTGGTTGAAATAGCCCGACAGCAGGCAGCGGCCGGAGTAGGCGATGCACAGCGCGCCGTGCACGAACACTTCCAGCTCCATCTCCGGGCACTGCTGACGAATTTCCTCGATCTCGTTGATCGACAGCTCGCGCGAGAGGATGATGCGCGACAGGCCCAGCGACTGCCAGAATTTCACCGCGGCGTAGTTGACCGTGTTGGCCTGCACCGACAGGTGCACCGGCATCTCGGGCCAGCGCTCGCGCACCATCATGATGAGGCCGGGATCGGCCATGATCAGCGCATCGGGCCCCAGTTCGATGACCGGCGCCATGTCCTTGAGATAGGTTTTGATCTTGCTGTTGTGCGGCATCAGGTTGCTGGCGACAAAGAATTTCTTGCCCCGGGCGTGGGCCTCGCCGATGCCGGTGGCCAGATTCGCCAGTGTGAAGTCATTGTTGCGCACCCGCAGGCTGTAGCGCGGCTGACCGGCATAGACCGCGTCGGCGCCAAACGCGAACGCGTAGCGCATATTGCGCAGGGTACCGGCGGGCAGGAGCAGTTCGGGGCGTGCTGGCATGATGTTGCTTCCGCAGAAAATGGAAAACCGTGTATGAGGGTCAATTATAACCGATTCAATGGCGTACAATGGCGCGAAAATCATGGGGATTGAATCATCGATGACAGACCCGGCAACCGTGCCGTTTGCTTACCGGGTGCGGGTCAACCGCCGCGCCCGGCGCGCCCGAATCAGCGTCGAGGCACACGGCGAAGTGGTCGTGGTATTGCCGCGGCCACTGGCCGAGCGCGAGATTCAGCAACTGCTGAGTCAGCATCAGGCGTGGGTTTGTGCCCGGCTGGCGGAACTTCAGACGCGCCTGGCGCAACTGCCCGGGCAGCTCGGTCTGTCCCCGCAAAGCGTGACTCTGGAGGCCATTGAGCAACACTGGGCCGTTGAATATGGCGTGTTGTCGGGGTCGCGACGCTGGCGCAAGCAGAGCAATCCACGTCGCTTGCAGTTGCGTGCCGACGCGGGGGAGGCGGCCGCGCGCGAGGCCTTGCAGGGCTGGCTGCAGCAGCAGGCCAAACAGTTCCTCTCGCCCTGGTTGCAGGAACTGGCCGAACGGCTCGGCTTGATCTGTACGGGAGTGAGCGTGCGTGCCCAGAAAACCCGCTGGGGCAGCTGTTCCTCGAACGGGCGTATCAATCTCAATCGCAATCTGCTGTTTTTGCCACCGTCGCTGGTGGAGTACCTGCTGGTGCACGAGCTGTGTCATCTGCGCGAGCCAAACCACTCGCCGCGCTACTGGCAACAGGTGGAAAAGGTGTTGCCCGATTATCGACAGCGGGATCGGGCACTGCGCGCGGCGGTGGATCAGGTTCCGCTGTGGGCGCGCCCGGGGGCCTGAGCGGCGAACGTGGGTCAATTCACGCTTGAACCGTACTCTGGCAAAGGGCATATTAACTGACACATTTGCATGGATGAGGCTCAAACGGTGAACGTTGAACAACTCGAAGAACGCCGTCAAACGGTGCGCAACAAGTTCCACACCCTGCTGGAGACCCGCACCGAAACCCTCGCTCTGTTCAGTTCGCTGATCGGTATGCGGCCTTTCAAGCCGGAAGCCGATGTGCAAATGGTCTTGCAGGAGTTTTGCGAGTCGCTGGTGGATTATTCCGCCAGCGCCCACTTCCAGCTCTATTCCTATATCGAATCCGATCAGGAACGCCGCACCCCGGTACTCGAGCTGGCCGGGCAGTATTATCCGCGCATCGCCAAAACCACCCGTCTGATTCTCGAATTCAATGAAAAGTACGAGTCCGAGGAGCGCAGCGGGGATCTGGCCAATCTGGATCAGGAGCTGGCTGTGCTGGGCGAGGCCCTGGCCGAGCGGATTCAGTACGAGGACAAGATCATTCGCGCCATGTCGACGCGTTGATTCGCAGGCCGACGGGGCAAATGCAAAAGGCCGATATGCGCTGCATATCGGCCTTTTGCGTAATAGGCTGGGACATCCCTGTCCCAAGGGGTAAAACGTCAGGTGTGGCTCAGGCCACCAGCCCGAGCAGCCGTTCGGAGGCCCGGGTGTAGATCGTTTGTTGTTTTTCCTGGTCCGAGGCCAGCGCCAGGATGGCTTCTTCCAGGCTCAGCTCTTCAACCTCGTACAGCGGGATAGTCTCTTCGTGCATGGTCTTTCCTCCCAAGTACTATCATAGGGATAGTTTACATACTTAAAGTAAAATATCAAGTATATCTTTTAAGTTGTTGATATTTTTAGGGAGTGTGACCGATACTCTGGCCCGGGCCGGGGATATGCCCCGGGGGCCGTGCCCACCGGCGAGGCCGGTAGATTGCCAAGATATACCTATATTTAGAAAAAATATCAAGAGTCGGCAATAACTCAATGAAATATATTGAATTATTGCCTTTTCAGGGGCCGTCCGGATAGCCGGGTGACAGCGCAGACGGGCTTACTGGCGGGAGGTATTGCGGGTCTCGGCGAGGTAGTTGCGCAGGTGCTCGGTGCGGCCGATCTGGTGACCGATGTAATAGCCCAGCCGAAAGGTGAGCAGGGCGACCAGGCCCAGCAGCAAAATCGTCTCGATCATGGTATCTCCCCGTGTTGTTCTCTCTGACCTATCGGCGTGACGACCGACGGCTTGAGGACAAAAGCGTGACCGGTTACCGGATCAGGAATCGCGCCTGGCGGGGGCCGTTTTGGAGAGCGTCACCTCGGGGTTGGCGGAAATGGGCGGCATCCGTTCGAGCATCGGCGCCGGCTGGCGGCCCAGACGCTGTTGATAGATGACGGTGTAGGTGAGTACCCGCTGCAGGTATTTTTGGGTTTCGCCAAAGGGGACCGACTCGATCCAGAGATCGGCCGGTTGCACCTGGTCCTCGGGCAGCCAGCGGCGTACGTTGCGCCCGCCGGCGTTGTAGGCGGCGGTGGCCAGGACCGGATGTCCGTGGAAGCGATCCTTGACCTTGCGCAGATAGCGCACGCCCAGGGTGATGTTGTTATCCACATCGAGGATATCCCACTGGCTACGCATCGGCATGCGCAGGTTGCGGGCGACACTGCGGGCGGTGCGCGGCAACAGTTGCATCAGGCCCAGGGCACCGGCATGGGAGCGGGCGTCGCGGGTAAAGGCGCTTTCCTGGCGAATGACCGCAAAGGCCCAGGCCGGATCGATCTGCTGATCGCGGGCCTGGTTGAGAACGGTTTGCTGGTGCGCGAGGGGAAAGCGCATTTCCAGATCGTCCCAGTAACGGGCCCGCGCCAGGGTCATGATGACCCGATCGTGCCAGCCCCATTCCTCGGCCAGCTTGGCGGCGCGCAGCAGCTGGTCCTCATTCAGTCGGGGCAGCAAGTGGTTCCACTCGCGACGGGCATCGGCCACCCGCCCAAGGGCATAGAGTTCGGCCGCCCGTTGCAGGGCCGGGATGTCGTGCAGGGCGCGCAGATCATCCTGACCGAAGAGTAACGGCCGGTGAGCGAAATGATAGGCATTGCCGCCCCGATCGGCGGCCAGAAAACCGTAATAACTGCGATCGCCGGCAGTGAGCTGGTAGAGGGAACGGGCCTCGCTGGTGCGCCCCAGTTCCTCCAGGGAACGGGCGCGCCAGTAACGCCAGCGCGGCGCATGGGCCGCGGCGGGCGGTAACTGGTTGAGCCAGTCGAGCGCCGCCGACCAGTCGCGATCCTGCAGGGCCGAGAGAATATGCGCGGTTTTGACTTCGGTACGCTCGTTGCCCAGTTTGAGTTTGGCCAGCCATTGCGGGGCCTGCGGATCGTCGCTGCGCACCAGCGCCAGCGACAGCCGCCGCTCGATGCGTTCCTGTTCCTGATCGCTGAACTGGTAATCCGGCTTGAGTTCCTGCCAGTAGCGGGCGGCGCGGACCGGATCGCGACCGGCCAGTCGGCGCAGACCATAGACCGTAATCCAGCGCAATACAGGCTGCTCGACATCGTTAAAGTGATTGGTCACTTCGTGCAGATACTCCGGATTGCGACGAATCTTCGACCAGATATTGACCCAGAAGCGCTCCGACTCGGGCAGGTAATCGGCCAGGAACAGGGCCAGGCGAATCTGGCCGGCACTGATCGCCAGCTGGATGCGTTGCCAGACCAGATCGTTGCTGAGGCGATCGGCGTTGCGCCAGGCTTCGATCGCCGGATCGCAGGCCGAAGGCAGGGAGTGGCCGGTCAGCCAGAGGTTTTCCATCGCCGCGTGCGCCCGTTGCGCCTGGCCGACCTGATAGAGGGCCCGGGTGTAGTGACAGCGCAGGGTTTTGTCGTTGGTGATCTGGTAATTGTCCACCAGCGGTTGCCAGCGGCCGTGGCGCGCCAGGCGGTATAACCAGCGCTGGTGGAGCAGTCCGGCGATGGGCGTGTCGCCATAATTGCGAACGAAATCCCGGATGTCTTCCGGGTTGGCGCGCGACAGACGGCGGCGCAAATCGGCGTATTCGAGATACGGATAGAGTGGATAGTCGTGCAGCTTGTCGGCGAGGCGCTCGTAACGGGCCCGGTTTCCGGCCTCCAGCGCCTGCAGGGCCTCCTGGAACTGGAAACGCTGCGGCAGGCGGTCCTCGTCGGGCAGGGCCTGTACCCCACCCAGCAGGCCGCACCCCAGTAACAGGGTGATAATGCGCTGACCGATTCTGCGTGTGCACGCCATGCTGAGGCCTCTGTTATTAAACCTGTTTCAAGCTTTTGGGGCTAAGTATTTGTAAACACAGTGTATGGTACGGTTGGCGGTTTGGCTATCCCGGTTAACGATTTCATCCTGGTTTGTATCGACCCGTTGGCCCGCCGGGTTGATGGTTTTTTGCCGGATTTGTGTCCCAGGCCCGTCGCCACGTCGGATTCGTCGCGGCCGGGCGGATTGTTTTATACTGCGTCACCCCGCGCTGTTGTAGCCGGGTTTTTCGTTCAGGTTCAGGAGCCCTTGCATGTCAGACAAGTTGAATAAATACAGTTCCCGTATCACCCAGCCCAAGTCCCAGGGCGCCTCGCAGGCCATGCTCTACGGTACCGGCCTGACCCCGGAGGACATGAACAAGGCCGAAGTGGGTATCTCCAGCGTCTGGTGGGAAGGCAATACCTGCAACATGCATCTCAACGATCTGGCGGCCAAGGTCAAAGAAGGGGTGCAGGCGGCCGGGCTGGTCGGCATGCGCTTCAACACCATCGGCGTGTCGGACGGCATCTCGATGGGGACCGACGGCATGAGTTATTCGCTGCAATCGCGCGACATCATTGCCGACTCCGTCGAAACCGTGATGAACGCCCAGTGGTATGATGCCAATATCTCCCTGCCGGGCTGCGACAAGAACATGCCGGGCGTGTTGATCGCCATGGGCCGCATCAACCGTCCCTCGCTGATGGTCTACGGCGGCACCATTAAGCCGGGCCACTGGCACGACAAGACACTGGATATTGTTTCGGCTTTCCAGAGCTATGGCGAATTCATCAGCGGTCGTATCGATGAACCGCAGCGCGAGGCGATCGTGGAACACGCCTGTCCCGGACCGGGCTCCTGCGGCGGGATGTATACCGCCAACACCATGGCCTCGGCGATCGAGGCGCTGGGCATGAGTCTGCCCTACAGTTCCTCGATTCCCGCCGTGGATTCGGGCAAGCTGGATGAATGCCTGCAGGCCGGCCATGCCATTCGCCATCTGCTGGAACGGGACATCAAGCCGCGTGACATCATGACCCGCGCGGCGTTCGAGAACGCGATTGTGATGGTAATGGCGCTGGGCGGTTCGACCAACGCCGTGCTGCATCTGATCGCCATGGCCCGCGCGGTGGAGGTGCCGTTGACGGTCGACGATTTTCAGACCATCAGCGACAAGGTGCCGTTCCTGGCCGATCTCAAGCCCAGCGGTAAATACGTGATGGAAGATCTGCACAACGCCGGCGGCACCCCGGCGGTGATGAAATACCTGCTGGAACACGATCTGCTCAACGGCGATTGCCTGACCGTGACCGGCAAGACGATGGCCGAGAACCTGGCCGAACTTCCCGCGCTCAAGGACGGTCAGGAGGTCTTCATGCCGCTGGACAAGCCGATCAAGTCCAGCGGGCATATCCAGATCCTCAAGGGCAACCTGGCGCCGGGCGGCTCGGTGGCCAAGATCACCGGCAAGGAAGGGTTACACTTTTCCGGTCCGGCGCGGGTTTATGACCGTGAGGAGTCGATGCTGGCCGGGCTGGAGAACAACGAGATTCAAAAAGGCGACGTGGTGGTGATCCGTTACGAAGGGCCCAAGGGCGGCCCGGGCATGCCCGAGATGTTGACCCCGACCTCGGCCATTATGGGTGCCGGGCTGGGCGGCGATGTGGCGCTGATCACCGACGGGCGTTTTTCCGGGGGCTCGCACGGCTTTATCATCGGTCACGTGGTGCCCGAGGCCCAGGAAGGCGGTCCGCTCGGGTTGATTGAAAACGGCGATGTGATCACCATCGATGCCGAAACCCGGCGTCTGGATGTGGATGTCTCAGACGAGGAGATGGAACGTCGGCGCAAGAAATGGGTGATGCCGCCCTATGTTGCCAGTCGGGGAACGCTGTTCAAATACATCAAAATCGTCAAGGATGCGTCACAGGGTTGCGTTACCGACGAGTGAGCAACCGTACAGCAAGGGGTAAAGATTATGTCATTGACTGAAGATCCGGTGGTGGGCAACTGGTACACCACGCGCGAGGGTGAGTTGTTGCGGGTGCGCCTGGCGGTTTATCGCCACGAATACCTGTCGGCGTTGTTGCTGGAGTATCTCGACGGACATCGGCAGATCGTTGCCATTGG
Organism: Thiohalophilus sp.; assembly: GCF_034521165.1. Taxonomy (NCBI): domain Bacteria; kingdom Pseudomonadati; phylum Pseudomonadota; class Gammaproteobacteria; order Thiohalomonadales; family Thiohalophilaceae; genus Thiohalophilus; species Thiohalophilus sp. The sequence goes on from NZ_JAXHMV010000008.1 coordinate 820,927, forward strand.
CGACTGGTATTGCATGGAACTGCATCGCGATATGCTGAGCGTCACCCAGCGCCACGCCGGCACCCGAGTTACCAATGAGTGATACCGACTTACAGCAGCTCAAGTTGCAACTCAAGGCGTTCGCCGAGGAACGCGACTGGGAGCAGTTTCATTCGCCAAAGAACCTGGCCATGGCGCTGATCGTCGAAGCCGCCGAACTGGTGGAACACTTCCAGTGGTTGAAGCAGTCCGAAAGCGAAAACCTGCCACCGGAAAAACATCAGGAAGTCGCCTACGAGATGGCTGACATTCTGGTGTATCTGTTACGGCTGGCCGAACGGCTGGATATCGACTTGCTGGATGCCGTGCAGCAGAAAATGAAACTCAACGCCGACAAATACCCCGCCGAGCAGGTGCGTGGCAGCTATAAGAAATATACCGAATACAAAACGAAATAGTTTCTACTGGGCCTTTTTATGGGCCTCTCGCAGAGGCGCGAAGAGCGCAAAGCAATCAATCTCATTCTCCGCGCCTCTGCGAGAATTATTCAGATCAGCTTTTCTTGCCGATTAACTCGATCGGATAACCATCGGGATCCTCGACGAAGGCGATGATAGTGGTGCCGGCGTTCATGGGGCCGGCGTCGCGCAGGATCTTGCCGCCGCGCTGGCGAATGTCGTCGGTGGCCTGGTAGACGTCGTCCACTTCCAGGGCTATGTGGCCGTAACCGTCACCCAGATCGTATTTGTCCGTGTCCCAGTTATAAGTCAGTTCGATCACCGCACCCTCGGACTCGGGTTGGTAACCGACAAAAGCCAGGGTGAACTCGCCCTCGGGGTAGTCTTTTTGTCGCAGCAGTTTCATCCCCAGCACATTGGTGTAAAAATCGATCGAACGTTGCAGATCGCCGACGCGCAACATGGTATGCAAAATTCGCATGCAGTCTCTCCTCAACAAATTTTCAAAAAAGTATAACATGGGCCATGCGAGGCTGTGTCAGACTATGCCAATGCCGTGCCGAACAATCCAGGGTGATGCAAGCGCATGATTAATATCCTGTTCTCAATGATGGTTATCATCGCCTGCGGGGCCTTGTGGCGCTATTTCGCCCCCGGCGGCGTCGATGGCGACAAGGCACGTCAGGTGATTACCGGACTGGTTTACAACCTGCTGTTGCCGGCCCTGATATTGTCCATTTTGTGGGAAGCGCCGCTGGGGCTCTCCTCGATCAAGATCAGTGTGCTGGCCGCGCTGGGGATTCTTGTTGGCCTGCTGTTTGCGTGGCTGGCTTGCCGGGGTTGCCGGATGCCGCGCCCGGTCACCGGCGCGGTCATGCTGGCCGCCGCGTTCCCCAATGCCAACTATCTCGGCCTGCCGGTGCTGGTCTCGGTGTTTGGTGAATGGTCCGCCAGTATTGCCATTCAGTACGATCTGTTTGCCTCGACGCCGTTACTGTTCACCCTGGGGATTTTACTGGCCCAGCAGTTCGGGCAGGTTGACACCCGGGAGTCCATCGGTCATCGCCTGTTACGCATTCCGCCTCTGTGGGCCGCATTGCTGGCCGTGGTACTGAACCTGACGGGGGTTCCCGTTCCCGCCTTGCTGCAAAATACCCTGTCACTACTGGGCGAGAGTGTGATTCCGTTGATGTTGCTGGTACTGGGGATGAGTTTGCGCTGGGAGGTCTTGCGCTGGCAGCGCCTGCCGTCGGTGATGGTGGTGGTAATCAGTCAGTTAATCATTATGCCGCTGGTCGTGTGGGGCGGCGCCGGCGTGCTCAATCTTGATGCCCGCCTGCTGGCGCCAGTGGTGCTGGAAGCGGCGATGCCGAGCATGGTGATCGGCGTGGTCATCTGCGATCGCTACGGACTGGATACCACGGTGTATGCCGCGGCCGTGACGGTAAGTACCCTGCTCAGTCTGCTTTCCCTGCCGTTGTGGTATGGCTGGTTGCCGGTTTGACATCGGCCTCCTCGTTTGGCGCGGGAATGCCGCGCCAGGCCAGCAGGGCATTGGCAAGCAGTCCCAGGGCAACGGCGAACCACAACGTCGTGACGCGGTTGATAATCGGCAGGCTGAAGGCAATCTCACGCTCGACCCCGTGGGCCAGTAATAACAGCGCCATGACGCCTTCGGTGGCACCGATACCCCCGGGAATAAAGGAGAGGGCGCCGGCCAGCAGGCTCAGGGCGTAGATCCCCAGTGCCGCGTTGACTGACAAAGTAGAGCCACTGATTTGCAGCAGATAATAAAACGCCATGCCCTGCACCAGCCAGGCCAGTGCTCCGAGTAACAGCCCCGGATAGAGTCGACGCAGTAAAAGTAACCGGTGCGCCTGCTGCAGCAACGTGGCGGTATGCGCGAATAACGTCGCCAGACGCGTGTTGGCCAGCTTCTGCGCCAGGAAGTGAAACAGCCGCAATGGCAGCCGGCTTTGCAGCAGGGGTAACAGAAGCAGCAGGGTTATCAGTACCAGGATGACAAACAGCTGGTAATCGCGGTGAGAGATAAAAATCAGTGTGGCCAGCAAGGTGATGATGACCACATCCAGAAACCGCTCAACAAAAAAACAGGCCAGGCTGTCGGTATAGGAGACGCCGTGACGTTTCAGATAAAAGGAACGGATGGTTTCGCCGGCTTTGCCCGGCGTGGTGGTCAGGGCGAAGCCGGACAGGTAATAACCCAGATGCCGCAGGCCGGGCAGCCGGTGTTGCAGGCTACGCAGATAAAAGGCCCAGCGCACAAAACGCAGCAGGTAATTGACCAGCGAGCAGGCCAGCAGGATCGCCCCGCCGCTGATTCCCAGCCGGTTGATCAGATGCCCCAGCGCGGGCAGGCCGCCGATCAGGGCAAAGCCCAGGTAGACGCCCGCGGCGAGGACCAGCGAAATCGCCAACAGGCGCAAACGATGTTGGTTGAGGGTGAACAGAGCGGACTCCGGGGTAATGGCCAGATAACCGGGCTATTCTAGTGCAGGGCGCACCATGACGGCCAGTGGCCCCGGTTTTTGTTGCCGCTGCTGGAACGCCCCGGGGGTTGTTGTGATATTCTAGGCGCCATTATTCGGCAGACGAAAGACGAGGAACCCGCCATGTCGGCAGAGATTGATGAATTGACCGTGGATTATCATGAAGATGGTAATCTGGTCTCAAAGCAACTGGACAAGGTAATTCTGACCAAGGGCGCCTGGTCGACCATTATTTTCCGTTACCAGGATCTGGATCGTAAAACCGGCGAATTTGGTCCCGACAAGTTTACCATCCGCCGTTATCAGAAGCGTAACGGGCAGTATCAGCAAAAATCCAAGTTCAATATCTCCAGTCGGGATCAGGCCCAGAAGATCATCGATGCCTTGCAGACCTGGCTCAAGGATTCAGATTAATCCGGGTTATCCCGGGTCCCCTGTACCTTCCTGGGGCTCTTCAGTAAACATCATCTTCTTTGGCAGACCGTGCGCGGCAAAGTGCTGGCGGGCGGTCTCGGCCAGTTCTTTCGAGCCACAGAAATAGACGGCATACTCGGATAAATCCGGATAGTCCGTGGCCAGTTGCTTCAGTTGCTCCTGCCATTGTTCGCGGTTGCCGGCGTCATCGAGTGACCAGGCGGTATAGTGGAAATGATCGAAGGCATCCATCCAGGCGCGACAAAGATTATGCTGGTAATGAGAATGGTGGCCGGTGGCGATCCAGTAAAGATGTACATGGTCGGCCAGCTCCAGTGTCAGGGCATGTTCGATCAGACTCTTGATCGGGGCAAAGCCGCCATCCACTGCAAAAAACAGCAGCGGCTTGTCGAGTTCACGATGTAATACAAAGTGACCCCGCGGACCGGTGATCTCAAGCGCATCATTGGGTTTGGCCCGGGCAAAGATATAGTCGGCGAAAGGCGTGCCATCGCGGGTAATATGAAACTGCAGATTGCGATCATCACACGGACAACTGGCGATGTGATAATGGTTACTATCTCCCGTCTCGTTGCCTAGCAGGGCTTTCTGGCCGGAAAGAAAACGCAGACGCTGACGGCGTACTGTATTGAGATTCATGATCGCCAGGTCATCGGATATGTGGGTGATCTTTTTAATATAGGCCGGCACTGTCTGTGTTTCGATATCTTCTTCATCGAGTGCTTCATCGGCAGCCAGGACAACGTCGGTGACGGCGGTGTTGGAACAGGCCAGCAGATACCCCTGGTTCTGCTCCGCTTCACTCAGTCTGTACTCATGATCGCGGATTTTGCGTACCTCACCGGAAATCAGACGGGCCTTGCATTTGCCGCAGTTACCGTTGCTGCAGCCGTAATTGAGCGCGACTCCGGCACTGAGCGCCGCATCCAGAATGGAGTTGTTACCTTCGACAAAAAACTCATGCCCACTGGGCATGATGTGGACCTGGGCAAGAATTACTCGCAGCAGGGTATCCTGCGTCAATAACCGGTCCGGGTTCGGGGTTTCGGCGGCTTTGGCCAGAGAGGTGTCCAGCCAGCGGGTTAATTGTTGCAGTTCCTGCTGTGGCGCCGGCTGTTGCTGTAGCTCATCCAGACGCTGTCGGGTTTCTTCCAGTAATTGCTGGAGTCGCTCCGAGGTGTAACGCGCGGCTGCCAGCTCCTTGCTCAGCTGGGAGACGCGGGCGGCCAGGGTGCCCAGATCGGGAGTGAGTAATTTGCGCAGCTTGTCGCCCCGGGCGCGTTGCAGGGCATTGTCGATAATATGCTCGATCTTCTCGAGCATGGTGTTATCTTCCATCTCGACATTGGGATAGGCCTGGTTCAGATCTTCAAGCCGGACCATGCCTTCAAAACTGGGCAGGTCACCGTCCTGGATCTGTTTTTGCAAGGTGCCACGCGAGACACCAACCAGGCGTGCCGCGCGCGAAACTGTCAGCAGTCGATCCATCTTTCAGCCGCCTGTCTAATCGGAAAAATGCACCGGTGGACCGAATTCATGCCGGCCCAACCGAAGTCTCTTGTAATTATGGATCATGATCAGGGTCTTGAGTATTGCCGGTTCATCAAATTGTGGCACATTTAATGCGACGATAATCGGAACGCGCTCGCCTTCTGCCGACTGTATATGAATATACTGGTGAAATGCGTCGGCATTGGTCGGGTTTTCTGCGCGGGCCTGTTCATATTCATAGTGCAGGGTCCGTAAATCGGCATCCCAGATAATCGCCTGGCCTTCGAACTGACCGGGGAAACGGATCCGGACTCGCGGCTGGTCGATCGGGGAAAGCGCCAGATAACGACGCCCCTGTTGTGCCAGTTGTTGGCGCAGTTCCCGGAGCCCGGCAGGTACCTCATCCATGGATTGTGACTCTGAAATATTAAAAAAACGGGTTCTGTAGTCGCTAAAACAGCATTATATTGGGCAAGTCCGGTCGCTGTCACGCCGGACCGGGGATTGCCGCAGGGCAATACCCATCACTGACACTGTGAGTTTAAGCATAAAATCATGAATCTGCATCGACGTAAATTCCTTTCCGTGCTCTCGGCAACCGGTTTGCTCCTGGGGGGATGTCGTACAGCCTATAAATCATCAGGCCAGGGCGGATCGGTCGAGATGGCCGGGACCGGGAATGAGGTATTTGCCTACAGCAATCCACTGGCGGGCCTGGATGATGAAGCCATACGCGATCAACTGGAACAGGCGGTCAAACCGGCGCCGGACAAAGCGACAGACATACAGCTCGATGCCGGGCAGCTATCGCTGCTCAAACAAAGCGTGGCGCATCTGGAAAAAGTCCAGAAACTGGTGGGGCATGGTAATTTTGCCCTGCTTGGCTTTGATCAGATGCTGAGCTATGCGCGTAACTATCCGGCAGTCGGCGAGTTCAGCCGGGCGGAACTTGACTTCTTCGAGCGGGTATTCGAGACAGACGCACATCAGTACGGGTTTATGGGCGAGAAAGTCATTGCCCGGTTGACTGAGAACATCAGGGATCATGCTACGATAAAAGTGCCGTATACCGGCAATTATCTGTACAGGGATGCGTCGCTGCAGCTTTACCGGCGTCTGAAAAAAGACGTGGGTGAAGATCTGGTACTGACCTCGGGGATTCGCGGCGTGGTCAAGCAGCTGTATCTGTTTCTGGCAAAAGCCGTTGAGACACGGGGTGATCTGGCCCTGGCCTCGCATTCTTTGGCACCGCCCGGTTACTCCTTTCACGGTATTGGCGATTTCGATGTGGGCAAGCGCAACCTGGGTTACGCCAATTTTACCGCCGAATTTGCCGATACCGATGTCTTTGAGCGACTGGTTCAGCTGGGCTATGTCGATATCCGTTATACCGACGGGAATAAGCTGGGGGTTCGTTACGAGCCCTGGCATATCAAGGTCATCTGAGCAGGTGTTCTGTGAAACGGACAGTGTGATGCTGGAACAACGACAGGCAATGACAATACAACCAGGTAATGGTGCCGCCGGTAATGGACGATACTACTTTATGTGGTTATATTCCGGATTGATGCTGTGCCTGCTGATCCTGCTTCCATCCATGGCGATGCCGGCGGCGACATCGAATCTCGATTTTACCCTGCACAAACAGGGAGGCGGTCTTTCGGCACCGACGTTACTGATTATCGGGGGGATCCAGGGGGATGAGCCGGGCGGTTTTAATGCCGCTTCCCTGCTGGTGACGGATTATCAAATTGATTATGGCAATGTCTGGGTGGTTCCCAACCTGAATTTTGAGAGTATTGTTCATCGCTCGCGCGGGCTGCATGGCGATATGAATCGCAAGTTTCTGGATCTGGCTGAAGAGGATCCGGAATATGATACAGTACAGAAAATAAAAAACATTATTTTGAACAGCCAGATCGATATTGTTCTTAACCTGCATGATGGCAGCGGTTATTATCGTCCCCGGCATCAGGACTCGCTACGAGGCCCGCACCGCTGGGGCCAGAGCTTGATTATTGATCAGGCCGAACTGGGGGACGCGCGTTATGGAAACCTGTCTGAAACGGGAGAACGGGTGATCCGGCGTGTTAATCAACGACTGCTTGATCCTGAACACCGTTATCACCTCAAGAATACCCGCACCCGCAACGGCGACAGGGAGATGGAAAAAACCCTGACCTATTTTGCTGTACGCAACAATAAGGCCGCATTCGGCGTTGAAGCCAGTAAATCACTGAATACCGAATTTCGTGCTTTTTACCACCTGAATGTCATCGAAGCATTCATGCAGGAAATGGGCATTGAATATCGACGCGACTTTGCACTTGATCCGGCCCATGTCAAACAGGCGATCGAAAAAGAACTGTATCTTGCCATGTTCAATAAACGGCTTTTCCTGGATATGACAAATGCCCGGGACTGGCTGCGGTATGTGCCAATGACACCACGACAACCCATGCAGGTGGAAGCCAGTAACCCGTTACTGGCGGTCGTTGGATCGGGGCGGCACTACAAGGTACGTTACGGAAACCGGGGGGTGACCAATCTGCATCCCGAATTCATGGAATTTGACGAGAGCCTGAAATACATCCCGGTGCTGGTGGATGATCGCTACAAACTGGTCAGGCCGGGTGAAAAAATCAGGGTGCGCAGTAAGTTCATGGTGATTCCCCAGGAAGACTACCGGGTTAATATTATCGGCTACGTACACGATGGCGTGGATGATGAAGCTGGCGTGTTCATTTCACACGAAAACTTCATGCCACGGTTTTCTATCGACAGAAAGGCGAGAAAGTTTCGCGTAGAAGTCTATCGTGGCGATAAGTTCAGCGGGATGATCCTGGCGGACTTTACTCAACAGCCTTCTGTCGATGCCGGTGTCGATCTGGCGTATTATCCACCACAGGCTGATTGACTTCCAACGCGGTATTGATTGATGGCTCTGACTTATAAAACCCAGGATTACTTTCGCGATTTTCAATGCCTCGGGGGCGATTGCCCGGATACCTGTTGCCAGCGCTGGGAGATCAAACTGGATCGCCGGCATTATGAACTGTTGCAGGCACGCATGTCCGAGGATACCCGACAAAGCACCCTGTTTGAAACCTATATCCGGATCAATGACAAACCTGTGCTGGGCGATTATGACTACGCCCATATCAACATGGCGGATAACGGTTATTGTCCCATGTTGAGCGACGACGGGTTATGCGACATTCACCGTGCGCACGGGGTAGAGCCGCTGGGTAATATCTGTACGTTTTTTCCACGTGTGATCGTGCGCCGGGGCAACGACGTGGAAATGTCGGGGGCGCTTTCCTGTCCGGAAGTGGTTCGCCGTTGCCTGTCCCAGCAGGCTCTGCCGTCGCTGGTTCGCTTCAGCCCCGCGGATCTGCCGCGTGCCGAGTACCCGATTACGCGCGAGTTGCCGCGTGGCGAATCGGACCATTACGCCGGTTATTTTTCAAAGGTCAGAGACAGTTTTCTGTCCATTATGGCCCGGGAGGAAAAACCGCTTGCCGTTCGTTTGTACGCATTGGCCAGTGTGGCTAACCGGCTTTCCCGTTTTTATCACCGCGGTTGTGAAGCGTTTGAAGCATCATTGCTGGAAAAAGAGTTGCAACGGGCGGAGTCCGAAGAGGCTTTTGTTTATTGGTCCGACTACCTGGATCAATACCAGTCTGATGAGCCCATGGCACTGATTGTGATCCAGTCCATTCTGCAGTTAAAGCAGGAGCAGTTTCCGCAGGAAAAAACCAGTCAACTGGCAAAGCGGATATTCGGTGCCTGGGCGGATGAAGAGACTCAGAGAAACTGGACCGAACTGTTTGCCGAACGTGAACAGCAGGTTGAACAGACGTTATCCATGCTGCTTGATCGCTACATCACCCGTTATCTGTACAACTGCCTGTTCCGGGAATGGTTTTACACCATGCCGGACAGCTTCACCTACATTCAAATGCTGCTGGTGCGTACGGCCATGTTGCGTTTTCTGCTGATCGCCGATCCCGAGGTTGCCCGGCTGCTTGAGGCATACTCCCGGGGCGAACTCAATGAGACGCAACTGGAACAACATTTTTTTGAACTGGCGGTAAATACCACGTACCGCTTTTGCCGGGATGTGGATCAGAATCTGCCGTTCCTGCAGGTGTTGTACAACGCCCTGGGGGAACAGCAGATGATGAACTTCGACTATTCGTTACCGTTTATCAAATTCTGATTGATCGAATACCTGTCACCGGATCGGGTTCATATCCCGCGTCAACTCTCCGGTTTTTAAGGCCGGATCCACTCGCTCACCGATGATTATCACTGTATCGCGCCTTTCAAGGCACCACTGCGGATGCGGTTTATTGTACAATGGCGAATGACAAATTAAACTGGGTTATACGCAAGCCGGTATACCAGACAGGATTATCATGAGTGAAGTTCACACAGGCAAACTGAGTTCCACAGAACGGGTCGAGCTGACCCGCGTTATTATGTCGATTCTCGACAGCTGGGGAATGTCCGCCCAGCAACAGGTGGACCTGCTGAATCTGCCGCCGAAAACACCGACCCGTGCGCTGCGCCGTTATCGCGAAGACACGCCGTTTCCGCAAACCAACGAAGTGGACGAACGGCTCGAACACATTGTTGGAATCGTCGACGCTCTGCGCACGACCTATCCGCATAACCCGTCCATGGGCGCCTTGTGGATGAAACAACGTAACAAGCAGTTTCAGAACCGCACTCCCCTGAAAGTCATGGTCGACGACGGCATCGATGGCATTATGCGTATTCGCGCGCATCTCGATTGCGCCTACGACTGGTTTAACGACAGCAAGTCCGCCAGCAGCGACGACTGAACCCCGTCGGTTCCGGCATACTACGATGCCGCAGACCGTTTAACGGGACGTGGAGTAAACTCCCCGATATATCAATGATTCAGACCCCGCCGAAGTGTGGGGGTTTTGGGTGTGATTCAGTGGTTATGTCCAGTTTGTCTGCTGACTCGCAGGCTATCGCCAGCGTAATCGACAGGATCGGACCAATTGATATTTATCCTCAGCGGTCCTCTGCGTCTTTGCGCCTCTGCGTTGGGTTTAACGCCGGTCACGCCGGCGTTTGCTGCGGCCTTCGAAGCGGACGATGGTCTTGACCAGTTCGGTGAAGGGGAGCTTCTCGAACTCGCCGTAACGATCCTGCGCGTCACGCAAAATGCCGGCGATGTTCTCCACTTGCGCGGCATCCTTTTTCTCCGGATACAGCTGGGCCTGCAGTCCCAGCAGACCGCCGGTTTGCACCTTCACTTCCTTGGCATGGGGCAGTGGACCGTCGATGTGCAGCTGTTGCAGGGCGAAGCTGGCGTTTTTGCGCATGAGATCGAGAAAAGCCTGGCAACGGACGTTGCCGGCTTCGGAACTGCAGGCGACGCCTTCGCGATCGGCGAGGTTAAAGCGGCGTCCATGCTCGCAGGTGCTGCGACGGGAATTAATCGTCTTTTCGAAGATACAACGGCGCTCGTTGATCTCGTGATAAGTGGATCTGTATTCGTCTTCTTCCACGCCAAGCCCGGGGTTTCAGACCGTTACTTTTCCCACTCGCGCAGGATCGGTTCTTCCCGCTTTTCGGTGAGCATCTCTTCGGCAGCCAGCTGGTTGGCGGCAAAGATGACCTTGACGATGGCCTCATCCCCCTCGCTCTGCTCGCTGCGCCGGGCGCGGGCAAAATTCTTGGCCTCCTTGAAGGATTCAAACTCGTCCAGGCATTCGAGGTTCTTGACCATCGAGTTGAGCCCTTCGTTCATCTTGTATACGTAATACGGCATAGTCCCCACCTTGTGCACCGATATGATTGAATGTCGTACAGCCCCGCGAATGAACCGGGCTGCATGGCGATTGTGAAAAGCTTGACAAGCATACTGGCTGAGCGGCAATGGCTCAATAACTCACAGGCAGTATGCTAGTATACATGCGGTTACTGGCCTGTATTTCAAGGGAGTCCCGCCATTTCCACACAGAATTCACGTGAACTGCTGGCGATCGTCGAGCTGGGCGGTTATCCCGATTTTGCCCCGCTGTACCGCCAGTATGGCTATCAGGTGGAGACCACCGACTCGATGCGCAAGGCGGCCAAGGTGTTAAAAAAACAACGACCGCGGGTGATTGTCACCGAATTCAATTTCCAGTCGGATTTTCGCGATCGGACCAGCAGTCTGGAGACCCTGATGGCGCTCGTTCAGCGCCTGCCCGACACCCGGGTGATCGTGTTTTATGAAAAGGAATACCTGCACCAGTTCGAGCGGGTGGCGGCGCGCTTTCCCATTCACGCCGCGTTACCCTTTCCCATCGAACCGGCCGAGCTGGAGGCGGCGCTGCAGCGGCTGGCGAGCGACGAATAGGACTGGTTTATTTCCTCGTCATTTATGTGGTAATTTGTTGTTGTCATGACCAATCCGCTTTCCCTGAACGAGGTCGTCCGGCAGACCAATGAGGTGGTAACCCTGCCGGGGGTCTTCGTACGCATCAATCGCATGGTGGACGATCCCGGCTGTCCGATGCAGGCGATCGGTGAGGTCATTGCCCAGGATCCCGGTCTGACCGTGCGCCTGCTGCGCATGGCCAATAGCGTCTATTACGGTTTGAGCCACGAGATCGACACGGTTTCGCGGGCAGTTACCGTGATCGGGACACGTCGGGTGCGGGATCTGATTCTGGCCACCTCGGTGGTACAGGCGTTCGAGGGCATCCCGGAGGAACTGGGTTCACTGGAGGCGTTCTGGCGGCACAGCATTCATTGCGGATTACTGGCCCGGCATCTGGCGAGCCGGGTCCGGTTGCGCGAGCCGGACAGCCTGTTTGTGGCCGGGTTGCTGCACGATATTGGCCGGCTGGTCATGTTCAGCCGCTATCCCGACTACGCGCGCCGGGCGCTGGAGCACACGCACCGCCAGAATGGGGCCACACCGTTTTATCTGGGCGAACGGCGTGAATTCGGCTTCGACCATGCGGAACTGGGCGGCGCGCTGGCCGAGCACTGGCAATTGCCGTTATTACTGGTCGAATGTATCGCTCACCACCATCAGCCCCGCCATGCGCAACACTACCCGCAACAGGCGGCGATCGTGCATCTGGCCAACGGCCTGTCCACCCCGTCGGAAGAGGAACGTCGCCCGGAGGCGGAGCAGGAGCAGCGGCTGGATCCCGCCATCTGGTCGCTGGTCGGTTTATCGCCGGAGCTGGCCGAGGAAGCCCGGCACGAGGCCGATGCGCAGCTCAACGAGATGTATCAGTTATTGCGCGGCGATCTCGATCAGGCCTGAGTTTGCGTCAGCTGATCCAGCCCCTCGCGGGCAATCTCGCGAATATCGGGGGAGTCGTCCTGCAGCCGTTTTTCCAGCTGGAGCCGAACCCCGGGGTCGCCGGTCAGGGCCAGATAATGGGTGGCATCGCCCCGGATCTGGGCGTTATCGTTTTCCGACAGGCGGGCAAATTCCGGGGCCAGTTGTTTTAACGCGTCGCTGCCGGCCAGTGACTCGAGTACCGCATCCAGTCCGAGGCGAACCTGGATCTCCAGGTCTTCCGTTTCCAGCAGACCGATGATCACCCTGAGCCATTCGGGCTGCTGGCGCAAAAATGTCTCGATAGTCTGCAATTCGCCTTCCTTGAGATGGTGGCGGATGTAATCGGCAATGCCCGAGTCACTGCCGGCCTGCTCGGCCCAGTGGCGCAACTCCTTCGGTGAATAGTTGCCCGCCAGGGTAAACGGGCCGATGCGGGTCCAGGGCGTGGTACGCACCCCCAGCTCCTGCGCCCGCGAGGGATCGACCACGATATTGCTGACCCGCAATTCATGAATCACGCCTTCTTTGATCAGGTCGGTCAGGGCCTGCAACACCGTGGGGCAGTGGGCGCAGCCGGTGGCAATCAGGATTTCAGCGTCAGGGGGTGTTTGTGACATGACGGATTTCGACTCGGACAATAACGGATTCAAACAGGCGGGGCGTGCCGGTCATGCCTCTTCCAAAAACCGGATGCCGATACCGTCGTCGGTACGGCGGACCACTTCGCCTTCGACCACCGGTGCGGGCTCATCGTCCTGCAGCGGGGTCTGGACCTGCAGGCTGACCCGACTGCCCAGTGGTGGCAGCGTGATAGCCTCCTCTTCGACCGACAGAAACACGCCACCGTCGCTGATATCGCGGGTTTTGAGAATGAAACTGTCATCCTCAAAGCTCACCCTGACATCCAGTGCCAGGGCAAAACGGGCATGATTGCGTTTATCACTGACCGGCTCGCTGGCCATGCTGTGATCCGGGGGCTGAATATCTGCGAATAACTTTATCCTGCCGGATCAGCCGGCGCAAGCCGGCGGCAGGCGAATCAGGCCTCCATATCGGGAATCAGGCGGCTGCGGACCCGGGCGATCAGATCCTTGAGCTGCAGTTTGCGTTTTTTCATGCGGCTCAGCTGCAACTGATCGATGGTGGGATCCTGGGCCAGGCGATTGATGACATCGTCGAGATCCCGATGTTCGGATACCAGGGTCTGCAGCTTGTCACGTAATTGTGCAGCCTCGTGTTCATCCATAGCAGTGGAACCGGTTACAAAGGGAGGGCAATTTTAGCTCAATCGCGCGGGGGGCGGAAGCGCCCTGACCGGCGCCGGCGAATACGTTATACTGCCCGCCCTTCCAACCGGTGATGGATGTCGATGCCGCCTATTTTAACCTTCAAGAATGTGAGCCTCAGCTTCGGTGAGCAACCGTTGCTGGATCAGGTCGAGCTGCAGCTCGAACGGGGCGAGCGGGTTTGTCTGGTCGGGCGTAATGGCTCGGGCAAGTCGACCCTCATGCACCTGCTCAATGGCGATATCCGGCCCGATGACGGTGAAATCTGGCATCCGGATACCCTGCGCATCGCCCATCTGCATCAGGATGTGCCGAAGGAGGCGGGGCAGACGGTCTTCGAGGTCGTGGCCGGCGGATTGCAGGAGGCGGGGGCGTTACTGAGCGCCTATCATCAGGCACTGCAACAGTTTGATAATTCCCCGCAGCAGGTGGAACGGCTGAGCGAGTTGCAACATCAGCTCGAAGCAGTGGACGGCTGGCGACTGGAGCAGCGGGTGGCTTCCGCGATCAGTAAAATGGATCTGCCCGAACAGGCGCCACTGGCGACCCTGTCCGGCGGTATGAAGCGGCGCGTGCTGATGGCCCGCGCACTGGTCAGCGAACCGGATCTGTTATTACTGGATGAGCCGACCAACCACCTGGATATCGAGGGCATCACCTGGCTCGAGCAGTTCCTGCTTGGCTATCCGGGGTGCCTGGTCTTTATCACCCATGACCGCAGCTTTTTACAGAATCTGGCCACCCGGATTATTCAGCTGGATCGCGGCCAGCTCACTTCCTGGCCGGGTGATTACCAGCATTACCTGGAGAAAAAGGAACAGCTGCTGGAGGCCGAGGAAAAACAGCGTGCCCGGCAGGACAAGAAACTGGCCGAAGAGGAAGCCTGGATCCGCAAGGGCATCAAGGCCCGGCGCACCCGCAACATGGGCCGGGTGCGTGCCCTGCAGGAGATGCGCGATCAGGTGCGCCAGCGTCGCGATCGCCAGGGCCAGGTCCGGCTCAACCTGGACGAAGCGGAGAGTTCCGGCAAACTGGTGGCGGAGGTGGAGCACGTCAATTTTGCCTATGACGGCAAGCCGATCCTGAAAGATTTTTCCACCCGCATCATGCGCGGCGACCGTATCGGGATCATCGGCCCCAACGGCGTCGGCAAAAGTACCCTGATCCGCGTGTTACTCGGCGAGGTCAAACCGGACAGCGGCCGGGTGCGTCTGGGGACCAAACTGGAAATCGCCTATTTCGATCAGCACCGGGCGATCCTCGACCCGCAAAAATCGGTACTGGACAATCTCAACGAAGGCAGCGAGATGGTCGAGGTGCAGGGGCGCAAGCGCCACGCCATCGGTTATTTGCGCGAATTTCTGTTCCCGGTCAAACAGGTGCATGCGCCGGTCAGAAGCCTTTCCGGGGGCGAACACAACCGTCTGTTACTGGCCAAACTGTTCACCCAGCCGGCCAACCTGCTGGTGCTGGACGAACCGACCAACGATCTCGATGTGGAAACCCTCGAGCTGCTCGAGGATCTGCTGCTGAACTATGACGGGACGCTGATACTGGTCAGCCATGATCGGACCTTTCTCGATAACGTGGTCACCAGCGTGCTGGTGTTCGAGGAGGAAGGCGTGGTGAATGAATATGTCGGTGGCTATCACGACTGGTATCGCTATCGCCAGCAGCACCCGTTAACGCCGCGGGACAGTAGCGGCGCCGATTCCACCGGCACCGCGCCGGTGCCCGAAACACCCGCGCCGCAGGCCAGCAAGCGCAAACTCGCTTACCGGGAGCAACAGGAACTCAAGGCCTTGCCCCAAAAGATCGAACAACTGGAGCAGGAACAGCAGCAGTTGCAGGAGAAGATCAGCGATCCGGCCTTTTATCAACAGGCAAGTGACACCATTGCCACCACCCTGCAGCGCCTGGATCAGATCAACGCCGAACTGGAGGCCTGCTTTGCGCGTTGGGAAACGCTGGAGTAAGCGTTATTTGGAATCGGGGTCGGAGGATTTGTTTTTCTTCAGTCCGGTCATATCCAGCGGAATGACGACCGAATCCTGCGGTTCGTCGATATAACGCGGGCGCATCTTGCTCGGGCGCCCGGCTTCCTCGGCCAGTTCCTTCTCGCGGGCGGAAATCAGTCCCAGGCAGTCGCGAATCGAAATAATAGTGTCTTCCGACAGCGGATGCTTGAGTCCGGGCTTGGTATAGGTGTCCTTGGCCACATCGGTCAAAACCTTGCGCATCGTCTGCAGAATCTGCTCTTCTTTGGAATACTCTTTACCGCTCATCGCCAATACCATTGAGTTATCACTATACGTGTTCAGGTGTTGATTCTAGCATTTTGTGCCGGCGGAATCGCCCCGAAATCCGGCGGATACATGACAATTCATGGGGTTAATCACGTCGGCGGGGCTGGTATACTGGCGCTCCGGTTTGATCCAGGTATTTCGATGTTCTCCTCCCTGCCGTCATTGCTGCTGTATCCACTCGATCCCGATTATCGCCCGGCCGATCCGCCCGCCCTGATCGAACTTCTTCAGCAGTCCGGGCTGATTGGCGACACACTCGAGGACCTCCCCGGCGAACGCTATCAGGCGGGCCCGGCATTTTTGCAGCACATCAGTTTTCTCGGTTGCTCGCCGGCGGTGGAATTCGAACCCCAGGCGCCCGGTTCCGATCAGTTCTGCCATGTCGGTCTCCGTTATAGCGAGCAGTTGCAGTTTCGTGGCGGCCCGCAACAGGTGCAGGTGTATTGTCGCCAGTGTCGCCATCGGGAAGAGAACTGGGCCGACATCATCGACGCCTGGCAGGTCGATCCGGACCGTTACCGTTATAGCTGTCCCCGGTGTGGCGCCGAGTCCGCCGCGACGGAACTTAACTGGCGCAAAAGCGGGGCCTTCGCCCGGCTGTTTATCGAGCTTTACAACATCTATCCCCACGAAGCCGTGCCCACCGACGGCATCCTCAAACGCCTGCGCGACGCCACCGGTGTCGACTGGAAATATATCTACGTCCGGTAACGCCTGGCATTGCCTCTTCTTGAGGGCTCTGTAAATAACGCAGAGGGCGCAAAGACGCAAAGGGCGCGGAGAAATGATTGGCTTTAAATTCTGATCTAATTCGAATGCGGCGCTGGGTTCAAGCGAAGGTACTTGTCGTGGCATTGTAATTCCGAGTCGAAAATTGTGAGTCGCACGCAGTCCTCTGGCCCACAATATTTTTCTTTGCGTTCTCTGCGTCTTTGCGTCCTTCGCGTTATTTTTAGGAAGTTTAAAAAGTGGAAGTACCTGTACTTGACACCCGCCGATTCTCGACGCAAACTCAATAACATGTTTAACGCCATTCATTCTGCCAAGATCTCTGCCTGCCCGGTACGCCTGCGTGTCTGGGCAATGGACCGTGCGTGGCGGACGGAGAGGGTGTTGTAACAGTCGTTAAGTACAAGCAATACCGGATTTTCCAAAAGCCACAGCCTGAAAACTGTGGCTTTTTTCGTTTTGGACATTATCAGGGAGAAAAAGATGTCGGTGCCGACAGCTTATATCGGGGTGGTGTTGATCTGGTCGACCACGCCGCTGGCGATCAAATGGAGCGGGGAAGGGCCGGGCTTTTTGTTCGGCGTGGCCGCGCGCATGTGGCTCGGGGCGCTGGTCTGTGTGATCTTGCTGACATTGCTGTCCCGCGGGCTGCCCCGCGATCGTGCCGCCCTGAAAAGTTATCTGGCCGGGGGTATCGGGGTGTTCGGTGCCATGACCAGTGTTTACTGGGGGGCGCAGTATATTCCCTCGGGATTGATTTCCGTGCTGTTTGGTCTGACGCCGATCGTCACCGGCGTCATGGCGGCCCTGTGGCTGCAGGAGCGGGCCCTGAGCTGGCACAAACTCGGCGGTATCGTTCTGGCGTTAGGCGGCTTGAGCGTGGTTTTTGCCCGGGGTCTGCACCTGGGCGAGCAGGCCGGATACGGGATCAGCGCGATCGTGCTGGCGGTCTGTCTGCATTCGCTGAGCATGGTGCTGGTGAAAAAGATCGATGCGCAGTTGTCGGGGCTGGAATCGACCAGTGGTGCGTTGCTGGTGGCGGCGCCCTGTTATTTACTGGTCTGGTTGCTGTTCGATGGCCAGTGGCCAGCGGACCTCGGTCCACGGGCGGCCGCCTCGATCCTGTATCTGGCCATATTCGGCTCGGTGCTGGGCTTTGTCATGTTCTTTTATGTGCTGAAACAGATTGATGCCAGTCGCGTGGCGCTGGTAACCTTGTTGACACCTGTACTTGCCCTGTTGTTTGGGCGATTGTTCAACCAGGAGCAGATCGGTCTCGAGCTTTATCTGGGAGCGATGTTGATCCTGCTGGGAATGGGACTCTATCAATGGGGTGGACTGGTTATTCGTACCCTGCGCTATCGGGCGGTGAGCGAGCCGGATTGAAACAGTTGCGCTATGGCGGCTTGCTGCTGTTGACCATCTTGCTTGCCGGTTGTGGCGAGGAAACGTATCTCAACCGTGTGAAGGAACAGGGCAAGCTGGTAGTGGTCACCCGCAACGCCCCGACGACCTATTATGTCGATCGTGACGGGAAGACGGGCTTTGAATACGACCTGGTTTCCGCTTTTGCCGATGATCTCGGCGTGGAGCTGGAGCTGATGGTGCGTAATAACCCGGCTGAAATCCTCAGTTTGCTCGAGGAGGGCAAGGTGGATCTGGCCGCAGCCAGCCTGACTCGCACCGAACAGCGTAAAGATCGTTATCGCTTTTCCGACAGTTACCAGCAGGTCACCCAGCAGGTGGTCTGTCGCCGTGGCGGGGCCTATCCCGAAGAGCCCGAAGACCTGGTTGGGCTGTCTCTCACGGTGCCGTCCGAAACCAGCTATGTCGATCAGTTACAGCGTTTGCAAGAAGAGGTTCCGGAGCTGACCTGGGAAGTGGATGCCGAACACGATACCGAGTATCTACTGGAGCGGGTCTGGCGCCGCAAGCTCGACTGTACCGTCGCTGATTCGAATATCGTCAAGGTCAACCAGCGATACATGCCTGAATTGCTGGTGCGCTTTGATATCAGCAAACCCCAGCCGCTGGCCTGGGCCATGCCTGCCGAAGCCCATGGCTTGCAAAGTGCAGTTAATAACTGGCTGTCCGGGTTTCGTGACGACGGCGTTCTGGAACACCTGATCAACAAGTATTATGGCTTTATCGAGGTGTTCGACTATGTCGACACTCGTGCCTTCAAGCGCAAGGTCAAGCGCGTCCTGCCCACATACAAGGCAATGTTCCAGGCAGCCGGCAGGAAATACGGTATCGACTGGATTCTGCTGGCGGCCCAGGCCTATCAGGAATCTCACTGGGATCGCCTGGCACGCAGCCCCACCGGGGTGCGTGGCATTATGATGCTGACCCGCACCACGGCAAGGGAAGTCGGGGTCTCAAGCCGGTTGGATCCCGAGCAGAGCATCATGGGCGGGGCCAAATACCTGGCGAACCTGCTTGGTCGGTTACCGGATGAGATCAGCGAACCGGATCGCACCTGGATCGCCCTGGCGGCCTATAACGTCGGCATGGGCCATGTCTACGACGCCCGCAAACTGGCGCGTGAACAGGGGATGGATCCAAACTTATGGCACGAATTCCGTGAAGTTCTGCCGTTGCTGTCGCAGAAAAAATATTACAAGGATTTACGCTACGGTTATGCCCGCGGCTCGGAGCCGGTACGCTACGTGCGGCGCATCCGCAACTACCACGACATGCTATTACAGGCTCTCAAGGTCGAATGACCTTGAGAGCAGGGACGAGGGACGAGATATATCCCCTTTCTCCGATGCTCTGGAAATAAACGCAAAGGACGCGGAGGCGCAGAGGACGCAAAGTAGGTATTGTATGGAGTACAGGAGTATTGTCTTGTTGTCAGTAAGCCACATGTTGGCAAGTAACTCCATAGATAATCTTTCTCTGCGTTCTTTGCGTCTTTGCGTTCTCCGCGTTATCTCCAGAAATTCAAGAAATGGCAGTGTCAGTCATGACGTGCGTAGTGGCGTTGGATGTAGTCGTCGATGATTTGCTGGAATTCCCCGGCGATGTTGTCGCCCTTGAGGGTGACGGTTTTCTCGCCGTCCACGTAGACCGGCGCGACCGGTTTTTCGCCGGTGCCGGGCAGGCTGATGCCGATGTTGGCGTGTTTGCTTTCGCCGGGGCCGTTGACCACGCAACCCATCACCGCCACGCTCATCTCTTCGACCCCCGCATATTGCTGGCGCCACTGCGGCATCTGCTGGCGCAGGTAACTCTGGATATCCATCGCCAGTTGCTGGAAGTAGGTGCTGGAGGTGCGACCGCAGCCGGGGCAGGCCACGACCATCGGTGTGAAGGCGCGTAATCCCATCGATTGCAGGATCTCCTGGGCGACCACCACTTCCTGGCAGCGGTCGCCGCCCGGTTCCGGGGTCAGGGAGATGCGAATGGTGTCGCCAATGCCCTGCTGCAACAGCACTGCCAGCGCGGCGGTCGAGGCGACGATGCCCTTGGAGCCCATACCGGCTTCGGTCAGCCCCAGGTGCAGCGGATAATCACATTGGGCCGAAAGATCCTGGTAGACGCTGATCAGATCCTGCACGCCGCTCATCTTGCAGGAAAGAATGATTTTATCGTGGGGCAGGCCCAGCTCCTCGGCCTGCTGGGCACTCTCCAGCGCCGAGGTGACCACCGCGGCGTGCATCAGCGCGGTCGGCTCGCGCGGCTCGGGCAGTTTCGCATTTTCGTCCATCATGCGGGCCAGCAGGCTCTGATCCAGCGAGCCCCAGTTGACCCCGATGCGCACCGGCTTGTCGTAATGGATCGCCGTTTCAATCATGCGCGCGAATTGCTCGTCCCGTTTTTTGCCCTTGCCCACGTTGCCGGGGTTGATGCGGTACTTGGCCAGTGCGGCGGCACAGTCGGGATAGTCGCTCAGCAGCTTGTGGCCGTTGAAATGAAAATCGCCCACCAGCGGGGTGCTGCAGCCGGCCTCATCCAGGGCCGCGCGAATCCGCGGAACGGCCGCGGCGGCCTCGGCGCTGTTGACGGTAATGCGCACCAGCTCGGAGCCGGCCTGACTCAGTTCGCGGACCTGCCGGACCGTGGCGGCCACATCGGCGGTGTCCGTATTGGTCATTGATTGCACGACGATCGGAGCATCGCCGCCGACCGTGACATGGCCGACCTGGACGGGAACCGTACGCTGGCGCTGAACCGGATTGCTCATGTTATCTGTAAGCCATTGACCGCAAAGGCAGGATCATACCATATCCATTTTATACCAGTGGGGCCTGAGACAAAATTTCGCCGGCGCCAGTGGATATCGGGTTACCACCGAATGCACCGAACAACCTGCGACCAGCGCCATTACCGGAAACAGGCAATTTCCGCGCAATCGCTCATACAAAAACAGTGTAAACCCTATATAATAGCGCCCGAAATACGAATACCAACGCAATCGAAACAGGGGACAGGAAATGGCAAAACAACAGGCAGGCAAGAAACCGACCATGGCCGATCAGGCAGACCGGCATGTGTTGTACCAGAAGTCGGTGCAGGCCCCGGAGGCGGAAGTCGCTTTCTTTGACCAGGTGTTCCCCGAATTGCGTGGCCGCAAGGCGCTGAGCATGAAAGAAGACTTCTGCGGTACCGCCTATCTGGCCGCCGAATGGTGCAAGTCGGATCCGCAACGTACCGCCATCGGCGTGGATTATGACGAAGAGACCGTCGAATGGGGCCGCAAGCACAACATCGAAGCCGAAGGCGGCGACCTGGCCGAGCGTATTACCCTGCACATCGATGACGTGCGCAACGTGACTGAGCCGCAGGTGGATATCGTCTGCGCCTTCAATTTCAGCTACTGCCTGTTCGAAAAGCGCGATGAACTGATCGACTACTTCAAAAAGGCCCGCCAGAGTCTGGTGGACGACGGCCTGTTGATTCTGGATTTGTTCGGCGGCACCGAGTGCGAAGACGTGATCGAAGAGGAGACCGAGCTCGAGGACGAGCCGGCCACCTACATCTGGGAACACGTCGCCTTCAACCCCATCGACCATCACATGAAATGCGCCATCCATTTCGAATTCGACGACGGCTCGCGCATGCAAAACGCCTTCACCTACGAATGGCGCCTGTGGGCCATTCCCGAAGTCCGCGAAATGCTCGAAGCAGCCGGCTTCAGCAAGTCACGGGTCTACTGGGAAAAATACGAAGAAAGCGATGACGACGAAGACGAGCTGGAAGGCACCGGTGAATACGAAGAAGTGACTGAAGTGGAAAACCAGGAATCCTGGATGATCTACATCGTCGCCGAGAAATAACTCACTTCTTTATGTTTCTGTAAGTAACGCAAAGGACGCAAAGACGCGGAGAACGCAAAGCAGAATAAATAATATGTTTTTACCGGAAACTGCAATGGGTGGCTTTAGTGGAATAATCATGGTGTTCTGATGATGCCCAAAAAAATAAAAAGGCGCCTTGGCGCCTTTTTATTTTCATATAATGATTTTTATTCTTTGCGTCCTTGGCGTCTCCGCGTTCTCCGCGTTATTTCCACCGCCCAGGCTATTACCCCAAAAGCGTCTCATTCGTCGTCCGCCGGCTCGGCATGGTAGGGCTCTTCGCGGACGCGGTCGTGGATGTGCATGCGGTAGTCGACGAATTTGTGCCTGTCGTGAAAGTGCATGAAGGGATTACCCCTGACCTGTTCTTCCATGGTCGCGGTGGTCTTATCCGCGTAGTTGTGGCCGGGCAGGGTGACGGTGTTTCCTGGCAGCTTGGCCAGCTTGTTCAGGGTGTCGTACATCTGTTCCGGATCGCCGCCGCTGAGATCACAGCGTCCGCAACCCCAGACAAACATAGTGTCGCCGGTGATCAGCTGATCGTGAATGTGATAACAGGCCGAACCGGGGGTGTGGCCCGGCGTGTGGAGGATCCGGATCTCGGTATCGCCGACCTTGATGGTATCGCCGCCGTGATGCAGGGTCGGCAGGTCCAGGTGCTTGCCCCAGAATTCGGCCTCGGGTTTGAGCAGATGCAGCTGGGCGTCGTATTGCTGTAACACCTGTTCGACACCATTGATGTGATCGTGGTGACTGTGGGTGAGCAGGATGTCGCTGATATTGATGCAGCGCTGTTCGGCCAGCGCCAGGATCTCCGGCACTTCCCAGGCCGGGTCCACTACGGCGGCACGCCCGCTGGCGTGATCGGTGATCACGTAAATGAAGTTCTCCATCGGCCCCAGTTCCAGCGCGTCGATTCGGTACTGCTCGTTGTTTATAATCTGGGTCATGGCGCATCTCCGCTTCAATTCATCGTCCCCTCATCATAGGCCAATCAGCCCATCGGATAAAACCCGTACGCGATGATGTTGCCCTGATTGTCGGGGATACGGCTTGGGCCGCTGCACGGCAAAGTTAACCACCGACGACGCCGAGTTCACTGAATACACCGAAACAGCCAGATAATGGACTGACGGCACTGTTTCAGTGCTTTCGGTGTCGTCGGTGTTTCGGTGGTGAGTCGTCATCACGGGTTTTATTCCGGCGGTAGTCCCGATGAAAATCGGTGTCATGGGCTCTTTGCGGGGTTCGGATCCGGACCGGGAAAGGGTAAACTGTCGGGCCGTTTGATTGATGGAGCAGAGCATGGAACCGGAGTTCTGGCACGAGCGTTGGGAGAATAACCTGATCGGGTTTCATCTCGATGAGGTCAATCCCCATCTGCGCGCCCACTGGGGCAGTCTGGCAGTCGAGCCGGGTGCCCGGGTCCTGGTGCCGTTGTGCGGCAAGAGTCTGGATCTGATCTGGCTGGCGGATCAGGGTTACGAGGTGATCGGCGTGGAGGTCAGCCCGGTTGCGGTCAAGGATTTTTTTGCCGAGAACCATTTGCGGGCGAACCGCATCGAAAACCAGCGCTGCGATATCTGGCGGGGCGAATCGATCACCCTGTTATGCGGCGATCTGTTTATCCTGACCGCGCAGGATCTGGGGGTGATCGATGCAGTCTATGACCGCGGCTCGCTCATCGCCCTGCCGTCGGCGCTGCGTCGCCGTTATGTCGAGACGCTCGATACCCTGGTGTCAGCCACAGTCCCGCATCTGCTCATCACCCTGGATTACGATCCCGCCAAAATGGACGGACCGCCCTTTGCCGTGAGTGACGCGGAGGTCCGGGAGCTGTACGGGCAGCACTATCAAATCGACTGCCTGGAATCGGAAGACGTGCTGGCACAGAACGAGCGCTTCCGCAAACGGGGGCTGGACTGGCTGCAGGAGTCGGTCTTTCGGTTGACGCCGCTAAAAAAGCCCTAAACTCCTCCCGGTCGGCGACCGATATAATCTTGCCCGTGAAAGAAAAACAGGAACCGAGCGCGCCATGAAACTGCCTGTCATCGCCACCGTGCTGTCACTGGGACTGTTGTGGGGAATCGCCTCGCCGGTCCAGGCCGAATACTATTTATACCAGTTGCCCGACGGTTCCCGGGTAATCACCGATCGCCCCAAATTCGACAGCGCGCACAAGCTGGTGCGCAAAAGCGGCAATCCGGTCGGTCTGGGGCGCTATGCCGCCGGTCACAGCACCTTTAATACTGCGCCCGCCGCCAACTATCTGCGCTTCGAGAACATCATCCATGCCGTGGCCAACCGGCACAAGATCGACGCGGCGCTGGTCAAGGCGGTGATCCACACCGAGTCCTTCTTCAACCCGAATGCCACCTCGCACAAGGGGGCTTCCGGCCTGATGCAGTTGATGCCGGCCACCGCCGAGCGTTATGGCGTCACCGATCTCTACAGCCCGCGCCAGAATATCGAAGGCGGTGTGCGCTATCTGCGCGATCTGATGCAACGCTATCCCCGGCAACTCAAACTCGTGCTGGCCGCCTACAACGCCGGCGAACAGGCCGTGGACCGCTATCAGGGCATTCCTCCCTATCCCGAAACCCGCAAGTACGTCAAAAAAGTTCTGAAAAAACATACGTTTTACAGTAACTGGCCCTAGATAAAAGGGACGAGGTACGAGTAACGAGTGACGAGGAAAAGCAGGCTACGGACCTGCTTTTTTATGGTTTGTTATACAGCGAAAGCCGGTGCACGTACTGATATAATTAACCCAAGGACTTTGCGTTCCTCTGCGTTAAGATATTTTACAGGGTAGGTAGTATCGCTGTATGGCTATTTTGCATGTCGACATGGATGCGTTCTACGCCTCGGTGGAGGTGCGTGAGCAGCCGGCGCTGGCCGGTCGGCCGGTGATCGTCGGTGGCTCGGCCGAGGGACGGGGCGTAGTGGCGGCGGCCAGTTACGAGGCGCGCCGGTTCGGGGTGCACAGTGCCATGCCCATGGCCCGGGCGCTGCGTTTGTGTCCCGAGGCGGTGCGCTTGCCGGCGCGGCTCGATTTCTACCAGCAAATCTCGCAGCAGATCCGCGCGATCTTCGCCCGTTATACCCCCGAGATCGAACCGTTGTCGCTGGACGAGGCGTTTCTGGATGTGACCGCCAGTGAAAAGCTGTTCGGGACGGCCCGGGAGATTGCCCTGCGGATCAAGCAGGATATTCGGGATGAATTGTCGCTGGTCGCCTCGGTGGGCATTGCGCCCAACAAGTTCCTGGCCAAGATTGCCTCGGACCTCGATAAGCCTGATGGCCTGGTCGAGGTGGCGCAGGACCAGGTGCAGACCTTTCTCGATCCGTTACCGGTTTCCCGTTTATGGGGCGTGGGCAAGGCCACCGGCGCCCGCTTCGAACAACTGGGCATTCGCACCATCGGTCAGTTGCGCGGGCGTACTGCTGAATTTTTACAGATGGAGTTCGGCAAGTTCGGCGCTCACCTGTGGGAGCTGGCGCACGGCCTGGATCCCCGCCCGGTCATCAGCGATCATCGGGCCAAATCGATCTCCATGGAAAATACGTTTGCCACGGACATTCGCGAGGCATCGATTCTGCGTGCCTGGTTGATGGATATGGCCGAACAGGTCGCGTGTCGGTTACGCCGGCAGGATTTTTACGGACGCACCATCCAGATCAAGTTGCGCTTCGCCGATTTTAAAACCATCACGCGTGCCCATACGCTTGATGAGGCCACCCGATCGACGCAGGCGATCTGCCATACCGCACTCGCCCTGCTGGAGGAAGCCTGGACACCGCGCTCACCGGCAATACGCCTGCTCGGCGTCGGTGTCAGCGGCCTGGCAGAGGTGCGGCTGGCACCACAGCAGGGGGATCTGTTCGCCGGGGCAGAGACGTCCACAAAGAAACAACAGGAGCTCGATGAGCTGGCCGATGCGATCAACAACCGGTTCGGCAAACAGCAATTGCGCCGCGGCGGCGGAATTACACGGCGTTAGGGCGTGAGGGCGTTAGATCGCGAGCTCGTGAGATTGTGAGGTATGAAGATCGGGATCCGGGCAGTTACACAGAATTATTTGCAGTTTCTTTGTTGACATATTGATCCATCGACTCATACTTTAAACGCCCTCACGCCCTCACGCCCTCACGCCCTCACGCCCTCACGCCCTCACGCCCTCACGCCCTCACGCCCTCACGCCCTCACGCCCTCACGTTTCTTGGGTTACAATGAGGCAAAGTGGCACCCTATATTCAAGGAGTATTCATGGCCGATCTCGCAGGTAATCAGTCCGGTCCCAATGTGGTTTATCTCAAGGATTACACCCCGCCGGCCTATTTGATCGACAAGGTGGATCTGCATTTTGACCTGGATGCCGCCACCACCCAGGTCCGGGCCACGCTGAAAGTGCGACGCAATCCCGAACACCCTGACACCAATCCGCCCCTGTCTCTGGATGGCAGTCATCTTGAACTGTTGAGCCTGCGTCTGGAAGGCGAGCCGCTAAGCGAAGCACAGTACCGGCTCGCTGAAGAGAAACTGACGATTTCCGACGTGCCTGAGCAATTTGAATTGATTATCGAAACCCGCATCAATCCGGCCGCCAATACCGCGCTGGAAGGGTTGTATTATTCGGGCAATATGCTCTGCACCCAGTGCGAAGCGCAGGGCTTTCGCCGCATTACCTATTTCCCCGACCGCCCCGATGTGATGTCGTGCTATACCGTCACGCTGGTCGGCGATCAGGCCAAATATCCGGTGCTGCTTTCCAACGGCAATCGGGTGGAAGCCGGCGAGACCGATGACGGTCGCCACTGGGCCCGCTGGGAGGACCCCAGTCTCAAACCCAGTTACCTGTTTGCGCTGGTGGCCGGGCAACTGGTTTGTCAGGAAGATACTTACACCACCATGAGCGGCCGTGAGGTGGTACTGCGCCTCTACGTGGAAGAAGAAAATCGTCACAAATGCGATCACGCCATGACCTCGCTCAAACAGGCCATGCGCTGGGATGAGGAGACCTATGGCCGTGAATATGATCTGGATATCTACATGATCGTGGCGGTCAACGACTTCAACATGGGTGCCATGGAGAACAAGGGGTTGAATATTTTCAACTCCTCCTGCGTGCTGGCCAGTCCCGAAACCGCGACTGATCACGACTTTTATAATATCCAGAGTATCGTCGCCCATGAATATTTTCATAACTGGTCGGGCAATCGCGTCACCTGTCGTGACTGGTTCCAGTTGAGTCTCAAGGAAGGTTTTACCGTGTTCCGCGATCAGGAGTTTTCCGCCGATCTCAATTCGCGCGCGGTCAAACGCATCGACGATGTCAACATCCTGCGCACCCATCAGTTCGCTCAGGACGCCGGCCCCATGGCCCACCCGGTGCGCCCGGACCGCTACATGGAGATCAGCAACTTCTACACGGTGACTGTCTACAACAAGGGTGCCGAAGTGGTGCGCATGATCATGAACCTGGTCGGTCGCGAGGGCTTTCGCAGGGGAACTGATCTCTACTTTGCCCGGCACGACGGTCAGGCCGTCACGATTGAGGATTTTGTCAGGGCGATGGAAGAGACCAACCATATCGACCTGAGTCAGTTCATGCGCTGGTACAACCAGGCGGGTACGCCAGTACTCAAGGTTGGTGAGGAATTCGACGAACAGGCGCAGACCTACACCCTGCATATCAAACAGAACTGTCCGCCCACACCCGGCCAGCCGGAGAAACAGCCGTTTCATATTCCCCTGGCCGTCGGCCTGCTGGATCGCCAGGGCGACGATCTGGTGCTACAGCTGGAGGGAGAGAGTGCCCCGGCCGAAGCCCGCACCCGGGTGCTGTCGGTTACCGAACCGGAACAGAGCTTTACCTTTACCGGCATGACCCATCAGCCGGTGGCCTCGCTGGGCCGGGGCTTCTCCGCGCCAATCAGGATCCAGGCCGGTTACGATGATGACAAGCTGGCTTTTCTGTTCGCCCACGACAGCGACGAATTCAATCGCTGGGATGCCGGCCAGCAACTGGCGATGAACATCCTGCTGCGATTGATCGAGCAGTATCAACAGAAAAAGCCGCTGACGCTGGATGAGTCTTTCATCCTTGCCTTTCGCAAGACCCTGCTCAATGCTGATCTCGACAAGGCCCTGATCGCCCAGGCCCTGAGCCTGCCTTCGGAAGGTTATATCGCCGATCAGTGCGAGGTTGTGGATGTCGAGGCAATCTTTGAAGTGCGTCATTTCATGCGTCAGACCCTGGCCTTTGAACTCAAGGACGAATGGCAGCAGATCTATCAGGCCAACAGCAGCGATAAACCCTATGCATTCAATGCCGAGGAGATGGCGCGTCGTGCCCTGCGCAATCTCTGCCTGGGTTACCTGTTGGAAACCGAGGAGCAGGCCATGTTCGATCTGGCTATGCAACAGTACAGCCGGGCCAACAATATGACCGACACCCTGGCGGCCCTGTCGATGCTGGCCAATTTCGCTATCCCCAAACGCCACCAGGCGCTGGAGGGCTTTTACCAGAAATGGCAGCATGATCAGCAGGTGGTGGAAAAATGGCTCGCCATCCAGGCCGGATCGCGTCTGCCGCGGACCCTGCAGCACGTCAGGCAGTTGATGGAACACGAAGCCTTTAGCATCAAAAACCCCAACAAGGTGCGAGCGCTCATCGGCCGCTTCTGCGCCGGCAATCCCATCAACTTCCATGCCGCCGACGGCAGCGGCTACCGGTTCCTCGGGGATCAGGTGCTGGAACTCGACAGCCTCAATCCCCAGATCGCCGCCCGGCTGGTGCAAAATCTCAGTCGCTGGAAGCGTTACGATGAAAAACGCCAGGGGTTGATGAAGCAGCAGCTGGAGCGCATTCTGGACAAGGAAGGGTTATCCAAAGACGTCTACGAGGTGGCCTCCAAGAGCCTTGATGCTTGAAGTTGTAACAGGTTGTGACTACTACATAAAAGCTACCGGAAAAAAGGAGAAGACCATGAGCCTCAAGCAAGCTTATGAACAGAAACTGAAAGCCCAGCTGGATGAATGGAAAACCGAAATCGACAAGCTCAAAGCCCGGGCGGACAAAGCCGAGGCTGATGTGCAGCTGGAATACTACAAACAGATCGAGTCATTGCGAGAAAAACAGGAAGTCGCGCGCAATAAACTGGAAGAACTGGAAAATGCCAGCGAGGATGCCTGGGAAGATCTCAAAGCTGGTATTGAAATTGCCTGGGATGATCTGCGTGATTCAATCAAATCAGCGACTTCACGCTTCAAATAATTATTCAGCATGCAAATCTGGGTCGATGCCGATGCCTGTCCGGCGGTGATCAAGGAGATCCTGTTTCGCGCCGCGCAGCGCACGCAAACGCTGACCACGCTGGTGGCGAATCAGTATGTCAGGGCGCCCAAATCCCGCTATATCAAATCCCTGCGGGTCGAGCACGGGTTTGATGTGGCGGATAACGAGATTGTCCGGCGCGTCGAAGCGGGTGATCTGGTCATCACCAGTGACATCCCGCTGGCGGCGGAGGTGATCGAAAAAGAGGCGCAGGCACTGAGTTTTCGCGGCGAGTTGTTTACTCTCGAGAACATCCGCTCGCGATTGAATATGCGCGATTTCATGGACACGCTGCGGGCCAGCGGGGTGGACACCGGCGGACAGGCGGCGATGAGCCAGACCGAGCGCCAGGCATTTGCCAATCACCTGGACAGGCTCCTCACCCACAGCCAACCCCGGGGCTGAACCATCATGCTGAAATTGCTGCACACCATCGAACAACAGGATACCGATACCCTGATCCGGACCCTGAAGCGGGAACTGGAATCGGGTGTCGGAGCGAACCTGCCGCTGGATCAGGGCACCTCTGAGGGCGGTTACAGTGATGCGAGCGGTTTGCAGGTGACCGTGCTGGGTATCGATCAGGATGCTCAGGTCTTGCATGCCCGCATCGGGGTCTTTTTTACCGAGGTCGTGGCCAACTGCAGTTGCGGAGACGAGCCGGTACACAAACCGGCTTATTGCGAGATGATGCTGGTCATCGATCGGCTCACCGGTGCGGCCACCGCCACGGTACTTGGGGATTGAACAGAGCATGTTGCGCATCTCCCAGAATGTGGTGATCCCCGACAGCGAGATCGAGATGCAGGCGATCCGCGCCCAGGGAGCGGGCGGTCAGAATGTCAACAAGGTCGCCTCGGCCATTCATCTGCGCTTCGATATCAATACCTCATCCCTGCCCGAGTTTTACAAACAGCGTTTGTTGACGCTCGCCGATCAGCGTATCACCAGTGATGGGGTGATCGTGATCAAGGCACAACGTTATCGCAGTCAGGAGAAAAACCGCGAGGCGGCACTGGAACGGCTGCGTGAACTGATCCGCTCGGTGCTGGTGACACATAAAAAGCGCAAGCCGACCCGACCGACCCGCGCGTCGGTCAAGCGCCGCCTGGAAACCAAACAAAAGCGCAGTAAAATCAAGCGTAATCGCGGCAAGGTTCGTCCCGACGAGTAGCTTGTGTCGGTTGTACCGGAATCGACAGATTCCTATACTATCCGCTGGTTTTTGAATCACGGAAGCTGTGGCGCCTATGGCAAACAAACCGGTTATCGCCGATAACAAACCCGCCAAAGTTAATCTTTCCACCGATCAGGAATACTATTTTTGCGTCTGCGGTCGCTCACAGAACCAGCCGTTTTGCGACGGTTCGCATGCCGGCACCGGTTTTGAACCGCTGGCCTTTACGCCGCAAAAAGAGGGCGAGGCCTTTTTATGCAACTGCAAGCACAGCGCAAATCTGCCCTATTGCGACGGCAGCCATAATCGGTTTGGTGAGAGCCAGGTGGGCAAGGAAGGTCCCGGTGCGGATAGCGGTAGCGATAATGACAAGCTGGGAAATCATAAAAAGTCAAAACAGCCCGATCCGAAAGCCACCGAGGAGGAGCCGACCCTTGAGCTGATTCATCAGCTGGCGAAAGACGGTCTGGAGACGCTGGGCAGACATGGACCGGTGGCGGCGATGGGTGTGCCGCGCCACAGGTTGCCGGACTGGGATGATATCCAGATCATGGTGGCGCAGTTGCACGACAAGCCACTGGACGATGACGCGACGGTCGATACCGAACTGGTGATCGGCCCGCAAAGTCAAAGACCCCTCTGTTTGAAAACCCCGTTGCTGGTCTCCGACATGAGTTTCGGCTCGCTGTCGCAAGAGGCGCGGCTGGCCCTGGCCAAAGGGGCCGAGCAGGTCGGCACCGGGATCTGTTCCGGGGAGGGCGGCATGCTGCCGGAAGAACAGCAGGCCAACAGCCGCTATCTGTTCGAGCTGGGCAGCGCGCAATTCGGCTATGACGAGTCGATTCCGGAAAAAGTACAGGCCTTTCACTTCAAAGGCGGGCAGGCGGCCAAGACCGGCACCGGTGGGCACCTGCCCGGCGCCAAGGTGAGCAAGAAAATTGCTGCGGTGCGCGGCATACCCGAAGGGAAGTCGGCCTATTCGCCGCCGACCTTTGCCGAACTGCGCGAGCCGGCCGACTTCAGGCGTTTCGCCGATCGGGTACGCGAGATCAGCGGCGGGATTCCCGTCGGGTTCAAACTGAGCGCTAACCATATTGAACGGGATATCGAGTTTGCGCTGCAGGCCGGTGCTGATTATGTGATCCTTGACGGACGCGGTGGCGGCACCGGGGCTTCACCGTTACTGTTTCGGGATCACATCAGCGTGCCGACCATTCCGGCGCTGGCCCGTGCGCGGCGTTATCTCGATCAACAGGGTGTCAGCGGCAAGGTGACTCTGATCATCACCGGCGGGTTACGTACCCCGGCCGACTTTATCAAGGCGCTGGCACTGGGGACCGATGGCATCGCTCTGGCCAACAGCGCCATCCAGGCGATCGGTTGTGTGGCGGCGCGCATCTGTCACACCAATCAGTGTCCCTCGGGGGTCGCCACCCAGAATCCCGAACTGCGCAAGCGACTGGACGTGGATGACGGCGCCCATCGGCTGGCGCGCTTTCTGCAATCGTCGACGCGCCTGATGCAGGTGATGGCGCGGGCCTGCGGGCATGCGCGGCTTGATCAGTTCAATCAAAAAGATCTGGCGAGCTTCGATTACGAAATGGCGCGGCTGTCGGGTATCGTTTATGCCGGTATGGCCGGTCAGCCATGACACCGAGCGATAAACAAGCTGAGCAATGATTGATGTGAGCCAGTCTCAAGCCAACAGCCCGTCCGCTTTTATACCGGCCCGGGGGTTGGGCAATCCCCATCTGCAGACTCTGTTGCCCCGGTTTATCAATCGCCGTCCGCTGGATGTAACCTGGCAGGCGTTGCCGCTGCCCGACGGCGACTTCGTCGACCTTGCCTGGCGTACTCAGCCGGAGTCATCCACGACGACGCCGATCGTGGCGGTATTCCACGGCCTGGAAGGGTCGCTCGGTTCGCCCTATGCGCGCGACATATTGCGCGCCATCGAACAGCGCGGCTGGCACGGGGTGCTGATGCACTTTCGCGGCTGCTCCGGGCGGATCAATCGCCTGCCGCGTTCCTATCATAGCGGCGAGACCGGCGATGCGCGTTATTTTCTCAGCGGGTTGCACGAGCAGTATCCGAATGCGCCGCTGGCGGCCGTGGGTTATTCGCTGGGCGGCAACATGCTGCTCAAGCTGCAGGCCGAGTGGGGTAACGTATCGCCGCTGCGTGCGGCAGTGTCGGTGTCGGCGCCCCTGAAACTGGACGTCTGCGCCGATCGCATCAATCAGGGCTTTTCGAAAGTGTACGAACGCCACCTGGTCAAAAGCCTGGTGGCCAGGGTGTTGGCGAAATTTGCCGACCACGATTACAAACAATTGATTGGATTGACGCCGAAACAGATCGAAAAAGCACGCACCTTTCGTCGTTTCGATAACCTGTTCACCGCGCCGATCCACGGCTTTGCCGATGCCGATGATTATTACCGGCAGTCGAGTGCCTTTGGCTATCTTGGCGATATCCGGCAACCGGCGTTGATGATCCAGGCATTTGATGATCCGTTCATGACCCCGGCGATTCTGCCCGATGCGCAGCGACTGCCCGACAACGTGCAACTGGCGGTCAGTCCGCACGGCGGGCATGTCGGCTTTGTCAGCGGTTCGCTGATACGACCCCGTTACTGGTTGACGGAGGCGGTGCCCGATTATCTCGCCCGGTTTTTCTGATCCGGGTCGATGACGACATCAGGTGAAACTATATAAACGTTCCCAATCCCCGTCCCCTCCGCTGTAGGGTGGAACAAGCGAAGCGGTTCCATCTGAACCCCGGCCTGACCCACGCCAGATAAAATTAACTCTCGCTGAGGCGCCGAGTCCGCTGAGAATAAAAAGTTTTATGTTGCTCCGCGCCCTGGCGTCTTTGCGAGAGATAATGGGTTTTGGCGGTGAACATGCCAAAGTTGATTCTTCTCATAGTTTTATCTCAACCTGCCACGACCACCCGGTTGCGGCCTTTTTTCTTGCCCTGGTAGAGCGCCTGGTCGGCACGTTTCATGATCGACTGGGGGTCGTCGGCAAGGGTTGTGTCGGCGACGCCGATGCTGACGCTGATCGACAGCTCGGGGGGATCGCTCTTTGGTTGAGGGTTTTCCGGACGTTTGGCAGGGCGGGACTTGTGTCGCACCTTGAAGGGCGTGCTGGCGATGGTCTCGCGTAATTGTTCGAGCGGGGCCTGCGCTTCATCGGCCAGTTTACCGGGGAAGACCAGGGTAAATTCCTCACCGCCGTAGCGAAACGCCTTGCCGCCTTTGATCCTGCGCAGATGGGTGGCAAGCATTTTCAATACCTGGTCGCCGACATCATGGCCGTAGGTATCGTTGAGCTTTTTGAAATGATCCACATCGACCATGGCGAGGCTGTAACGGCTGCCCTGAGATAGTAATGTCTGTCGCAGGGAGCGACGTGATGGCAAGCCGGTCAGTTCATCGTAATAGGCCAGCTGGCGAATGTTGAATAACAGGGCCAGCAGAATCAGCAGGCCGCCTGACAATAAATAGAGCTGTGCCATGACCGGCGCCTCGACCTGATGCAGGGCGAGTACCAGGGCGACGAAGGTAATAAATAGCGTCCCCTGCAGCAGTGTCGGGTGAGTAAAGACATAAACCAGCAGGACGATACTGCAGATCAGGATCGCCAGTTGCGCCAGCGCCGGCACGGGGGAGGCCACCACGATCGGCAGCGGGGTAAAGGCCAGGCTTTCCGCCAACTCGCCGGGGGGATTGTGGACTATCCAGAATGCCAGCAGTACCTGACTCGCGATGACGGCCGTGCGTTGCAGGCCATAACGATTGAGTATTCCTCTCTCCCGCCACAGGTCATTGACGACCAGGTTAACGGGGGCCAGCAGGCAGAGCAGGGCATGAATCAATGCGCTTTGCGGGTTCGGCGCGGCTGACCAGACAGCGATATCCAGAACCAGTACGGTCAGCAACAGGATCAGCAGGTTGAAAAATTCGCGGCTGTGACGAAACAGCAGGGCGAACGCCATGCCGGTGATAAACAGGGCATAGGGTAGACGTGCGAGCGTCTTGTCCAGAGGCAGCAGTTGTTCGCTGAGCGGTTGCTGCAGCAGATACACCGCAAGCAATAACAGGGCAGGCAGCAGGAGACTTTTGAGTGAGCGTTGCAGATCGAGCGCCACCGGTTCTCCCTGGTTGGTTTATTATTTTATTGTTTGCCGGTAACGACATCCGGCCCGAATCATGTCGCTTGTTCAGGCCGGCGAGGCGATGTTGCTTTCCCCGATGGCGCCGGTTTTCAGTTCGGCGGCGAAATCGAGCATACGCTGGACCGAGACCTTGGCCTGGCGAGCGATTTGGGGATCCACATGAACCTCGTTAGTCCCCTGTTCGAGTGAGTCGGCGAGGTTCTGCAGGCCGTTCATGGCCATCCACGGGCAGTGAGCGCAGCTGCCGCAGGAGGCGCCGATACCGCCGGTGGGCGCTTCGATCAGTTTCTTGTCCGGTGCCGCTTCGTGCATCTTGTAGAAGATGCCCCGGTCGGTGGCGATGATAAAGGTCTCGTTGGGCAGGTCGTGCACCGCATTGATCAGCTGAGTGGTGGAGCCGACCACATCGGCCTGCTCGATCACGTCGGCCGGGGATTCGGGATGTACCAGTACCGCTGCCCCGGGATGTTTGTCGCGCAGTTTGCGCAGCTCGGCGGCCTTGAACTCGTCGTGCACGATGCAGGCCCCCTGCCACAGGATCATATCGGCGCCGGTGACCTTCTGCACGTAATCGCCCAGATAGCGATCCGGCGCCCAGATGATTTTCTCGCCCTTATCGTGCAGGTGTTGCACGACTTTGGTGGCGATGCTGGAGGTGACCACCCAGTCGGCACGCGCCTTCACCTCGGCGGAGGTGTTGGCATAGACCACCACGGTACGGTCGGGATACTGATCGCAGAAGGCACTGAACTGGTCCGCGGGGCAACTGAGATCCAGTGAACACTCGGCCTGCAGGGTCGGCATCAGCACCCGTTTTTCGGGATTGAGGATCTTGGCGGTCTCGCCCATGAAGCGGACCCCGGCGACCACGATGGTGCTGGCCGGGTGATCGTGGCCGAAGCGGGCCATCTCCAGCGAATCAGAGACGCAGCCGCCGGTCTCGTCGGCCAGCTGTTGCAGATCGTCGTCGGTATAGTAGTGAGCCACCAGCACGGCATCCTTCTCTTTGAGCAATCCCTTGATGCGCGAGAATAGCGCCTGGCGCTCGGCCTCGCTCGGCGGTTTGGCCGGCGGGGTCAGCAACGCCTGCTGGCGAATGGGTTCAATATCGATACTGGGTGCCTGGGTGGAATTCATCATCTTCACCAAGAGGTTAACGCGTTTTGTGACCGGTTTCCTGCTATAGCTTACCCAGCGGAGTCATTCTGGCGGTATATAGCCGATGGGGGAGCTGCGAGGCTGTATTGCCAGTCTACTCTTAGATCTATGTCCTGTGCAGCCGGCGCTCAAGGGGGGGGATCCATGAGACTGGTCACCAAACCACCAGCGGTATGCAATTCTTAAAGTATTATGAGAAAAAGACCTTGTAAGGGGCTGATTATATAGTATTATTAAGGAAAGTCACGCAAGGAAGAGCGCCGTGAATAACGAGAAAATCATCGACAAAATCTGCAAGTGTTTGCGCCTGTCCGAGTCGGGCAACCCCAACGAGGCGGCCGCGGCATTGCGTCAGGCGCACCGTTTGATGCACAAACACCGCATCGGGGAAGACCAGATTCGGGCTGCCGGGGTGGCCGAGGCGGTGATCGATTCGGGCAATCGCTATAATCCGCCGTTCTGGGCCGTGGCCCTGTCGAATCTGATCTGCGAGGCCTTTGATTGTCGGGTCCTGGTCTCGCGTCGCTATGGCCGGGCCCCCGAATTCCGGTTTATCGGGCTGGAGCAGGCGCCACGGGTGGCGGGCTACTGCTTCAGCGTGCTTTATCGCCAGCTCGAGGCGGCCCGGGAAGCATTTATCGCCGATCTGGAGGTGGAAGACCGGGCCGAGCAGGCACGACGCGGCGAGGTGTTTGTCCAGGCCTGGCTGGTGCGGGTGGCCCGGACCGTGGCCGAATTCAGTGCCCATGCCGCCACGCGCGAGACGATCGACGCCTATATCCGGTCGCACTACAGTGATGCCGGCGAGCAGTGGTACCAGGAGACGCTGCAGACCGACGGCGAGGATTACGAAGATATTCTCAGTGGCATGCGTGCCGGCGAGCAGGTGACCCTGTTTCGCTCCATGGCCCGCTCGCTACGCCCCTCCCTGCCGCCCCTCAAGCAGTCCGCCTGATTTTGCCGGCGGATTTCGCTTGACGGGCGGGCGAAATTTTTACATTTTCTGTAAGCTTACTGATTCCGGTCTGTGTGGGGCAGACATGACCGATGTCCACCTATATTACCTATAAACTCGACGGGGTCGTCCGCAAGGTACCGTGCAAATCGGTGCTGACGCTGGGGCGCGATATGAACAGCGACATCGTGCTGCCGGATCTGCACGCTTCCCGTAACCACGCCATGATCCGCTGCATTGGCAACGGCGATTATTACCTGATCGACAGTGGCAGCTCCAACGGCAGCTTTGTCAACCGCCAGCGGGTGGCCATGCCCAAGCTGCTCAAAAACGGCGATCGCATTACGATCGGCCGGTTCGAGATCCTGTTCGAGCAAAGCAGCAAAGAGACCGGCAGTTTCGACAAACTGTCACTGCAGGATACAGTCATCTCCGACAGTCCGGATATCAAGCAGATCACCGTCCTGGTGGCGGACATCCGCGGTTTTACGTCCCTGTCCGAACAGGTCGATATCCGCACCCTTACCAAACTGATGAATCGCTGGTTTCACAATGTCAGTAACGCCATTTTCGATAACGCCGGAACGGTGGACAAGTTCATTGGTGATTGCGTCTTCGCGCGCTGGGAATCAGATGAAGATCAGAGCAGAACGCTTAAACAGGCTTTGAGTGCCGCGTTACTGATCAACGGCATCACCCGGGAACTGAACGATGCTTTCAGTGAGTTGCCCGAGCCGGTCAAAATTGGCGTTGGGATCAATACCGGTGCCGCCTCGATGGGGATCGGGCACGACAATACCGCATTGGGCGATGCCGTGAATATTGCCTTTCGCCTGGAAAGTGCCACCAAGATCCTCGGCAGCGATATGGTATTGAGTGAAAGCGCCTACCGGCATTTGCCGCCCGGGCGGCTGGAGGGCAAGACACACCATTTACGTATCAAGGGTAAACGCGATCCGGTGCGGATCTGCAGCCTGGGGTTCGACGAGGTCAGGCAGATCCTTGAGGAGATGACTTAAAGTTCTTAGTACTTAGTACTCAGTACTCAGTACTGAGCCGGTAGTGGTAGGCCCGATATAGCAACGCGCTATCGGGCATTTTCCAAAAAGCCGGACACCGCGTTGCTATGTCCGGCCTACGGCTCAGCACTTGGAACTGGTTTCAGGCACGCATGAATTTGCGCACATCGAGGATCATCTCCTCCATTTCCAGCTTGATGCGGTTGATGATACGGGCCGCCTCGTCCGCCTCTTCGATATGTCCATCATCAAAGTTGCTGGACGTCATGAAGCGTTGTCCCTCGGCGATAATTTCGGCTTCATCGTCGGGAATGAACTGGGCCAGGTAAACATAGCTTTGCGCCAGACTGTTACATATATCCTTATTTTCCCCTTCCAGCTCCCATAACAAGAGTTGAATGGCGCTTTTAATGTCGTCCCGCGGGTAGGGCAGCAGTGAGAGTGGATGACCGTAGTTGCTGGCATCCAGTTGTGCCAGTATTTTGCCGTAGGCATTGACGATCTGCTCGGCATTTTTCAGTTGTTGTTCGTACTCGGGATTCATCAATCTGTGAATAGCGTTTTATTGGGCGACATTACTGCCGATTTTGTGAGCAGGTTGCGCCGTTACAGCATGGCGTCACCGGGCGGTTTTCCGTATTATAGGAGATATAACATGATTCTGCGTGACGAATGACCATCGATAGTCTGATAAACCTGCTGGTTGAATATTCCGATAACCTGATCACCTGGGGGATTGCCCTGTTGCTGTTGCTGGCGGCGATGGTGCTTGCCTGGCCGCGTCTGTACAGCGGGTATCTTGACCGGCAGTTGCATAAGAAAATTCAGGCCGTCGCGGCCGAGGCATTACATCAGGTTGTGATTCCTGACGGTATGGACGGGGCGGTTTATCTGGAAAATCTGTTGCTGACGCCGGACGGGCTGCTCGTATTGCCGGTGCACCGTTATAAGGGGGTGGTGTTTGCCGCCGACGGGATTGATAACTGGACCCAGGTGCTGGGCAAGCGAACCTACAAGTTTGGGAATCCCCTGCCGCAACTGGAGTCGGAAGTCCTGGCAGTCAAAGATTACGCTGCCGGTATTCCCGTCAAGGGCCGGGTGGTGTTTACCAAAGGTGTGGAGTTCCCCAAGGGGCGACCCGAAAAACTGATCTCGGTGGCGGAGCTGGAAAAGCTGGGTGAAGATAATCGTCAGCGTGAGGTGCCCGCAGCGTACTGGCAGGCCTGGGGAGCGCTGAAGCAACGGGTGCAAACCCCCGAGGTATCGAAGCTGCGCCAGCTTTATGCCGTCGAAAAAGAAACAGCTTTCAATGGACGCAGTGTCATGGCGGGAGTGATGTTTCTGGCTGCCGGAGCCTGGCTTGGCTGGCGTTATTTACTGGTTTAAATGAGCACGGTGCCGCAGGTTCAGCGGGAGACGATCTCTTTCCACTGTTCCAGGAGGTTATCGAAACGCTCGCGCAGATTGCTTTCGAGATTGTTTTCGTGAGTCTGGCGAGATTGCTCGTCCTTGTTGTCCTTTTCTTTTGATTCCTTGTTATTCAGTGTGCCGACACCGGCACGGATAGTGGTGCTCTTGCCGGTATCGGAGCGGGCAATGACGTGTTGGTCGATCAGTTCCGGGTGCAGGAACAGATAAACACCACCGCTGCCCAGTGCCAGCATGAGTGAGGCGGCCAGGGCGAAGACGTGGCGTTTTTTGCGTTTTTGTTGATGGGAGGCCTGCTGTTCGGCGAGTCGGGCATGAACCGCCTGGGTGTTGAGCGGCTTAAAGACCGGCTTTTCAGTCTCTTCGATCTCGAAAGAGGGCAATTCAGCACTGCTCCCGCCAGTGCCACGTTGCGGTTCGTTGTCCAGCTCGGCCTTGATCTGTTCGGGGGTAACGCTCGGTTCCTTGAAAATAAAAATATCTTCTTCGCCTTCGAGGATAATTCGCCCGTCGGGTTTACGCTGAAGTGTGGCACGGGCCAGAGAGAGCCCTTCGCCACGCTGGCGTTCTTCCTCTGCCTGGCGCTGCTGTTCTGCCTGCTCCAGTTTGGCCTTGATCTCCTCGGCCATGCGCCGGGCCTGTTCCTGACGGCGATGCTGGGCCTGGTGGATCGCCTGCTGGCGACGGGCTTCGCGTTCCTGATTCTGTTTGCTCTCCTGCTCGGCCTGCTGCCTGGAGCGGGCCTCGGCCTCGCGGCGGGCCTGCTCGTCGGCTTCCTGTTTGGCACGCGCTTCGGCCTCGCGGCGGGCCTGCTCGTCGGCTTCCTGTTTGGCACGCGCTTCGGCCTCGCGGCGGGCCTGCTCGTCGGCTTCCTGTTTGGCACGCGCTTCGGCCTCGCGGCGGGCCTGCTCGTCGGCTTCCTCCTTGGCACGGGCCTCGTCGGCCTCGCGGCGGGCCTGCTCGTCGGCTTCCTGTTTGGCACGGGCCTCGGCCTCGCGGCGGGCCTGCTCGTCGGCTTCCTGTTTGGCACGCGCTTCGGCCTCGCGGCGGGCCTGCTCGTCGGCTTCCTTCCTGGCACGGGCCTCGGCCTCGCGGCGGGCCTGTTCCTCGACTTCCTGTTTGGCGCGGGCCTGCGCTTCCTGCTGGGCCCGGGCGGCGTGTTCCATTACTTGCTGACGGGTCTGTTCCATTTCCTGGCGCAGTTGCTCGGCTTCTTCCAGGGCCTTGCGACGGATTTCCTCGGCCTCCTGTTCGGCGATGCGCGTGGTTTTTTCGGCCAGTTCCATGGCGCGACTGCGGGCCTTCTCCAGCAGGGAAACCTGTTTCTGGCGTTCCTGTTGCTCGACTTCGGCGGCGCGCTGATCGACGGCCTGGCGGGCGGTTTCCAGCTCACTGCGCAGGCGTTCGGCTTCGCTCTGGGCCTGCTGGCGTATGGCTTTGGCTTCCTGGCGGGCCTGTTCGATGGCGGCCTGGCGCTGGGCTTCTTTTTCCTGTTCCGCCTGACTGGTCCGTTGCTCGAAGCGGCGACGGGTCTCCTCCATTTCCTGTTTGAGTTGTTCGGCTTCTTCGCGGGCCTGGCGCCGGATGGCAGCGGCTTCCTTTTCGGCCTTTTCACGTGAACGTTTGGCCGCTTCGGTGGCCTCGGCGGCGATCTGTTGTGCCCGCTTCAGGGAGGCATCCAGGGCCTGTTGTTTTTCTTCGTTGGCCCGTTTGGCGGTCTGGATTTTCTGTAATTCCGCTTCGGCCTGATGGCGGGCCTGCTCGGCCTGCTTGCGGGCGGTTTTTTCAGCCTGCTGGTTCTGTTCGGAGAGGCGCCGAATCTCCTGCTCGGCATCGCGCTTGGCTTTTTCGGCGCTGGCGGTTTTCTCGGCCAGTTGTTCGGCTTCGCGGCGGGCGGTGTCGGCCTGCTGACTGATCTTGCGGGCCTGATCCTCCGCGGCCTGACGGGTTTTTTCCGCTGCGGCGGTGCGTTTGCTGGCCGGAGCGGCAGCGGCAGCGGCTTCGCCCTGATCATCGCTACCCCCGGTGAGCTTGAAGCTGGTGGCCTGCAAACCGCCATCGAGAATCCCGCACTCGAAGCCGTGCTGGGTCAGCAAAAACGCGGCCGCCGCGCTCTGGGTGCCATCGGCGCTGGCCAGCACATATTCCCGGTCGGGATTGAGGCCGTCGAGTTTCAGCCGCAGCATGGACAGCGGAATATTGACCGAGCCTTCGGCGTGCTGGCGGTTGAATTCTTCATGGCTGCGTACGTCGATCAGCAGGGCGCCGTTGTCGAGTTTGGCTGCCGTGTCGCTTTCCGACAGTCGGGTGATGAGCGGCTCGGCCAGATAGGCGAGAAAATCCTCTTTTTTCAGGCGCATCAATATGCCGTCTTCCAGCATGCTGATGCTGGCATTGCGCCGGCCGTTGGTAATCAGCGCTTCCTCGCCAAAGCCATCGCCTTCCTCCAGCGTGGCCAGCGGGATCTCGCCGGCTTTGGGGGCGGGGCGGCGGGTGACGTTGCAACGCCCGCTTTGCACGATGTAGTAATAGTCGTCCTGTTCACCCTGATGGATGATGCGATCGCCTTTTTTGGCCGGCCGCTCTTGCATGCGCATCAGGATGGCCTGGATGTTGTCCGTCGGCAGCTTGAGGAACGCCCGCGACTGCAAAAAGCGCAGCATCCAGTCGGTGGTATCCTCGCCGCCAAGTTCGGTTACCTCGAATTCGTAGGCGTCGAGCGGGGTGTCGTTCAGAATGATTTCCAGCAGGGCGGAGTCGATGCTGACGACCGTGACCGGGCCCTTGGCTTTGGCAGTGCCGGTATGGGGCTGATGGTTGTCCAGCGGTTGGCGGGCCTGGGCATTTTTGGATTTAATGACCCGGGATTTCTTCTCGCCACTTTGGCGAAATTCGACCTGGCCCTGAATCAGGTAGAGGGTGCGGTTGTCTTTTTCGCCTTCGCGAAACAGGGTCCGGCCGGCCGGCAGATCCTCGATGGTGGCCTTGCTGACCAGCTCCTCGAGTTTGTCATAGGCGAGGTTACCCAGCGGTTCCAGGCCCTTGAGCAGGTTCTTGTCGAGTTTGGTCTTGCTGGCCATGTCTGAGTCATCGAGTCCGGGTGGCGAATGGGCCCCCGTGCTAACGGCCTGCCAGGGCGCAACATTAGGGGTATGTAAAATTTAGACCATTATTGGGGCCTATGTTGTGAAACCCCTCACAAAGGGGTCAATCCTGGCCCGCCAGCGGCTTAAAACCGGCGATGGAAGGAGAATCGGAATCCTTCCTGACTGCCACCCAGCCAGCTTGCCCCCAGGTAGCCTGTCCCGTCCAGCCAGTAGGAGAGCCCGGCACTGTAATAACCCCGCTCGGTTTGCTCGAAATCCAGCAGCGTGGTGGTATTGCCGCTGACCCGCTGTTCGCCGTCACTGCGCAGTGTGCCGCCACTGGCGTGCAGTGTCAGCCGCTCGCTGAGGGCCACGCCCAGATCCAGCTGGGCGTAGGTATCGTACCAGCGCAGTTCCACGTCTGTGTCACCCTCGTGGCCGTCGGTTTGCCGGTAGGTGTAGCCGCCGGTCAGCGCCAGATTCAGCGCAGTGATGTCGAGTAACAGCAGCGTCAGCTCAACCCCGCCGTAATAGCCGGTGGTGGTCCGGGCTGCCGGCAGCGGGTTGCCCGACTGGCTCAGCTCCAGATAGCCGGCCTTGAGGCTGCCCAGCAGGCGGGGTGCCAGACGCTCTTTCAGACGCACGCCCAGCAGCGAGCTTTTGCTGGTCAGTGTCTGGCCGGGATAGCGCCAGCGGGTTTCGTTATGCTCGACCTGCATCGAGAAGTCCAGCTCGCCGGGGGCGTAGTCGGCAAAGGCCCGGGGCATGATCAACAGCGGGGTGAAAACGAGCAGCAGGCGTGCAATGGCGTCAGAATACTTGGACATGAACTGGCATTAATCCTCAACTGGAGCACTGGATAATTGCGGGAATATCCGGCATAGTCAAGAGTGGACGTGCTGTGGGTAGCTGATGAATATACGCGGCACAATCGACACGAAACGGAGTGCATGATGCGCGAGCAACAACACAAAACAGAACAGAATTCAACGAAGTCGTCGTCATCCTCATCGTCGGTTGCCGAACGCAAAAAACAGGCCTGGGGAGTTGATGAGCAGGGCGAGCGGCGTATCGGGATCAAGGCCAAAAAAGGATCTCAGAGCGCCAGCCATCCGTTTGGCACCGTGACCGCGCTGGATCGCTGGTTTGTTAACAAGATAATGGAAGTACCCGACCACCCGCCGGTCAATTTGGCGTTGTGGGATGGTAAGCAGATCAACCAGGTGGAAGAACCGGTGGCGAGTCTGCGCTTTAACGATCGACTGGCGATCTGGAAGCTGGTACTGCATCCCGAGCTGCATTTCGGTGATCTCTACAGCGCCGGGCGCATCAGTTTCGAGGGCGACATGGTGCGCTTTCTCGAAGAGGTGTATAGCGGACTCAAGCGCAATGGCAAGCAGGGCTGGTTTCGCAAGCTGGTCAACTGGCTGGGTCACCGGCGTATCGCCAATTCGCTCTCCCGCGCCCGCGACAATATCTATCACCACTACGATATCAGTAATGAATTCTATCGCCTGTGGCTGGACAGGGTGGCCATGCAGTACACCTGTTCCTACTTTCCCGAACCAGACATGTCGCTGGAGGAGTCGCAGACGGCCAAGCTGCACCACATCTGCCGCAAGCTGCAGCTGAAACCGGGTGATCGGGTAGTCGAAGCCGGCTGTGGCTGGGGTGGGCTGGCACGCTTTATGGCCAAACATTATGGCGTGACGGTCAAGGCCTATAACATTTCCCGCGAACAGGTCCGGTTTGCCCGCGAGCAGGCCGAGGAGCAGGGACTCAGCGACCAGGTTGAATACGTCGAGGATGATTATCGCAACATTCGTGGCAGCTTTGACGTGTTTGTCTCGGTCGGCATGCTCGAGCACGTCGGAACCCGCGATTACAGCGAGCTGGGCCGGGTCATCGACCGGTGTCTTGAACCCGACGGACGCGGACTGATTCATACCATCGGCCGTAACGTGGCCGGTCCCATGAACCCCTGGATCGAACGGCGGATTTTCCCCGGCGCCTATCCGCCTTCCCTGCGCGAGATGATGGACATTTTCGAACCCTGCCGCTTTTCGGTGCAGGATGTTGAAAACCTGCGTTTGCATTACGCCAGGACCCTGGAACACTGGCTGGCCCGTTACGAGGAAAATACCGATACCGTCCGGGAAATGTTCGATGAGGAGTTTGTGCGGGCCTGGCGCCTGTATCTGTGCGGCTCGATCGCGGCGTTTACCAGCGGCGAGTTACAGCTGTTCCAGGTGGTCTTT
Organism: Thiohalophilus sp.; assembly: GCF_034521165.1. Classification (NCBI taxonomy): domain Bacteria; kingdom Pseudomonadati; phylum Pseudomonadota; class Gammaproteobacteria; order Thiohalomonadales; family Thiohalophilaceae; genus Thiohalophilus; species Thiohalophilus sp. Next base: position 865,351 of record NZ_JAXHMV010000008.1, read on the forward strand.
ACCCGCGCGCAACATAATCAGCTGCCATGGTCTCGCGCCTATTTATACACCCAGGATGCCGGCTGACGAGGATAATATGACGCAAGTGGATATCCTGATCGTCGGCGGTGGACCCGCCGGCTCTTCTTTTGCCTGGGCATTGCGCGATACATCGCTGCGCATTGCCGTGATGGACAAGCGTGAATTCCCGCGCGACAAGGTCTGTGCCGGCTGGGTGACCCCGGCGGTCATGGAGACCTTGCAAATCGATCTGGATGATTATCGCCAGGGCCGTACCCTGCAACCGATCAGTGGTTTTCGGGTCAGCCAGCTGGGCCAGAAGCAGGTGGAGACCCACTACCAGGATGAGCCGGTGAGCTACGGGATTCGTCGACGCGAGTTCGATGAATACCTGTTACGTCGTAGCGGTGCCGAGTTAATGCTGGGCCGGGCTTTCAAAACGATGGAACGCGACGGAGACAGCTGGCTGATCAACGGCGAAATCCGGGCGTCACTGGTGATCGGGGCGGGGGGCCATTTTTGCCCCGTCGCCCGGCGCATTGGCGCCAAACTGGGCAGCAGCGAGCAGGTCGTGGCCGCCCAGGAAATCGAGTTTGAAATGAGCGAGGAACAAAAGGCGGGTTGTCATGCCGAGCCGGAAGTGCCCGAACTGTTCTTTACGCCGGATCTCAAGGGCTATGGCTGGATCTTCCGCAAGGGGGATTATCTGAATGTCGGTCTGGGGCGGGAAGAGAATCACCGTCTGTCGGAACATGTCCGCGCCTTTTGCGACTTTCTGCGCGAGTCAGGACGACTTGATTTCGACATTACCGACAAGTTCCAGGGCCATGCCTATCTGCTGTATCCCCATGCCCTGCGTCAGGTGGTGGATGAAGGTGTTCTGTTGATCGGCGATGCGGCCGGCCTGGCCTATCCGCAAAGCGGGGAAGGCATTCGTCCGGCGATTGAATCGGCCCTGCTGGCGGCGCAGGTGATACGCGAGGCGGCCGGCGATTATTCGCAGGAAAAACTTCAGCCCTATCAACAGGTGCTGGAAGAACGTTTTGGTCAGCGCCAGCCGGCGCCCTCACTGCTCGAACGTCTGCCGCTGGGGATCAAACAGGTACTGGCCAGTCGCCTGATGCAGACGCACTGGTTTACCCGCAAGGTCGTCATCGATCGCTGGTTCCTGCAGTCTCACCAGCCCCCCCTGCAACAGTTCACCTCCGTGTCCCACGGTTCATAGCATTATTTAAGCTTCGCCAGCCAGCGCTGATCGAATTTGTCGATGATCTTTTGTTTGACCGTCGGATCCAGGAAGGTGTCAGCCGCGGTTTCGCGGATCGGTTGAGGGGAGGCGGGTTTGTGGTGGCCGATGTTGTCCAGCCGCTGTTGCAATAGCGGCGCCGGGTCTTTGACATCGGAAGGGGTGTTGAAAGCGTCCTTGATCCACTCTTGCATCTCTGTGCGATTCAGACCACGCCGCAACACCTGAACCATGCTGGCGTAAGGGCGATGTTCCGGTTGGCTCTCGCGTCGCGCGAGCTGGGTAATCTTGGGCCAGAAGCGGGTTTTTAAAAACGTTTCGGTGACAATCAGCTGGGAGAACAGGCTGGCAATCTCGTCATCATTGGCAATATCCAGGGCATAGCGATCCGCCTCCAGTTCGTTCTGACGCACGGCATAAAACGCCAGCGCGGCATAAAATGGGGCGTAGATAGCGAACAGCCATTGCAGGGGGCGCGCCAGCGGCGATTTTTGTTGTTTGAATGCCTGATGATAATGCTGCCAGGTCTGACACAGGGCCGTCAGCCAGCCGACATATCGATTATGAATGCCGCTGAGTTGACCGATGCGCCGTGCCAGCACGGATTTGAAATGGGCCGGCGGCAGGGTCAGCAAACTGTCGAGGCCGATGACCAGCGTATGCTGATGGAGCAGGGGCAGGCCCGGACGGGGGGTACGGATCACCTCGACGCCGAAACCTTCGCGCAGGATAATCTGATCGAGTACCGGGTATTTGAAGTCCTGGCGCAGTTGTTCCACCAGCTGAAACAGTTTCGGCGCATTTTGCCGGTGAATTTCCAGGCCTTTGGGTAAAGCAAAGCGGTTGAAGAGTAATGGCGTGCTCAGGGCCAGGGCGAACAGAATGATAAGCAAATTGAGGCCGCTCCATAACCACTCCTGCCAGGTGCTGGCGATCTGCCATTGGCGAGGCAAATCACTCAGCAGACCCAAAGCAATCAAGGGAAACAGCAGCAACAACAGATAGCCCGCCAGAGCAAACAGCGTGACCAGACCCCGATACACCAGCGGCTGACGGACGGCCAGTGGCTCTAGCCGGCGTTGCAATCCGACGGCCCGGCTCGGCGGGTTGGCGCGGTTCAACAGGCGAGAGACGAAGATGGTCATAAGTGACGTGGAACCCTGTTATTGCACTCTTGCAAGTCAGTAAGGACGACAGGAAGGTCGCGGTCAGGCCAAACATAACGAAATTGTCGAACGAGGTAATGATGCGTATCACATTTTCAGCGATTGTCGGGGGAGTGGTCGGGGCCTTGCTGCTGGCCGGTTGCGGCGAGCCGGAAGATGATGCCGCACAGATCGCCCGGGCCATTGGAGCCATGCAGGCGGGGATCGAAGAGCGGCGCACCACTCCGGTACTGGCGCACCTGGCGGAGGACTTTCGTGCTGGTGAGGATCTGCGACAGCGGGAACTGCGGGCCATGATGCTGTATCACTTCCGTCGTTATCCCGATATCAAGGTCGTGATCCATAACCGGGACATCCGGGTGCAGGGTGATCAGGCGGATGTCACCCTCGAGGCGCTGTTGCTCGCTGGCAGGAGCGTGTTACCCGAGCGGGGACGACGCTATTCGGTCAGCATGCGCTGGCACAAGCGGGCGGGGGAATGGTCCCTGTCACGCATCCGGTGGCAAACGCGGGGCGGAGGTTAAACCTGAACCGGCGTTACGAATACCCGAATACGCCGAGTTTAACCGGTGCGACTGTACCGCATATTTTACGGGTATTCAGAACGCCGGTTCCGATGCAGGTTTACGGCGCACGGTTATTGGCGTTGATCGTGTGGGTGTAGACCGGAAAATTGCCCTGGCGGCGATCGTCGAAAAACCGTTCCAGCGTATAGTGGATAGTGCGAAATGCCAGTTCCTGCCAGGGGATTTCGCTCTCATCGAACAGCCGCACCTCCAGGCTTTCCTCACCGGCGGCGAAATCGAGATCCAGTAAGCGGGCGCGATACATCACATATACCTGGTCGACGTGTGGCAGGCTGATCAGGGTGTAAATGTGGTCGATTTCGACATTGGCGCAAGCCTCTTCTTCGGATTCACGCAATGCCGCCTGTTCCATGGTCTCGCCCAGTTCCATGAACCCGGCCGGCAGGGTCCAGGTCCCGTAACGGGGTTCGATGGCGCGCTTGCACAGCAGTACCTTGTCTTCCCAGACCGGCAGGGTACCGGCAACGATCTTGGGGTTGTGATAATGAATGGTCTGGCATTGATCGCAGACATAGCGCAGCCGATTATCCCCGTCGGGTATACGGCTGTTAACCCGGTGTCCGCATTCGCTACAAAATTTCATAACGGATTACGATGACTTATCGCGGGGTACATAGCCGTTGGGCAGGGCACCCTGATCGCTTTCGTTAAACAAAAAGCCAAGCATATGCTCTTCAATCATATCCAGATGACGCGGATCGGCGGTGCTGAGGCGGTTTTCGTTAATGATCGTGGTCAAACGGTCCAGCCACAGGCGCCAGCCTTCGGCCGAGACGTTCTCGACAATGCGCTGGCCGATTTCACCCGGGTAAGGTGCCTCGTCCAGGGCCGGCGCCTCGCGCTTGAGAACCTGGCAGAAAACCGTATGTGTCATGTGATTACTCCGGGTTCTGGTTGGATCGGGGGCCTGGAACCATTGCTGGTCTCGCCATGTCTGTATGATAAGATTGGCAACAGACTTGATTATTATCTGCAATTCACCGCGGTCCCGCAAGGCCGCCCGACAGGAGGTAAACAGCATGAGTCAGGCGCTGGCGTTCGAACCGGAGATTAACACGCAGGATATTCAGATCAGCGACAAGGCGGCGGGCCAGCTGCAGGCCATTATGCAAAACGCCGATGACGGTATCGAAGGCATTCGTATTTTTGTCACCGGCGGCGGTTGCGGTGGCATGACCTATGGCATGACTTACGCGGAATATATCGAGCCCCGTGACAAGGTTCTTGAAAAGGACGGTTTCAAGGTGGTGGTGGATGCCATTGCCCTGAGTTACCTCAAAGGCTGCGATATCGACTACACCGAAGAAGGCCGCGCCTCGTTTGTCTTCAATAACGTTTTCCAGAGCGTCGGCGGCAGCGGAGCATGCGGGTCCTGCGGGGCAGCCGGCTGACAGTCCGAAGGACTGTCAGTGACGAGGTACAAGGAGTATATAGGTGTGTAAAACACACCTGGAATTTTTTTTTGCCTTTAAGAGGTAGTAAATAATATCAAGCGTCGAAGACACATAGTACTCGTCACTCGGCCCGGCAGCAGGCCTATGAAGAGCAACTCACCTCGATCTGATTCGCCCACTGCGGCGGTTCGCCCGCGTAGTGGTCCATGTCGGGATGTTCGGCGAAGGGATAGCGCAGGATCTCCAGTAATTTTTCCACTTCACTGAAATCGTTTTGCTGTGCCTTGTCGATGGCGATCTGGGCCATGTAATTGCGCAATACATATTTGGGGTTGACCTTGCGCATCGCTTCCCGGCGTGATGCGTCGTCACTCTGCTCCCGTTCCAGCTGCCGGCGATACTGTTGTGCCCAGCTATCAAACGCTTCGCGTTCGACAAACAGGTTGCGGATCGCCTCATTGCGGGCCTCTGGATGAGAGTCAAAATCGCACAGCGCCCGGAACAGCCGGGTGTAATCGACCTGGTTGGCCTGCATGGCCGACAGCAAATCACTGATCAGTTCCTGCGTCGTGTCATCATTGTTGTTCAATCCCAGCTTGGCGTGCATCAGCTCAAGATAGTGGTCGACAAACAGCGGCTCGTATTGCTCCAGCGCGGCTTTGGCCTCGTCGACGCTGATCAGCGGAATCAATGTCTGGGCCAGACGGTTCAGGTTCCACAGTCCGATACCCGGTTGCTGGTCGAAGGCGTAACGGCCGTGGAAGTCCGAGTGGTTGCAGATATAGCCGGGTTGATACTGTTCCACAAACCCGAAGGGACCGTAATCCAGCGTCAGGCCGAGGATCGACATATTGTCGGTGTTCAGCACGCCATGGGCGAAGCCGACCGCCTGCCACTGGGCAATCAAGCGGGCGGTGCGCCGGACGACTTCTTCGAGCAGGGCGACATACGGTTTGTCGTGTGTCGCCAGCCCGGGATAGTGTTCGGCGATCACATGATCGGCCAGTTGCTGCACGGCGTCGTGCTGCTTGCGATGATAAAAAACCTCGAAGGATCCAAAGCGCACATGCGAGGGGGCGACGCGCGCCAGAATGGCGCCGGTTTCGATCTGCTCGCGATAGACTTCGGCGTCGCTGCCGACAATGGCCAGAGCCCGGGTAGTGGGAATACCGAGTCCGTGCATGGCCTCGGAACACAGGTATTCGCGAATGGTGGAACGCAGCACGGCGCGGCCGTCCGCGTTGCGGGAATAAGGGGTCAGACCGCTGCCCTTGAGCTGGATGTCGTACTTTTCACCCTGGGGGTTACTTACCTCGCCCAGCAGAATCGCCCGGCCGTCGCCCAGTTGCGGAACAAAGTGGCCGAACTGATGGCCGGCATAGAGCATCGCCAGCGGCTCGCAACCGGCCGGCAAGCAATGTCCGCTGATCAGATCGATCCATTCATCGGGGGCAACCGAATCCGGGGCGATACCCAGCAGACGGGCCACGTCCGGGTTGAAACTGACCAGATGATGCGAGGCTTCAAACGGGGTCGGATTCACCCGGGAGTAGAATCGCTCCGGCAGGCGGGCAAAACGGTTGTCGAAACGTAATACGTCTTGCAGTGTGGTCGCGGTTTGTCTTGCGGTATCAGGCATGCCTGATATTGTAACGTGACGCCATACAAATACACCCGGTAGTCTATAGGTGTATAGTACTGTTCGGGGACAATCACGGGGCCAAATGACTTTCAATCTGCTGAAACTGCTGAGCCGCCTGCACTTTTTGTCCGAAAAGCGTCGCCTGCAATGGTATCCGCCGTTCTGGCTGATGCGGGTCAAGGTGCTGGAGTTGAGCGACGACTGGCGTCGTATCCGTTTGTTGCTGCCATTGAATATGTTCTCCCGTAATATGGGCAATTCCATGTTCGGCGGTTACCAGTGTGCCCTGTCGGATCCGATCGCCGCGCTGGCCTGTGCCAGGTTGTTTCCCGGTACGTCGGTCTGGACCCGGGCGCATGAGGTTGATTTTCAGCAGGTGGGCAACAGTGATCTGGAACTGCGTTTCGAGTTTCCGCCACAACTGGAGGAACAGATCCGCCGTGAACTGGCAGAAAAGGATCGCAGCACGCCGACTTTCGAGTACGGTTTTTACCGCGCCGATGGCGTGCGCTGCAGTGTCGTCAAAAGCACCGTGGCAATCCGGCCCCGGGGCTATCTGAAAAATCGATAATTGAATGACTTTATCCAGGCAACCTGATTTATGAACAATACGATTCATCCCACCGCGGTGGTTTCCGAACAGGCGCAACTTGGCACTGGCAATCAGATTGGCCCGTTCGTGGTGATTCATGACGACGTCATACTGGGGGATAACAATATTCTGCACAGTGGCGCAGTTGTGCACGGCGGAAGCCGGATCGGCAACAGTAACCGGATCCATGAACACGCGGTCATCGGTGGCCTGCCCCAGGACCTCGGCTTCGCCCCCGCAACAGCCAGCTATGTGACGATCGGCGACGAGAATGTGCTGCGTGAGGCGGTTATTATTCATCGCGCCAGCGTGGCCAGCGAACATACCCGGCTGGGAGATCGCAACTATTTGATGAACGGGGCGCATCTTGGCCATGATTGCGTCCTGGCCAATCAGGTGATCATAGCGCCTTACGCCGCCCTGGGCGGTTTTGTCAGCGTGGCCGAGCGGGCATTTATCTCCGGCGGGGTAATGATTCACCAGTTCGCCCGGGTGGGCGAACTGGCCATGATCGGCGGCAACAGCAAAATCACCCGGGATGTGTTGCCGTTTATGATTACCGACGGCATGCCGGGTCGGGTGCGGGGTCTGAACGTGGTGGGCCTCAGACGGGCCGGTTACCAGGCAGAGGATCTGCGCGCCCTGAAGCAGGCGTACCGGATTCTGTTTCGCGGCGAGGCCGATCTGGCGGCCAGTTTGCAGCAACTGCAGGCCCTGGCCACGGATTCGGCAATCCGCCTGGCGGCGTTTATCGAGGGGTCGAAGCGCGGATTTCATCGCGACCGGGACTGAGACGGGAAAACCCGTTGCAATGGCTTTATTTCCCGCGCGTTCCACAGTTAAAATAGCCTGTCGATATTTTCATCTCCCGGATTCCGGAAACAGGCCGGGGCATATAACTTACTGATAATTGGAAATAATATATTTATGGACTCAGCCAACGTGGCCCCGACCCAGAAGAAACAGAGCTACACCTATGAAGAACTGATTCAGTGTGGTCACGGCGAGCTTTTTGGCCCGGGTAATGCCCAGTTGCCGTTGCCACCGATGCTGATGTTCGACCGCATTACCCATATCAGTGACAGTGGCGGGAATTTCGACAAGGGCGAGATTATCGCCGAGCTGGATATCAAACCGGATTTGTGGTTTTTCCAGTGTCATTTTGAAGGCGACCCGGTGATGCCGGGTTGTCTGGGACTGGACGCCATGTGGCAGCTGATCGGCTTTTTCCTCGGCTGGATGGGCGGACCGGGCCACGGCCGGGCACTGGGTGCCGGCGAGGTCAAATTTACCGGCCAGGTTACCCCGGATTGCAAAATGGTGACCTACCGCATCAACCTGAAACGATTGATTATGCGTAAATTGTTTATGGGTATCGCCGATGCCAGCCTGGAAGTCGACGGCCGTGAAATCTATACCGCCGACGATCTGCGGGTCGGGCTTTTCACCTCCACTGACCAACTTTAAGCAGTTTATCTGAACATGCCATTACGACGCGTTGCTATTACAGGTCTCGGAATTGTCTCCAGTATCGGCAATAACCGGCAGGAGGTTACCGAGTCTCTGCGCCAGGGCCGCTCCGGTATCCGTTTCAATTCCGAATATGCCGATCTCGGCTTTCGCTCCCAGATCGACGGGCCGATTGATCTGAACCTTGATGAGCTGATCGATCGCAAGCTCAAGCGCTTCATGGGCGACGGCGCCGCGTTCAATTACCTGGCAATGGAACAGGCGATTGCCGATGCCGGCCTGGAAGAGAACGAGATTTCCAATCCGCGCAGCGGCCTGATCGTCGGTTCTGGCGGACCTTCTACCAAGAATATCGTGCAGGCCGCCGATATCCTGCGGGAAAAAGGCGTACGCAAGGTCGGCCCCTATATGGTGCCGCGCACTATGTCCAGCACCAACTCCGCCTGTCTGGCCACGCCGTTCAAGATCAAGGGGGTCAATTACTCCATCAGTTCGGCCTGTTCCACTTCCGCCCATTGCATCGGCAACGGTTATGAGTTGATCCAGATGGGCAAGCAGGACATCGTATTCGCCGGCGGCGGCGAGGAAGTGCACTGGACGCTGTCCGTGCTGTTCGATGCCATGGGCGCGCTTTCATCCAAATATAACGACGCACCCGAGACTGCCTCGCGCACCTATGATGTCGATCGCGATGGCTTTGTCATCTCCGGCGGCGGCGGGGTACTGGTGCTCGAAGAGCTGGAGCATGCCAAAGCCCGTGGCGCAACCATTTATGCCGAACTGGTTGGCTACGGCGCCACCTCCGACGGCTTCGACATGGTGCAGCCCTCCGGCGAAGGGGCGGTACGCTGCATGCAGCAAGCCCTGCAGGAAGTCAAAACACCGGTGGATTACATCAACGCTCACGGCACCAGCACCCCGGTGGGCGATATCCGCGAACTGGAAGCCGTCAAGGAGGTGTTCGGTAACAACATGCCGGCCATCGCCTCGACCAAATCCCTGACCGGCCACGCCCTGGGTGCCGCCGGCGTTAACGAGGCGATCTATTCGCTGTTGATGATGCAGGAAAACTTCCTCGCCGCCTCGGCCAATATCCAGGAACTGGACCCCGGTGCAGAAGGTTACCCCATCGTTCGCGAACGTCAGGATGATGCAAACATCAACTGCGTCATGTCCAACAGCTTCGGCTTCGGTGGCACCAACGCCACGCTGGTGTTCCAGCGCTATTCCGACAACTAAATAACTGTTCCTGACAGGTGCGCACCGCGCTACCTGACATTTTAGCTACAAGACCGGGGCATGAAACTCATACCACGAAGGCTCGAAGTCACGAAGAGTCTTTGTCAATATGCAGGCCGGCTGATTACGGACTCAACGCAAAGCGCTTTACTTCGTTCCTTCCTGTCTTCGTGGTAAAAATTAACCGGGATAATTGTCGCACGGAGGCAGTCACGTAAGCTTCGCCAACGTGACCTACAAAGCTGAATAATGACATTCGGTATCTTCGACGTTCAGGTGTTTTATCCGTCAGACCGGTGAGTGGCAGGCGGTAGTTGGGTCGTCAAATAGTGAACCGGCCGGGTTGATGATGGTCTATTCCTGAATATCTGTTCCTGAAGCTATTGAATAATCATCGAAGTCGGTGAGTTCAGTGCCTTCGGTGTTTCGGTGGTTTAAATTCACCGGCCTTTGACGACGGTTGGAAACCGGATTTATCGCCATGCCACTTAAAAAACTTCCCAAACCCGTCCGCTTTCTGCTCTGGTTGCTGGTGTTTGCGCTAGTCTATTTTGGTGCCCAGCAGTATCAAAAACGGAACCTGGTCAGCGGCAGGGCGCCGGATTACAGCGCGCCCCTGTTGCAGGGGGCCTATTTCGATTCGCGGGACCTGGCCGGCAAGCCGTATGTCTTGCACTTCTGGGCCAGCTGGTGTCCGGTTTGTCGTTTTGAGGAGGACACTATCCAGGCCCTGAGCCGGGATCACCGGGTGGTCAGTGTTGCCATGCAATCCGGGGGCCGGGAGGAAGTGCGGGACTACATGCACGAACAGGGGCTGAATTTCATGACCCTGCTGGATGAAGAGGGTCGGCTGGCGAGTCGTTTTGGTATCCGCGGTGTGCCCACCACGTTATTGATCAACAGTGATGGCGAGATTGCCTTTCGTGAGGTGGGTTACACCACCGAATGGGGGCTGCGCTTGCGGTTATGGTGGATGCAGTGAAGCCTTTGTCAGACGCGGTGGAAGTTATTTTTCCAGCTTCTCCTTGAGCGCCTGAATAGCCCGGGCCATATCGTCGCTGGATTGCTGGCCGATGTAGTTTAGCAGGGGCATAACCTGTTCGATGAGGCTGCCAAGATGGGGTTTGAGCAGATCTTCCTTGCCTTCGGCAAGCAGCTTGAGCGCCTGTTGCACATCCAGATGCTCGGCACCGTTGCCCTTGCGCAGGGATTTGACCACCGTCTGGTTGCCGCCGGCCTCGATGGCCTTGTTCAGATACTTTTCGGTTTCGGCAAGCAGGGCTTTGATATCCGACTCTTGTGTCAGGTGCGGTTCGAACAGACCAATACTGACGGTGACATGCAGTTGCTGGCCGCCGGCATCAAACCTCAAGGCATTGATTTCCTGTCGGATGCGCTCGGCCAGGTTAGTGGCGTCATCGATTGGGGTGTCGCGCAGTAACATGGCGAACTTCGCCAGTCCGATGCGGGCCAGCATGTCTTCCTTGCGCACCAGCGGGATCAGGGTCTTGCCGATCTGTTGCAGTATTTTGTCCGCCAGGGCCTTGCCGTTGGCGATAAACAGCGCGTTGAAATCGTCGATATCCATGCGCAGCAGCGTGAACTGACCGCCGTGGCGTTTGAAATAGGCCAGGCTTTCATCGGCCGCCCGGCAGAAGTAGGTCTGTCCGCCCAGGCCGGTGACCTGATCGATGGCGGCCTGTTGTTGCAGTTTGTCGGAGGTTTCAGTGAGCTTGCGGGTGGTCTGTTCGAAATTGACATGCGCCCTGGCGCGGGCCTGTAACTGTACCGAATCAAACGGCTTGGTAATAAAGTCCGAGGCGCCCTTGTCCAGCGCCCGTTGCTTGGTTTCGTCGTCATCGTCCTTGCCGGTGATGATGATGACCGGTATTTCGCGCAGACGCGGGTCGTCCGAGTCGCGCATGCGCTCCAGCAGGCCGAAGCCGTCCAGGTAGGGCATGGACAGATCGGTAAAGACCACCTGGATATCAGGGTCGTTGGTGAGATAGGTCCAGGCGTCCTCGCCGTGTTCGGCCTCGATGACGTGGTAGGCCTTGCCCAGAACCTTGGTCATGGCCCGGCGCATCACGCGGGAGTCGTCTACGGCCAGAATGCGGGGAATATTATTCTCGTCTTCTTCCATCTCGATTATCGTTGTTGGTGTGACGTAGTATCAGGCCGACACACGCCTCAGCATATCGGGATACGCCGGGCTTGGCAAAGGACCCAACCCGGTTTTTCAGGTGATACGCGCCCTTGCCTGACAAGGTTGTCGGCCTGTATTGCTAAAGCTTGACGAAATCAGACTGCCGGAGAAGGATAGACACTGGCCCGATTCCATTCTTCCAGGAAACCCGTCATGCGTTATGCCCGTTGGTCCGTTGTGTGGAGCCTGATTCTGTTGCTGGGCTTGCCTGCGGCACTGGCCGATGAGACCCAGCAGCGTCGGCGCGAGGCGGCGCATCCCGCCACGTCGCCAGAGCGTCTGCAAATCCTGGCCCATCATCGCGACTGGGAGGTGCGCCAGAGGGTCAGCCGCAACCGCCGTGCGCCGCCCGAACTGCTGCATCGACTGGCCGACGATGCGCATTCCCAGGTGCGTATCGGCGTGGCCACCAATCTTGGTACGGCCGAGAAAACCTTCCTCAAACTGGCACGCGATCCCGACCCGGCCGTGCGCAGTGTGGTTGCCCGGTTTGAGTATGTCCCGGCCGACGCGCTGGCGATCCTTGCCAAAGATACCAATGGCGAAATTCGTCTGGAGGTGGCGCGTAACTGGAATACCGATGAGCCCACCCTGCAACGACTGAGCCGGGATCCCCTGCCCGAGGTCAGTCAGATGGCGCAATTGAGCCTGGCCAAACGCCGCGGGGAAGCCGGTGAGTAACTCCCGGTTAAAGTTGTGGCCGGGACAGTCGCTAACTTTTTCCAATGAGTGATATTACCCCACAGGCATCCGGCGACTATCCTGCCGGGATTTCTCCTTCGGAACTGGTCGGTGGTGCGGTGCAGCTGGTCTCCCTGCCGGAGGTTTGCTTGCGGGTCAATGAAATGGTCGAGGAGCCCGAGACCTCGGCCAATGATCTGGGCAAGGTGATCAGCCAGGATGCGAGTCTCACGGCCCGCTTGCTGAAGATTGTGAACAGCTCCTTTTACGGCTTTCCGTCGCGTATCGAAACCGTCTCCCGGGCCGTGGCGGTGATCGGCCTGCGTGAACTGCGCGGGCTGGTACTGGCGGCTTCCGCGGTGGAGGCGTTCTCACGCATTCCCACCGACCTGTTAAACATGGTCCATTTCTGGCGACACAGTGTTTACTGTGCCGTGGTGGCCCAGTTACTGGCCGAAGAGTGTCACGTGTTACATAGCGAGCGGTTGTTTGTCGCCGGCCTGCTGCATGATATTGGCAAGCTGGTAATGTATAACCGTCTGCCCGAACAATCGCGTGCCGCGATCGAGCTGGCCACGGAACAGCCGTGCGGCGATTTCGAGGCCGAACAGCGTCTGCTGGGGTTCGATCACGCCCGCATCGGCGGAGAACTGCTCACGGCCTGGCAGATGCCCGAGTCGCTGTGTGCGGCGGTCGAATATCATCACCGGCCGGATGAGGCGCCGGCGCATCGGATCGAGGCCAGTATCGTGCATATCGCCAACAGCATCACCGGTATGGCCGAGCAGGGACTCGATAGCCGCAGCGAGGTGTATGTCCAGCCGATCGATCCCATTGCCTGGCAGACCCTGAAGCTGGATGAGACGATTATCGAACCATTATGTCAGCGTGCCGGGCCCCTGTTCAGTGATGCCCTGGAAGTGATCCTGCCGCGCGGTTTTCGCTCGCGTTGAGCGCGGCCCGGCAGTGGATGGATTTTCATAACGCGCCATCGCGGCGCCGATCTGAGCATCCACAAGATCGCCTCCGAGTCGGTCATCGATTGAGCGCGGCGTCAGCTGCGGCTGTCGCCGGGCTGCGCGTCGGCGGCCAGGACCCGCTCGGCGGCTTCCCTGGCCGCATCGGCATAGGGCACCAGCACCAGATCGATGCCGTCCTGTTCGTACAGCGGGGCGTCATGGCGATGGGCCGTGGAGAGTGCGATCCGGCCGTGATAGCCCTGCTGGCGCAGGCCGCTGAGCAGCATGCGATTGATCCCCCGATCCCGGATGGTGCTGATGACCCAGCGCACCCGATCCAGGGGTAACGTGGCGAGAAACTCCGGATCCTCGGCATCGCCATAGCGGGCGGCGTAGCCTTCGCGGGTGTGCAGACGGACCACCTCGGGGTCGAAATCCACCGCGAGGATCCGATAACCGTGGCTGCGCAGGTTGGCTGCCACGGCCGCGCCGAAGCGCCCCAGCCCGAACAGCAGAATGCTGGCATCCTCGGCGCTCCCCGCCGCCTGGCCTGACTCCCGGAAGGCGACCTTGCGTTCGAAGATGCCCAGATACGGGGCGAGGCGATCGTAAAGCGGGTGCGAGTAGAGGATCATATAAGTGGAGAGGCTGATAGTGATGAGCCCCACTAGGGTGATCAGCCCGACGGTCTCCTGCTGCAGGTGGCCCAGGGTCAGACCCAGGGCCGCGAGGATAAGTGAGAACTCACTGATCTGCGCCACCGCCAGCCCGGACAGAAAGCCGGTGCGCTTGCGATAGCCCATGTAGCCCATGATGGCCATGACGATCAGCGGATTACCGATCAGCACAAAGACCGAGAACAGGCTTGCCGCGCCCAGCTGGGCGCCGAGGGTCCCCAGTTCCAGGCTGGCGCCCAGTTCGATGAAAAAGAATAGCAACAGAAAATCGCGCAGGCTGACCAGGCGCGCCGCCACCAGTTCCCGGTAGGGGGTCGAGGCGATGGAGATCCCGGCCAGAAAGGCGCCCACTTCCTTGCTGAAGCCCAGCGCATCGCCGGCCGCCGCGCCCAGTATTGCCAGGGCGATGGCAAACAGCATCAGCAGCTCCGCCGAATGGGCCAGACGATGTAGCAGGGGCGGTAGGATATAGCGCATCAACAGCGCCACGGAGACCAGCATCAGGGCGCCCTTGAACAGAATGAACAGGCCTTCCTGGACCATATTGAGGTCGGCGCCGCTCTGGCTGCCAAATGCGGTCAGGGCGATCATGACCAGTACCACCACGATGTCCTGCACGATCAAAAAACCGACCGCGATGCGCCCGTGCAGCGAATCGACCTCGCGCTTGTCCGACAGCAGCTTGACGATGATGATGGTGCTGGAGAAGGTCAGCGCCACGGCCACATACAGGGCGGTGATATGTTCCATGCCCAGGGCCAGGCCGATCAGATAGCCGATCACCGAGGTGAAAATCACCTGGCCCAGGCCGGAGACCAGTGCCACCGGGCCGACCGAGCGTATAATGTGCAGATCCAGTTTCAGGCCGACCACGAACAGCAACAGGGCGATGCCCAGGCGGGCGAACAGCTCGATCTCGTTGCTGTGGCTGACCCAGTCGAGTGCCGAGGGCCCCAGCAGGATCCCGATCGCAATAAACGCCACAATCAGCGGCTGGCGCAGAAACTGGGCCAGGGCCCCGGCGGCCGCGGCCAGACCGATAATAATCCCAAACTGCAAAAAGATATTTTCCAGCACCGCTTGCCCTCCGGCGGGGTCAGCCTGTTGGCATTGTGCCAGCGTCCGGCGGGGCTGTCGCGCGCTAATGAAATGGCGGGATAGCTGGAAACACCGAAGTGAAAATGCTACCTTTGCGCTCCCGAATTGTGACTGGTTAAAAAATGGGCAAGCTGCATATACGGACCTTTGGGTGCCAGATGAACGAGTACGACACGGCCAAGATGGCCGACGTGCTGCGGGCCTCGCACGGCCTGGAATTGACCGACCAGGTCGAGGAGGCCGACGTGCTGCTGCTCAACACCTGCTCGGTGCGCGAAAAGGCGCAGGAGAAGGTCTTCTCCCACCTGGGCATGTGGCGCGAGCTCAAGCAGGCCCGCCCGGAGCTGGTGATCGGTGTGGGCGGTTGCGTCGCCAGCCAGGAAGGGGAGGCCATTTTGAAGCGCGCGCCCTATGTCGATCTGGTCTTCGGGCCTCAGACCCTGCACCGCCTGCCGCAGATGCTGGACGATGCGCAAGCGCGCAAAAAGTCCGTGGTGGATATCTCTTTTCCCGAGATCGAAAAATTCGATCACCTGCCCGAACCGCGCACCGACGGACCCAGCGCCTTTGTCTCCATTATGGAAGGCTGCAGCAAGTACTGCAGTTTCTGCGTGGTGCCCTATACCCGCGGCGAGGAGTTCAGCCGCCCGTTTGATGATGTGATTGCCGAAGTGGCGGAGCTGGCCGAGCGCGGTGTGCGCGAGGTGACTCTGCTGGGCCAGAACGTCAACGCCTATCGGGGGGGCATGGATGATGGCGATATCGCCGATCTGGGGCTGCTGATCCAGTATGTGGCCGCCATCGACGGCATTGATCGGATTCGCTATACCACCTCCCATCCGCTGGAGATGAACGAAAGCCTGTTCCAGGCCTATGCCGAGGTACCGGAGCTGGTCAGCCACCTGCACCTGCCGGTGCAAAGCGGCTCGAATCGGATCCTGGCGCTGATGAAACGCAAGCACACCGCTATGGAATACAAGGCCACCATCCGTCGCCTGCGCGAGGTGCGCCCGGACATCAGCCTTTCCTCGGATTTTATCGTCGGCTTCCCCGGCGAGAGCGATGCCGACTTCGAGGCGACGATGGATCTGATCGCTGAAATCGGCTTCGATCACTCGTTCAGTTTTGTCTACAGCGCCCGGCCGGGTACGCCGGCCTCATCGTTGCCCGATGATGTGCCGCTGGAAGTGAAAAAACAGCGCCTGGCGATTTTGCAGGAGCGTATCAACCAGCAGGCGGCACAAATCAGCCGCGACATGGTGGGCAGCGTGCAGCAGATTCTGGTCAGCGGCCTCTCCCGGAAAGATTCGGGCCAACTCGCCGGGCGCACGGCCAACAATCGTGTGGTAAACTTCAAGGGTGATCCTGAACTCATCGGTGAGTTTGTCGACGTGACGATTACCGAAGCTCTGCCCAACTCCCTGCGCGGCGAACTGCTCAGCCAGTCCGTCCGCTGTGCCTGATTGCCTGTTTTTGTATAACCAGCCCAAGATCCCGTCTTGACCAGCCACGCTTTTTCCACCGATATCGTTCTCGAACCCGCTGATAATCAGCGGCTGGCCAACCTGTGCGGCCAGTTCGACGAGCACTTGCGCCAGATCGAACGGCGCCTGGGTGTGGAGGTGAACAATCGCGGCAACAACTTCCGGGTGATCGGCGACAGTCGCTCTGTCCAGGCCGCCGGCGAGGTGCTGCGGGATCTGTATGCCGAAACCGAACACCAGACCTTGAATCCGTCCCAGGTGAACCTCCATTTACAGGAGTCGGGCGTGGATGCGCTGGTGGCGGATATCACCCCGAAGGACGAGGTGATCCTGACCACGCCGCGCGGCTCGGTGCGCGGCCGCGGCCCCAACCAGAAGCAGTACCTGAGCAATCTCAAGGACAACGATCTCAATTTCGGTATCGGCCCGGCCGGCACCGGCAAGACCTATCTGGCCGTGGCCGCCGCGGTGCAGGCGCTGGAGCGCGAGGAAGTGCGGCGCCTGGTACTGACCCGCCCGGCGGTGGAGTCGGGCGAGCGGCTGGGCTTTTTGCCCGGGGACCTTGCGCAGAAGATCGATCCCTACCTGCGGCCACTGTATGACGCGCTGTATGAAATGCTGGGCTTTGAAACGGTGGCCAGGCTGATGGAGCGTAATGTAATCGAAGTGGCGCCGCTGGCCTACATGCGCGGGCGCACCCTGAACGAATCGTTCATCATCCTGGATGAGGCGCAGAACACCACCGTGGAACAGATGAAGATGTTCCTGACCCGGATCGGGTTCGGTTCCACGGTGGTGGTGACCGGGGACGTTACCCAGGTGGATCTGCCGCGCAACCAGCAATCGGGGCTGCGCCAGGTCATCGAAGTATTGAAGGATGTGGAGGGGATCAGCTTTACCTTTTTCAACGCCAAGGACGTGGTGCGCCATCCGCTGGTGCAGCGCATCGTCCAGGCGTACGAGGCGCGCGGCGAAGACCCGCTGCCATGAGTATCGAGGTGGAGGTGCAGCGCATCGCTGCGGCCGGTCCGAATGAGGCGGATATCCAGCGCTGGGTCAGCGCGGCCTTGCACGCCGAGCAGCGCGACGATGCTGAATTGACGGTACGTATCGTCGATGAAGATGAAAGCACTGAACTGAACGAGCAGTACCGGCACAAAAGCGGGCCGACCAATGTGTTGTCATTTCCGTTCGAGTGTCCGCCCGAGGTGGAACTGGATTTGCTCGGGGACCTGGTGATCTGTGCCCCGGTAGTACAGCGCGAGGCCCGGGAACAGGGCAAGCAAGAGATGGCGCACTGGGCGCATATGATAGTACACGGCACCCTGCATTTGCTGGGGTATGATCATCTGCAACAGGACGAGGCAGAAGCAATGGAGCGTCGGGAAATCAGCATCATGGAAGAACTGGGCTATACCAATCCTTACCGACTGGAAGCAGAGCAATGAGCGAAGACCGATCGGGGAGTCCCGACAAAGAAACCAAACCGCAAAAATCGTGGCTGGAACGACTGGGTCAGGCCCTGCAGGGCGACCTGAAAGATCTGGACCAGTTACAGGAAGTTCTGCACGAAGCACATCGTAACCAGGTCATCGACATCGACGCCCTGGCCATGATCGAAGGTGTCCTGCAGGTCTCCGACATGCAGGTGCGCGATATCATGATCCCGCGCTCGCAAATGACCGTTGTCGAACGCGATGCCGATCCCAAACAGATATTGAAAACAGTCATTGACTCCGCGCACTCCCGTTTTCCGGCCGTGGGGGAAAATAAGGACGATGTGATCGGCATCCTGCTGGCCAAGGATCTGTTGCCCTATTTTCTCGAAGGCGAACAGAGCCGGCTGAATATTCGCGATATCCTGCGTCCCGCCGTCATCATTCCCGAAAGCAAACGACTGAATGTGTTGCTCAAGGAGTTTCGCGCCAATCGTAACCACATGGCGATCGTGGTCGATGAATACGGTGGCGTGGCCGGGCTGGTGACCATCGAGGACGTGCTGGAGCAGATCGTCGGCGAGATCGAGGACGAGCATGACTTCGAGGAAGATACGCAGATCCTGCAACACGAAAACCAGACCGCCACGGTCAAGGGGATCACGCCCATCGAGGACTTCAATCAGCACTTCGGTACCGACTACAGCGACGAGGAGTTCGATACCATCGGGGGCCTGGTGATCAATCAGCTGGGCCATCTGCCCAAGCGCGGCGAAGAAATCGAGCTGGGCAATCTGCAGTTCCGGGTTTTGCGTGCCACCAATCGTCAGGTCCATCTGCTGGAAGTGCGTCAGCTCGAAGCGCCGACGCAGACCGAGAGCGTCAATCGCAGCAGTGCGCGTGGCAGCTGAACCGTTGTTAAGCCAGCGCCATGCCCGCCATGGCCTGGCGCTGCTGGCCGGCGCGGCCCTGCCGCTGGCGTTTGAACCGTTTGCCTTCCTGCCGCTGGCCTATCTGGCCCCGGCATTACTGTTCTACCTGTGGCTGGATGCGACGCCACGTCAGGCACTGCTCAGCGGCTATCTGTTCGGGCTCGGCCTGTTCGGCGTTGGCGTCTCCTGGGTATATGTCGCGATTCATGAATTCGGTTATGCCTCGGTCTTGCTGGCCGCGTTTTTAACCGCGCTGTTTGTCGCTTTTCTCGCGCTCTATTACGGCTTGCTCGGCTATCTCGCCGTGCGGGTGCGAAACGCGCTGTCCGGGTACCCCCATCAACGTTTGTTGAGCCTGTTGCTGGTTTTCCCGGCGTTGTGGATCGCCCTGGAGTGGGTGCGTGGCTGGTTTTTGACCGGCTTTCCCTGGCTGAATCTGGGTTACAGCCAGATCGACAGCGGTCTGGCCGGATATGCGCCCTTGCTGGGGAGCTATGGCCTGGGCTGGATTACGTTGCTGGGCGCGGCATTGTTGTTATTAATCCTGCTGTATCGCAGCCGGCGCAAACAGCTGGGCCTGCTGCTGGTATTCGTTGCCCTGCACCTGCTGGGCTACGGGCTGTTGCAAATCACCTGGACCCAGCCACAGGGGCAACCACTGCGCGCCAGTCTGATTCAGGGCAATCTGCCACAGGCCACCAAATGGGATCCACAAGCGCTGGCCAAACGCTTATCCCTGTACCGTGAGCTGACCGGGCAGGAGTGGGACAGTGATCTGGTTGTCTGGCCGGAAAATGCGCTGAGTACCTTTTATCATAACATCGAGGACGATTATCTGGCCGAACTGCAACAGCGCGCGCGTAAACATAACACGGATATCGTACTGGGCCTGCCGGTCATGGATCGCCAGAGCCGGGCCTATTACAACAGCCTGCTCAGCGTGGGCCGCAGCCCCGGGGTGTATCACAAAACCCACCTGGTCCCGTTTGGTGAATATGTGCCGCTGGAGTCGCTGCTGCGAGGCATGATTGCCTTTTTCGACCTGCCCATGTCCAGTTTCAGCGCGGGCGATCCCGGGCAACCGCTGTTACAGGCCGCCGGTCACCCGGTGGCCGCCACGGTCTGTTACGAGGATGTTTTCGGTGAGGAAGTGATCCGGCAACTGCCCGAGGCGACGCTGATGATCAATGGCAGCAACAACGCCTGGTATGGCGATTCTTTTGCGCCGCACCAGCATTTGCAAATCGCCCGCATGCGCGCCCTGGAAACCGGCCGGCCGCTATTGCGAGCGACCACCAATGGTATCAGTGCCATCGTCGATCACAAGGGGCGAATGATTGCCCGTTCCGTCCAGTTTGAAACCCATGTCACCCGGGGGACGATCCACCCCCGGCAGGGCAGCACCCCCTATATTCGCTTCGGTAATTATCCGGTTTTGCTGTTATTGTTACTGATTGGCGTTGCGCTTGTCTGGCTCGTCAGAATACAACCTGTTACCCCGCCTGAGTGACCGGGTCAGATACCCTCGCTCGACAACCCGAGAGGTTCCGCCAATGCAATCCAACCTGGCTCAGAAGATTTCCCTGGTCATCGCCGTGCTCTGTTATCTGGTAGCCGTCGGCTTTGCCATCGCGGCCCTTGTGTATGAACCACGACAATCCGGCGATCCGATTCACGCCTCGTTCATGGCCTCGGTGATTTTCTTCATCGGTTGCGGGATTGTGCTGCATGTTATTGCCCGCTCCCGGCTTAAGGGGCTGGTCAGCCTTGACGATCGAACAAACGATCAATAAAGCCGCTCAAAAGCGGCGGTATTAAACCGTATAGAGCCCGCTTGTCGCCGGCCATTACGATCGGTACAGATGGTTCTCCCGGAGCTTCACGACTCAGTTGGTTGCGAGCGCGTTTTTACTTCGTACTCGTAAAACGGGATTTCATTTATTTACGTAAAATCCGACCAATTTTCTAAACAATTTTGTTTTTTCAGCTAAACGACAATGCAAGATTATGATCTGGATCAGTTCATAAACCCGCCGATTTTGCAAAAATCTCCGTTTTTCGAAGTTTCCAGGATTCCCTGGTCGCCCTGGATTGCAGGTAAAAAAATCGAACTGATATTGATTATAAGCGTGGCAATACAACCATGAGAGCGCAAAATTGTAATTTAGAGCAGGTCTAAATTGCACGCAAATTGTCCGCGAAGTTTGTTATAGGTTGAAACACGTTTTTCGTTGCTACGACACTCATTTCCGTATTAAAGAATTCGTCCTTCCTCCAATCAAGGACGGACTGACTGAAGTCAAGCTTACAACAGGTTCGGTATAACTCCTGCATTTGAATACTGCAAATAAAGTCGAAATTCAGGAAATAACTTATGTGTAGTAATTTGAAGACGGTTGATTTATTGGCATTCGGCTGGGTCTGTGTCAGAGAGTTCGATTGTTATCGGGATATAGTCAAAAAGCCAGACGATCAGCCAGATATTTTCATTGTTATTGATGATGACGAAAAATTATTAGGGATTATAGGTAAGAGCCAGGCTGCCCATTTTCCGGCGAGTGCATTCGCGGAACTGGTAGTCCGGGATAAGTTATTATCAGTTTTGCACGATACACCGCTGAACGAGATGATGGAATGTGTAAATCGAACCTATATGGAGTACATTCCGGTTATAGAACGTGACAGCGGAGCGCTTATTGGGGTCATAAATCAGCTGAGTATTTTTAACGGTCTCATTAAAGCAGAAATAAAGTTAAATAAACAGTTGTCATCAGACTACAAAGAAAGAAGCATTGCTGAGGCAGTATTTTCAGCCACTTCGGAAGGAATTATGGTGACGGATGCTGAAAAGAGAATTATAAAAATAAATCGTGCCTTTACGGAAACAACCGGTTATACGGAGACTGATGTGCTTGGGGAGTCGCCAAAGATACTCAGCTCCGGGAAACATAATAAGGAATTTTATAGTTTTATGCACGATCAGCTAGAGAAGTCAGGCGCCTGGGAGGGCGAGGTATGGAACAGAAGAAAAAATGGTGAAGTATATCCGGAGTGGCTGCATATAAACGCTATCAAAGATGATAAGGGAAATATTGCCCATTATGCCGGGGTATTTTCCGATATCAGTAAGAACAAGGAGATGAGAGAGCGACTGCGATTCCTTGCTTACCATGATGCTTTGACGAATCTGCCTAACAGAGTTCAGTTTATTGACAGATTAAAACAGGAGATTGCAAAAACCCGAAGGGGCGGTGAAGGTTTTTCCCTGTTGTTCATTGATCTTGATGGTTTCAAGGAAATTAATGACAATCTTGGGCATGGTCATGGGGACGACGTCCTGGTCAGAGTATCGGAAAGATTGTGCGAGTGTATAAGAGAAAGCGATACAATTGCGCGTCTTGGCGGTGATGAATTTACGATTATACTCGATCGGGCCAATGACGAGATGACTGCAATTGCTTCCGCAAAAAAGATATTAAACTCAATTTCTATGCCAATCAAGGCGGGTAACCAATCGCACTTTTTTACAGCCAGCATAGGTATAAGCCGTTTTCCAGGGGATGGAGATAATACCGAGGAGCTTGTTCGGGCCGCGGATACTGCAATGTATCAGGCAAAGGAATCAGGCAAAGGGTGTTTTCGTTTTTACTCTGTAGAAATGCATGAAAGAGCATCAAAAAGAATGTCTCTTGCGAATGAATTACGGCATTCGCTTGACTGTGGCAAGTTGAGTATCGCATGGCAACCACAAATGTGTCTAAAAACCAAGAAAGTTCGCGGATTCGAGGCGCTGGTTCGTTGGAGAAGAGCCGATGGTACTGACATAACTCCTTCTGAATTCGTGCCACTGGCAGAGCAGACAGGACTGATGGAACCGCTGGGTAACTGGGTGATCCATAAGGCGTTACATGAAGCTCGTAGCATTCAGACGGCTATTGAGGGTCATGATGTGCGCTTTTCAATAAATCTTTCGCCTTTGCAAATCACATCGGATACATATGGTTATATTATTAAAACGTTATCAGATTCAGGGCTATGTCCTGAACATTTTGAAGTTGAATTGACTGAAACATCACTTTCGACAGCTCGAGACTCTGTTATAGAACTGTTGCATCGGCTTGGCGACAAAGGTGTCCAGGTTGCGGTCGATGACTTTGGGACTGGTTTTTCAAATATAGCGACCATGAAGCTGTTGCCAGTCCGCAAACTAAAGATTGACAAATCGTTTGTTGATGCTCTGGATGGCGGCTCTGCCGATAGAGAAATAGTCAGAGCAGTGGTAGATATGTCTCATGCACTGGATTTTGAGGTTGTTGCAGAAGGAATTGAAACACAAGCACAGGAAAAGTTCCTTACAGATATTGGTTGTGATCAGGGGCAGGGATATCTCTTTAGCAGGCCGATGTATGCAGGTGATATGCAAAATTGGTTATCTGAATGCATTTAGCACGTACGATTCGACATTTCGGGTATTGAGCGTGGGTTGTGGCGATCGAACTGTCCCGGTCCGACGGGATTACCGGGACATCACGGTCTGTATTCTGCGCGGGAGCCGCGCAGGAAGCGGTAGTTTTATTGTTGTGCCGGGCCGAAGTATTTCTTGAAGACGGTGCCCTGGCATTTGGGGCAGGGCGGAATGTGGCCCGGTTTTTCGAAGTGCAGCTTTTCGCCGCATTGCTTGCATTGCAGGACACCGATGCCGGTGATTTCCCCGGTATGCCATTCGCCGACCCGGCGGGCCCGATCGGCGAGCATCTCCAGCTCCAGCCGGGTGCGATCGGCGACACTGGCGAACAGCTCGGCGAACTTGGATTCGGCAAACTGCAGATCGAATTGCAGCCACTCCCTGAGCTGGCGACCGTTCTCGCTCATGAAATCCGCGGCTTCTTCCACGTCACGACGCACATATTCGCGGACTCTTTCGGCCTCCTCGCGGCTGAGCTCGCCCATCTCCGAAGCCTGTTGCATGGCCTTGTCGAGGCGCTCCCGCAGCGGTGGCAATGCTTTTTCTTCCACGTCCGTCCACGCGTCGCGCAGATGGTGCATCATGTCGTGATAGGCCTTGAGCAGCCGGTCCTGGGTATCGTTCATGGTGTCGATTCCTTATTTTGTCCAATCGTATAGGGTTATCTTGGGTCGGCTGGCCGGCACTTGCAAGTCCCCGGGCCGAATATGGCGGTTTTGCCCGGCGGGCGGGCGGAGTAGAATAGGCGGCTTATCCCTATCCGAAGATCAACCAAAGCAGCGAGCGAATGGACGAACAATACCACCCCGAACAGATCGAACAGGCCGCCCAGCAGTACTGGGAAGCGCAGCAATCCTTCAAGGCCAGCGAGGATCCGGCCAGGGAAAAATTCTATTGTCTATCCATGTTTCCCTACCCGAGCGGCCGCCTGCACATGGGCCATGTTCGCAATTACACCATCGGGGATGTGATCAGCCGTTACCAGCGCATGCAGGGCAAGAATGTGCTGCAGCCGATGGGCTGGGACGCCTTCGGCCTGCCGGCGGAAAACGCGGCCATGCAGAACCAGGTCGCGCCGGGGGCCTGGACCCGGCAGAACATCGATTATATGCGTGCCCAGCTCAAGCGCCTGGGGCTCGGTTACGACTGGGACCGCGAGCTGGCCACCTGCGATCCCGATTATTATCGCTGGGAGCAGTGGCTGTTTACCAAACTGTATAAAAAAGGGCTGGTCTACAAGAAAACCTCGCCGGTCAACTGGTGTCCGAACGATCTGACCGTGCTGGCCAACGAGCAGGTGATCGAAGGCAAGTGCTGGCGCTGCGACACGCCGGTGGAGCGCAAGGATATCCCGCAGTGGTTCATGAAGATCACCGCCTACGCGGACGAACTGCTCGAAGAGCTGGACAATCTGGAGGGCTGGCCCGAGCAGGTGCGCACCATGCAGCGCAACTGGATCGGCCGATCCCACGGGGTGGAAATTGCCTTCGACCTGGCCGAGCGTAAGCAGCGTCTGAAAGTCTTTACCACCCGCCCGGATACCCTGATGGGCGTGACCTACATGGCGGTGGCGGCACAGCATCCGCTGGCCCAGGAAGCGGGCGAGCGCTATGCCAATGTCGCCGCCTTTATAAAAGAGTGCGAACAGACCGGCACCGCCGAGGCCACCCTCGAGACCCTGGAGAAAAAGGGCATCGACACCGGTTTCAAGGCGGTGCATCCGATCAGCGGCGATCGGATCCCGATCTACGTGGCCAACTTCGTGCTGATGAGTTACGGCGAGGGGGCGGTCATGGCCGTGCCCGCGCACGATCAGCGCGACTGGGAATTTGCCCGTGCCTATGGTCTGCCGATCCGCCCGGTGATCGCTCCGCTGGAAGGGGAATCCCCGGATCTGAACGAAGGCGCCTTTACCGACAAGGGGCGGCTGATCAACTCGGGCGACTTTGACGGGCTCACTTCCGACGACGCGTTTGAAAAGATTGCGGCACAGTTGCAACAGCAAAAGCGGGGCGAGAAACGGGTCACTTACCGGCTGCGCGACTGGGGCGTGTCGCGCCAGCGTTACTGGGGCGCACCGATCCCGATCATCCATTGCAAAAAATGCGGCGAGGTGCCGGTGCCGGAAAAAGACCTGCCGGTGGTGTTGCCCGAGGAGGTGAACTTCGAGGGCGTGGTCGGCTCGCCGCTCAAGCAGATGCCCGAGTTCTATAACACCCGCTGCCCCAAATGTGGCACCAGGGCCGAGCGCGAAACCGACACCTTCGATACCTTCATGGAGTCGAGCTGGTACTACGCCCGCTATGCCAGTGCGGACAACTGCAAAGCGATGCTGGATGCGCGGGCCGACTACTGGCTGCCGGTGGATCAGTACATCGGGGGCATCGAGCACGCCATTTTGCATCTGCTCTACGCGCGTTTTTACAACAAACTGATGCGCGATGTGGGCCTGATTCAAAACGCGGAACCGTTTACCCATCTGCTGACCCAGGGCATGGTCCTCAAAGACGGCGCCAAGATGTCCAAGTCCAAGGGCAACACGGTGGATCCCCAGGCGCTGATCGACAAGTACGGCGCCGATACCGCACGGCTGTTCATGATGTTCGCCGCGCCGCCGGAACAGTCCCTGGAATGGTCCGATGCCGGAGTCGATGGCGCCTACCGTTTTCTCAAGCGCTTGTGGGCGCGGGTGCAGCAGCAGGTCGCAGGCGGCCCGGCCGATGCGGTCGATCCGGCCGGCCTGTCGGACAAACAGAAAACGCTGCGCCGTCAGGTGCACGAGACCATCGCCAAGTGTACCGACGACATGGGCCGGCGTTATACTTTTAATACCGCCATCGCCGCGGTGATGGAACTGATGAACGCGCTGGGCAAGTTCGAGGATGATTCCCCGGCGGGGCGGGCCGTGGTCCAGGAAGCCCTGGAGACGGTGGTGCTGTTGTTATCGCCCATTGTGCCGCACATTACCCACGTGCTGTGGCAGGCGCTGGGCCACACGGGGGCGGTCATCGAACAGATCTGGCCGCAGGCGGATGAGTCGGCCCTGGTGCGCGAGGCGGTCGAGCTGGTGGTGCAGGTCAACGGCAAACTGCGCGGGCGCATCAGTGTGCCAGTGGATGCCGAACGCAGCCAGATCGAACAGGCTGCCCAGCAGGAGGAAAACGTGCAACGCTTTATCGAGGGCAAGGGGATCATCAAGCTGATCGTGGTGCCGGGCAAGCTGGTCAATATCGTGGTGAAATAATAGAGTCGTATAATGTTCATAACACGTTACGGCTTGCCCCTGTTATTGATCCTGATCCTGACCCTGGCACTGCAGGCCTGCGGGTTTCGCCTGCGCGGCGCGGTGGAGATGCCCCCCGAATTGCAATACACGCTGGCCGAGGGCGTGGCGCCCTATTCGGCACTGGGCGAATCGCTGAGCCGCGCCTGGCGCCGCTCGGAGGCAGAGCTGGATTTCGAGCGCGACGGCGCCGGCCCGGCCGCGCGTCTGGTGATCAAGCGCGATGAAGTGACGCGGCGTACCCTGTCGGTGGACAGCGCCGGGCGCCCCAACGAATACGAGCTGCGTTATCAGGTCAGCTTCACGCTCGAGGACGCCGGCGGCCAGCCGCTGCTGCAGAATCAGACTGTGACTGTCAGCCGGGCCTACCAGTTTAATCCCGACAACGCCCTGGCCATGGATGACGAGGAACAGCGTCTCGAACGCCTGCTGGCCGAAGAAGCGGCCCTGCAGATGCTGCGGCGCATTACGTTCCAGCTACGCAACCGCGCGGCACAACCCGCGCCGGCGGCCGAAGAAGCCGCCCCGGCGTTCGAAGCGGATAACGGGGTCGACGATGAAACTGCGCGCTGATCAGCTTCCCGCCCGGTTGCAAAAGGGGCTGGCCCCGGTCTATCTGATCAGCGGCGACGAACCCTTCCAGATCGATCAGGCGGTCAATGCCATACGCCAGCAGGCCCGGGAGCAGGGTTACACCGATCGCCAGGTGCTGCACGCCGATGCCCGCTTTGACTGGCAGAACCTGGGCGCGTCCACGGCCAATCTGTCCCTGTTTGCCGAAAAGCAGCTGATCGAACTGCGCCTGCCCACCGGCAAGCCGGGTACCGAGGGCAGCAAGGCCCTGCAGGCGTATCTTGACAACCCGCCGTCGGACACCCTGTTGTTGATCATCAGCGCCAAACTGGACAGAACCCAGCAGAGCAGCAAATGGTACAAGGCCATCGATCGGGCTGGCGTCACGCTGGCCGTGTGGCCCATCGAGGCGGCGCAGCTGCCGGGCTGGCTCAAGCAGCGCATGGCCCTGCGCGAGATGCAGCCCAGCGAGGCGGCGCTGCAACTGCTGGTGGAGCGCATCGAAGGCAATCTGCTGGCCGCCGACCAGGAGCTGGAAAAACTGCGCCTGCTCAACGGTCCCGGCCCGATCGATGCCGAACAGGTGGCGGCGGCGGTGGCCGACAGCGCCCGCTATGATCTGTTCTCGCTGGTGGATGTGACCCTCAGCGGGGATCGGGTGCGTGCCCAGCGCATGCTGTACGGCCTGCGCGGCGAGGGCGTCGAGGCGATTCTGGTACTCTGGGCCCTGAGCCGGGAGGTTCGCTCGCTGGCAGGTATGGCCGCCGCGCTGGAGGGCGGTCAGCCGCTGGCGGCCGTGCTGCAGCAATACCGGGTGTGGGACAAACGCAAGGCCCCGGTCAGCGCCGCCCTGCACCGTCACCCGCACGCCGCGCTGTGGCGATCGCTGTTGCAGCGCTGCCGGCACATTGATCTCTGTCTCAAGGGCCAGGCGGCAGGCGAGCCGTGGGAGGAATTGTTACAATTGATCATGGCGCTGGCCGATCGTCCCCTGTTTGAACCCGGACGGGCCGCCGGCTGATTTCACATTACAGGTAAAACCGAACACCATGGACGCCAAAGTCGATATCAAGCAGTACATGATCCAGTTGGGTCGCCAGGCCCGCCAGGCCTCGCGGGCGATGGCGCGCGCGGGAACCAACCAGAAAAATACCGCCCTGCAGGCGATCGCCGAAGCCCTGGAAGCCGGACAGGACGCCCTGCTGGCCGCCAACCGGCAAGATATGCAGGCCGGGCAGGACAAGGGCCTGGATGCCGCCCTGCTGGACCGCCTGGAACTCAATGCCGGGCGCATTGCCGCCATGGCCGAAGGGCTGCGCCAGATTGCGGCGCTGCCCGATCCGGTTGGCGAAATCAGCGACATGGCTTATCGCCCCTCGGGCATCGAGGTGGGCAAGATGCGGGTGCCGCTGGGCGTGATCGGCATCATTTACGAATCGCGTCCCAATGTGACCGCCGACGCCGCCGCCCTGTGCCTCAAATCCGGTAACGCCGCCATTTTGCGAGGCGGTTCCGAGGCCGAGCATTCCAACCAGGCGATTGCCGCCTGTATACATCAGGGGCTGCAGCAGGCGGGGTTGCCCGACGAGGCGGTGCAGGTCATCGAGACCACCGATCGCGCGGCGGTCGGCGAACTGATCACCATGCCCGAATATGTGGATGTAATCGTCCCGCGCGGCGGCAAGGGGCTGATCGAGCGGATTAGCGCCGACTCCCGGGTGCCGGTGATCAAGCATCTGCACGGGGTCTGCCATGTCTATATCGACGAGCGGGCCGACGTCGACAAGGCCGTGGCCGTGGCCTTCAACGCCAAGACCCAGCGTTACGGCACCTGCAACACCATGGAAACCCTGCTGGTGCACAAGGCGATTGCCGAACAGGTGTTGCCGCAACTCGGCCGGTTATATCAAAACGAGGGCGTCGAGCTGCGCGGCTGCGAGGCGACCCGCGCCCTCATAACAGAGGCGAAGGCCGCCACCGACGAGGACTGGGACACCGAATACCTGGCACCGATCCTGTCGATCCGGATCGTCGAGGATCTGGACGCCGCGATTGAGCACATTCATGCGCACGGTTCCGGCCATACCGAAGCGATCCTGACCGAGGAGATCGGCCGGGCGCGACGTTTTCTCGCCGAGGTGGATGCCAGCTCGGTCATGGTCAATGCCTCGACCCGTTTTGCCGACGGTTTCGAATACGGCCTGGGTGCCGAGATCGGGATCAGTACCGACAAGATCCACGCCCGCGGGCCGGTCGGCCTGCACGGCCTGACCTCGCAGAAATACATCGTCATTGGTGATGGTCACATAAGACAATGACCATCACAGTGACGAGTTACGAGGGACGAGTGACGAGGAAAACATTGGCATTCGGGGTTGTGACGACATTCTTTCACTCGTTCCTCGGCCCTCGGCCCTTGGCCCTGTACTTATGATCGGGATTCTTGGCGGGACGTTTGATCCCATCCATTTCGGCCATCTGCGACCGGCGCTGGAGATCTATCAGGCGCTGGATCTGCGCGAGCTGCGTTTTATTCCCAGTGCCGAGCCGCCGCACCGGGACAAGCCCCAGGCGTCGGCCCTGCAGCGCCTGATGATGGTGCGCGCGGCGATTGCCGACCAGCCCGGTTTTGTGATCGACGATCGGGAACTGCGCCGCAGCGGTCCCTCCTACATGGTCGATACCCTGCACAGCCTGCGTGAAGAGCTGGGGGCCTCAACCCCGTTGTGCCTGATTCTGGGTCTGGATGCCTTTCTGGGGCTGGAAGGCTGGCACCGCTGGCAGGCACTTTTCGATTATGCCCATCTGGTGATCACCCACCGGCCCGGCTGGTCGCTGCGCGACATGCATTCGGGCTCGATGCTGGTCAGGGAGATCCAGGCGCGTTACAACGCACCGGAAAAACTGGGCGGTCAACCGGCCGGCAAGATCGCTTTCCAGTCGGTGACCCAACTGGACATTTCGGCCAGCGGCATTCGCGAGGAACTGGCAAAAGGACGGGATATTCGCTATTTACTGCCGGATACCGTCCACGAATTGATCAAAACGCAACACATCTACGGGTAAACAGAGACGCTCATGAATGGTGAACAACTGAAACAACTGGTGGTGGAGGCGATCGAGGACGTCAAAGGCATCGATGTCAAGGTCCTGGATGTCAGTGGCCAGTCCAACGTGACCGATGTCATGGTCATCGCCAGTGGCAATACCGCGCGCCAGGTCAAGGCCATCGCCGACAATATAATCGAAAAAGCCAAAGCCGCCGGAATCAAGCCGATGGGTGTGGAAGGTGAGCAATATGCCGAATGGGTGCTGGTCGATCTCGGTGATGTGGTGGCGCATATCATGCAGCCGTCGATCCGCGACTTTTATAATCTGGAAAAACTCTGGGGCGAGGCCAGTCCCTCGGCAGTCGAAAAATAACCCGGGTGTTCTGTGTACCGGGGTGAGGGGTCTGACACAGATCAAGATGACCACTGAAGACACTGAACGCACCGAAAACACCGATAATTCATTTTCAGTGTCTTTCGGTGTGTTCGGTGGTTACCTTATCCGTGCCGAACAAACGCGGACAGACCCGCATACACCGACTCTTTTGCGATAACCAACAGGCCTGGCATGCAGATTCATCTTTTGGCGGTAGGCAGCAAGATGCCCGGCTGGGTGCAGGACGGTTATGCCGAATACGCCCGGCGCATGCCGCCCGAATGCCGGCTGAATCTGGTCGAGGTTCCGCTGGCCAAACGCGGCAAGACCAGTGCCGTCGAACAACTCAAACAGCAGGAAGGCGAAAAGTTACTGGCGGCGGTGCCGAAAAGTGCCTCTCTCTGGGCGCTGGATAGCCAGGGCCAGAGCTGGTCCACCGCACAACTGGCCGGGCAATTGAGCGACTGGCTGCAGGGCGGACAGGATATCGCCCT
This sequence comes from Thiohalophilus sp., assembly GCF_034521165.1. NCBI lineage: Bacteria > Pseudomonadati > Pseudomonadota > Gammaproteobacteria > Thiohalomonadales > Thiohalophilaceae > Thiohalophilus > Thiohalophilus sp. Next base: position 896,401 of record NZ_JAXHMV010000008.1, read on the forward strand.
GATGATCGGCGGCCCGGACGGTCTCGCGCCCGATTGCCTGCAACAGGCCAGCGGCCGCTGGTCGCTCTCTCCCCTGACCTTGCCTCACCCGCTGGTGCGCATTATTGTGGCAGAACAGCTGTATCGGGCCATGAGCATACTCAAGCACCATCCCTACCATAAATAGCAAAAAACCGGGCCCATCCCGAAGGGCCGTGCCGGGCACTGAAACCCGGGGCCGGAACAGGGTACACTCACAGGTATGGAACCTTTTGATATTTATCTGGCATCGGCCTCGCCGCGGCGGCGCGAATTGCTGGGGCAGATCGGCGTCCGTTACCGGTTGCTGGATGTCGCGATCAGCGAGACCCGGCTGGATAACGAAGCGCCCGAGGCGTATGTCCGCCGGGTGGCGCGGGACAAGGCGCGCGCCGGCCTGATGCTGTTCGATGAAAAGCCGTCGCAACCGGTGCTCGGCGCCGATACGGTTATCGTCATTGACGATGAGGTACTGGGCAAACCGCGGGATCAGGCCGACGCGATCGCCATGTTGCAGCGACTGTCGGGGAAAACCCATCAGGTTCTCAGCAGCGTGACATTGATCGATCATGAAGAATACGAGGCACTGAATATCAGCCAGGTGACGTTTCGGGAACTGAACCGGACGGAATGTGAACGCTACTGGCAAACCGGCGAAAGCCAGGGCAAGGCAGGCGCCTATGCCATTCAGGGTTATGCGGCGGCCTTTATCCGTGAACTGCAGGGCAGTTACTCGGGGGTGATGGGATTGCCGTTGTACGAGACCGCACAATTATTACAACAGACCGGTGTCGGGTTGTTTCCGGATCAGGAGTGGGATCAGGAGTGAGTGGGCAGTATGAGTGAAGAACTGTTAATCAATGTTACCCCACAGGAGACCCGTGTCGCCTATGTGGAAAATGGGATGTTGCAGGAAGTACACATCGAGCGGGCGCGCAAGCGCGGCCTGGTGGGCAATATCTATCGTGGCAAGGTCAGCCGGGTTCTGCCCGGCATGCAGGCCGCGTTTATCGAGATGGGGCTGGATCGCACGGCGTTTTTGCATGTCTCCGATATTGCCGTGCGCACTGACAGTGATAGTGAGAAAAACTCGCAAACCATTATGCAACTGCTCTGCGAAGGTCAGGAGGTGGTGGTGCAGGTGGTCAAGGACCCGATGGGTTCCAAAGGCGCACGTCTGACAACCCAGCTTTCCATTCCATCACGTTATCTGGTGTACATGCCCGGCGCCGAACATGTCGGTGTCTCGCAAAAAATCGACGAGGAAGCCGAGCGCCAGCGCCTGAAAGAGATTGTCGCCCGTTATGCCCCGCAGTTCGAGGCGGGAGGCTACATTGTACGTACCGTGGCCGAAGGGGTTTCCGATGAGGCGATTTATAACGACATGTGCTTCCTGCAGAAATTGTGGACGTCAATTCAGGAACGCAGCGCCGCCGGCAATGGCGATGACAGCAATCTCCTGTACGAGGACCTGCCCCTGGTAATGCGCACCATGCGCGATCTCAGCGGCAGTGATATTGAAAAAATTCGCATCGATTCCAATGAAACCTACCACAAGGTCAAAAAATTCGCTGCCAAGTTTATCGCCGAGCTGGTCGATCAGATTGAGTATTATCCGGGCGAGCGACCCATTTTCGACCTTTACGGAGTCGAGGATGAAATTCGTCGCGCCCTGGAACGCAAGGTGCAACTTAAATCCGGTGGCTATCTGATTATCGATCAGACCGAGGCGATGACCACCATCGATGTGAATACCGGCGCCTTCGTCGGTCATCGCAACCTCGAAGAGACCATTTTCAAGACCAATCTGGAAGCTACCCAGGCGATCGTGCGCCAGCTGCGCCTGCGCAACCTGGGAGGGATTATCATTATCGACTTTATCGATATGGTGGATATCGAACACCGGCGGCAGGTTTTGCGGGCGCTGGAAAAGAGTCTCGAACGGGACCATGCCAAGACCCACATCACCGAAGTCTCCAGTCTGGGGCTGGTGGAGATGACCCGAAAACGAACCCGCGAAAGTCTGGAACATATTCTGTGTGAACCGTGTCCTATCTGTAACGGGCGCGGTACCCTGTTGACCTCGGAAACGGTCTGTTTCGAGATCTTCCGCGAGATTTTGCGCGAGGCGCGCCAGTTCGATGCCCGGCAGTTTCTGGTGCTGGCAGCTCAGCCGGTAGTGGATATGTTGCTGGATGAGGAGTCAACCAGTGTGGCGGAGCTGGAAGAGTTTATCAGTAAGCCGATCAAGTTCCAGGTGGAGTCGGAATACACCCAGGAACAGTTTGATGTCGTGCTGATGTAACCGATGCTGGCTGCACCCGGATAGAATGACGATAGTTTAACGTGGCCACGGCAAAAAAATACCTGCGCACTCTTCGACGTATCCTCTGGTACAGCCTGGCGGCCGTGGTTGTCATCCTGGCCGTGCTGGTCTCCCTGTTCCGCATCTTTTTACCCGACCTGACCGCTTATCGTTCTGATCTGGAAGAGCTGGCCAGCGCCTTCCTGGATCATACGGTGAGAATCGAGTCCATGGATGCCCGGTTGGTCGGTTTTACGCCCACATTGATTTTCGATGATGTTTATATGCTGGATAAAACCGGCGAGCGTGAACTGGTGCGCTTTGACCAGGCACGGCTGGGTATAGCCCTGATCGACTCTGTTCGCCAGCGCCAGGTCGTGCCGCGTAATTTTACGATTGATGGTATTCAGCTGGCGATAACCCGGCAACAGGACGGACGATTCCTGTTGCAGGGCGTGGATGTAACCAATCTTGAGAAAACCCTTCAGACCGGCAGACCACGCGGATCGGGGGAGCTGGCGGACTGGTTGTTCAAGCGCAGCTGGTTGTCCCTGCGCAACAGTACAATAGTCTGGAAAGATCTGAAGCAGGGCGGCAACCTCCTGCGTTTTGATGATGTCAATCTGGTGTTGCGCAATGACAATCAGCGCCATCAGCTTAACGGCAAGGTCAAACTGCCCGCCCGCATGGGTGAGAATTTTGAAATTGCCATGGATGTTCGCGGTGACATCCTCAATCCGCGTGAGATGAAAGGCGATATCTATCTGCGCGGTGACGCGATACAGCTGGATAAATGGGGCGTCAAACCCGAATACCAGGGCGTCAGCCTCAATTCGGGGATCGCTGATTTTCAACTCTGGGGAACCTGGCAAGATAATGCCATAGCGCAACTCAGTGGCGATCTCACCGCCTACGATCTGGATATGTCGTTACCGATTATGGACGAGTCCTATCACGTGCGATTGATGGGAGGGCTGTTTGATGTCGATAATCGTGACGATGGCTGGACGCTGAACGTGGACCGTTTCCAGTACATGAGCTCCGGCGATGTCTGGCCGCAAACCCGTTTCAGTATTCGTCATACCCGGGGTAACGAGGCACAGGCTGCCGAATGGCAAGTGGATAGTGACTATTTTCGAATCGAGGATGTTGCCGGTCTGCTGTTGCAGACCAACCTGCCTGATGCACAGCAGCGCGAATTTTTGCAAAGCGTCAAGCCGGTGGGCGATGTCCAGCGTCTGCACTTTCGTCATACAGGCAATGCACAACAGGCACCCCGTTACCGGTTGCAGGCCGCTTTCGAGCACCTTTCCTTCGAGCCCTGGCATAATCTGCCAGGCGTCACCGGTCTGCAGGGGCAGCTTTATGCCGATCATCGCCAAGGCCGGGTTGCTTTGCATTCCGGTTTTGCCAGTATCGATGCGCCGCGCCTGTTTCGCGAGGCATTGACGATAAACCGGTTTGACAGCACGTTACGCTGGTTACGCAGCGAGCAGGGCTGGCAGTTGCAAAGCGAACAGTTGGAATTGGACACCGACCACATACAACTGGCGGCCAGCCTGTTATTGAGTTTGCCGCAAGACCGTTCCGTGTCACCCTATATGGATCTGCAGGCCCGATTTAAAAACGGCAAGGTGGAACATGCCAGTCGTTATTATCCGACCGGCATCATGAAACAAAAGCTGGTGAACTGGCTGGATCGCAGTATTGTCAGCGGCCATGTCAGCGAAGGCGGGCTGGTGTTTAACGGTCGGCTGGGCGACTTTCCTTTTCGCGATCAGCGCGGACAGTTCAAGGTGGACCTGGATGCCCGGGATGTGCGTCTGGATTATCGAAAGGACTGGCCGGCGATCACGGGTATTGATTTATCGGCCACCTTGACCAGTGACGGGATGGAGATTCTGACCCGGCAGGGACGTTTGTTCGATACCCGGCTGTCACCCTCGCGGGCCCGCATTGCCAGCTTTCGCAATCCCCGGTTGCAATTACAGGTCGACGCCAACGGCAAGTTGAACGATGTGGCACGGTTTCTGAACCACAGCCCGATCGCGCCCGGTGGTTCACGTTTCATCGAACAGTCGCGCATCGAGGGAACCGCACATACCCGTTTCGAGGCATGGATCCCGCTCGGATCACGGATGGAGGAACAGGCGCCCACGCGTTATGAGGGCAAGGTCACGTTGCGTAACGGCCAGCTCCATCTGCTGGATGAAAAACTGGCACTGCGATCGATCGAGGGCGAAGTGAATTTCGATCAGACCGGCGTCAGTTCCAGGGCATTGCAGGCACAATTGCTGGATGAGCCGGTGACACTGGAACTGGCTACCTCGGGCGAATCCGAACGCGATCGCCAGATCAGTATTCTGGCGCATGGGCGAGTTAATGCCTCACGACTGGCCGAACGTCTTGCCCCGCGCTGGGCGCACCGGGTCTCGGGGACCACGTCCTGGCATGGTGCCGTGGTTCTGGGAGGGGATAAAAACGCGGCACAGCAACCGCTATTACGCATCGATTCGACCCTGGAAGGCATTCGCTCGGATTTGCCGGTGCCCCTGAACAAACCCGCCTCGCAGGCGATGCGGCTGCTGGCTGAAGCCCGGTTCGGGGATGAGCGCAATAACGTTTCATTGACCCTGGGCGAGCAATTGACCACACGTTTGGAGCTGGTGCAACGTGAGGGTCGGATGCAGCTGGAGCGGGGCGTGGTCCATTGCGGCCCGGCAACGTCGGCATCATTGCCTGACGAACGGGTCCTGCTGGTAAGCGGTGCACTGGAGGGGGTTGATCCGGGCCAGTGGCGGCGGACTGTCGAATACGTGAATGACGATCGGGGGGACGCGGTCCGTGCATGGCAGCTTCCGATCCGGGTCGATATGCAACGATTGGCGCTGGCCCGGATGGAAGAACCCGAGCAGGCGACCCCGACGTCTTCGGCCCAGACGGCGTCGTATTCTCCGCCACCGACGAATTTGCCGGGTATCAGCGGGCGCATCGAACAATTTCAGTACGCTGAGCAGCCACTGGGCCAGCTCGATTTCGAGCTGCGTTCACTGCAGAAGGGATTGCGCCTGCAAAGACTGCGGTTGCAGGGTGAGCTCCTGCAACTGCATGTCAGTGGTGACTGGTGGTTTGAACTCGGGCGGCATTCCACGCAGGTCAATTATGATCTGAGCAGTCCCAATCTCGGTCAGTTGCTCGATAACCTCGGTTTTGCCGCCATCATCGGGGGCGGCGAGTTGAAAAGCCGCGGTGAACTGCACTGGCGTGCGCCACCCATCGGCTTTGAACCTGGTTTGTTAACCGGTGAGATATCTATGCAAATCCAGGACGGCAGTCTGGTGAATGTTAACCCCGGTGCCGGTCGTTTGCTGGGGCTGTTCAGTCTCTCGGCCCTGCCGCGCCGATTGATGCTCGATTTTAGCGACACCTTTCAGGAAGGCTTCCACTTCGATCGTATGCAGGGCGATTTCGAGCTGCGCGACGGGAATTCCTACAATAAGGCCCTGAAGATTGATGCGCCGGGGGCGAAGATCCTGATCCAGGGGCGAACCGGCCTGGCCGAGCGGGACTTCGATCAGCGGGTCACGGTGATCCCGCAGGTGGGCGACAGTTTGCCCGTGGCCAGCGGCTTGCTGTTCGGGACCCAGGTGGGGGCGGCCATCCTGTTTCTGGAGAAGCTGTTTGGCGGCGGCATCGACAAGGCTTCGGCAAAACGTTATCACATCACCGGCAGCTGGGAAGAACCGGTCATTACCCCGCTGGACAACAGCGAGCAGTAAACCTGCTGCTTCTTTGGAACCTGACCCCGCGGCCGGTTTAATGGTATTCTAGGCTGTATGAAAACCTTTGTGAGCGTCATCCTGTTGTGCGTCTGCGGCACGGTTGCGGCCATTGATACCGCGCATCAATTAACCCGGGAGCAATGGTCCGTGCCACGCAACCCCGAGTCGGTCGTGGCCATGCCGGCCCTGTCA